>JAJPEA010000073.1 GCA_023252335.1 Nitrosotalea sp.
TCACTCGATCGTCGTCATAATATGCATAGATGTCTTTTTTCGGAGAATAGTCAAGTGATATCTCATCAACATGTGCTTGGGGCTGCATTCCAACTATTGCTTTTTCTATAGTCTTTTGTAAATTGTTCTTCTCTTTTTTGATTCGAAGCTGTCCAAGCTCTAGTTTTTGTACATCAAGCAAATCTGAAATTAGCTGCAACAGAGTTGTCGCACTGGAACTGATAATTTTTAGTCGCTCTTTTTGGGTGGGATTGAGCGGCCCAAGATGCTCACCCAATAGTATATCAGAGTATCCTTGTATTGGCACAAGCGGGGTTTTTAGTTCATGTGTAACCATTGCAAGAAATTCATCTTTTGCAATCTCGATTTTCTTTGACTCTTCGTCTTTTTTCTGGATTGTCAAAGACATGGAGTTGAACGTCTCTGCAAGCTCACCTATCTCATCTTTTGCAGTATAGTTTATTTTTTGTCCATAGACTCCTTCTTTGACGCTACCCAGCGCAGATATCAAAGTACCAAGTGGCATCAATGACTTTCTAATTGACAATACAACGACTACAAAGATGATGATATCTGCAATGATAAACAATTGCACTATAACCACTTTATCGTGTAACTGGGAATCAACCATTCCGTTCCACGAGTCTACAAAACTAGATGTTGCATCAAGCAATACATTTCTTTGAGAATTTAATTCCGATAGCGATGCTCCAAAGTCTTTTGACAGTAACGTATTTGATTCAATGTAAACAAGTTTCAGATTGACAGACTCCCAGAGGGGGTCAAGTTGCCTAATAGAATCAGAGTTTTCTCGTGGAATTGCAGGCAATGTCTCGGAGGTTATACCATATGTGGCATATGCAGGATTATCTAGTGGCAAGTTTTCTAGTTTTTTCAAATCTGCATCAAAGAGCAGTCGGTCTTTTGTAAGCGACGCTGTGACATTTCCACCCTCACCAATTGAATACAATAATGTTTTTTCTCCAATGTCTTTTGCAATGCTTACCATTTCAAGTGCAATTACTTTTTGCCTGTTGTAATTTCTGTCAAGTGGTGTTAGATCATTTTCAACACTATTGGTTAGCGAAATCAGATCACCATTTTTGCCAAGCACATATGTCAAGTCATCTCTTACCTTTGGATCAAAGATGCTTTCTTGTTTTATCTTCTCGGCATCTGCCTTGTATGGTGTCCATGCATCACCAACTTGTTGATATGCAGAGGCAAGCTCAGGCGGGATTGCAACAACATTGAGTCCGTTTATGTTTCCACCCACCCCAAGTCTTGCATAGGTATCATCAAAATTAGATACTTGTTGCTCCAAAGTTGCCCTATCTGCTTCATTACCACTTGCAATGGAATTTGCAGTACTGCCAATTCTTTCAACTATAACTTTGAGATCACTTGCATAACTAATAGAATGTAAAATGTCTTGATTTTGTTGCGATGTAAATATCAAGAGATAAAAATTGATAGCCGAAACACCGATTATCACAGCTAGCAAAAGATATGTCTTTAGAGTGAGCTTCACAAAGAAAAACTTGATAGTCGCGGGTATAAAAGTTAGTATAAAAGATATCTAGCAGGTAGTTAAAATGTCAGACGAGTTTCTCAGGGTGGCAAGGCAAGAGATTCAATCCGAGATAGACAATTTGAAGAAAATCTTGCTCCTGTGCACAAACGACAAGCAAATCTATGAAAAATCAGGCAACATTGAGAAACACATGCACAAGATAAAGGGCCTGGCACCCATGATGGCACAAGAAGAGATGGGCGAGATTGCCAAGACAAGCGACAAAATCATAAAGCACATCTCAAGTCATGGCACACTTGATGGCTCGCATGATATCATAACTGATGCCGTAAAGAAAATGTCCGGTCTTTTTGACGGACAGACAGACATTAGTGCAGATGATTTTAAAAAACATGTCAAAAACATCTGCCCAGGTATTTTTGAATCCTAGGTCATACTTGTAATTATATAGGACAAACCCGGGAGGGGTAACATGCCAAGCATTATGATAGTAGATGATTCTGATGCAATCAGAATGGTCATAAAAGATATTCTAGTCATAGGCAAGCACAATTTGGTTGCAGAACTTGCAAGCGGCGTGGGTGTCTTGGAGGAATATGTAAAGTCAAGACCGGACATTGTACTGCTTGACATGGCAATGCCAAAAAAAGATGGCCTTACAGTTCTCAAGGAAATCATGTCATATGATCCAAAAGCAAGGGTCATAATGATTTCAGCAAGTGACAATCAAGAGACTGTCAAAGAATGCATCAAGACAGGTGCCAAGTCATATATTTTAAAACCATTTAATTTTCAAGATGTGTTAGAAATAATTACACGTGTTGCAAACTCGTAATCAAGATAACTTGTATCCAGCACTTGTAACCCATTTTGCCTTTTCTAGTGGAAACCTGTTGCTGCATTTTATGCACATGAAATCTTGTGCTGGGTCTGAAAACTTGTCCCCACAATCGCTACACATGTAATAATTGTCCATTATTTTGTAATCAACTCCCAGAATTTTTATCTCCTTGTTGCATTTTGGGCACTTGTTTTCCTTGTAGGCAGTCTCAACTGAAACATTGCCACACTTGAAATGCTCAATTAGTTTGCCTTGTACAAAGTTTGTTCCATGACATACAGGACAAGAAAAATTTGGAAGAATGCGCAGGGAACTACACTGGATACAAGAGACCTCTTTCATGTCTGGAATTTTTGATATCTTTTTTTCATTTTCAAGCTGTAACAGGTGTTTTTTTACCAAGTCAGATTGTATTTCAGAATACTCTACCAGCCTTGCAAAACTTATCCTAGTAGATGATTGCAGTTGAAGCATAATCCGTTCAAGATCGTCTGACGGTTTGTCTTCCAAGATATTTTGCTCCTTTTCTAACGTGTCAAAGACATTTTTTAGATCGGCATATCGTATTGGTTTTTCAATATACAGATAAGCGCCACCTCGCAATGCACTTTTTATCTGCTCGTCTGTCTTGGAATCTGCAGTCTCTAGAATTATCTTTGCATCAGGACGAATTGCAAAGATGCCTGCCATCACTTGATTTGCGTTCATGTCGGGAAGATGAAAATCAAGTAGAACTATCTGTTTTCTGCCAGCATTTTCAAGATCGGCAAACATCTGTATGCCTGCCTTGCCAGTATCGCATGTTTTGACATTTTCATATCCCAGCCTCTTTAGAAAATCTCGTAAAAGAATGGCTATTGCCATGCTGTCCTCAATTATTAGAACATCATTTTTGTCCGCCATGTCAAGTGATTTCCTATCAGGCCATGTTATTTTTAAATACAGTTATGATTAAAAGGTACGAATAACGAGTAGACCTGTGGAAAAATTCGTAGTAGATACTAGCATCATAATTGATGGAGAGATAACCAAACTAATTGAAGCAGGCACCATGGTAAACTGTGAAATTATCATACCTGTTGCAGTCTTGGATGAATTACAGTCACAGGCATCCCAGCACAAGGACCATGGTTTTGTTGGACTGGAGCAGATCAAAAAGATTCGTGAATTGGCAGAAAAAAACAACATTGTTCTCAAATTTGAGGGCGAGCGACCAAGCATGGACGACATAAGGCTTGCAAGACACGGCAGGATTGATGCAATAATTAAAGACATTGCAAAAAAGAACGGGGCCACATTTTATACTGCAGACTATGTGCAGGCACTTGTCGCACAAGCCGAAGGAGTAAAGACTAGCTATTCAAAACCCCAGATAAAAATTTCAGACCTAGAGTTTGAAAAATACTTTGATTCCCAGACAATGAGCATCCATCTCAAGGATGGGACATTTCCACTTGCAAAACGCGGAAAGCCAGGATCATTTGCCTTGACACCAGTTGGGGATACCATACTTACAAAAGAATACCTGGAAGAAATTACTAGCGAAATTTTGGAAGCATCAAGGGCCACACAGCTTGGCATGATAGAGATATCAAAATCAGGTGCACTTGTCATACAATACAAAGATTATCGAGTGGTTGTAACACACTCGCCTTTTTCAAATAGTTATGAAATTACAATAACACATCCAATAGTAAAAATGTCACTAGACCAGTATACCATTTCTGAAAAACTCATGCAACGCTTGTCTGAAAAAGCCGAGGGCATATTGATATCAGGCTCGCCTGGCTCTGGCAAGAGTACACTTGCATCAAGTCTTGCAAATTACTATTCCACCAAGGGAAAAATTGTCAAGACATTTGAATCTCCAAGAGACCTGCAGGTAGACAAGCAGGTAACACAGTATACCCATCTTGAAGGAAGTTTTGAAAATGCTGCAGATATTTTGCTTCTTGTAAGACCTGATTATACAATATTTGACGAGGTCAGAAGATATCAAGACTTTAGGGTATTTTCAGACCTAAGACTTGCAGGAGTAGGCATGATAGGAGTTGTCCACGCACATGCACCGCTAGATGCAATTCAGAGATTCATTGGCAAAGTTGAGCTTGGCATGATTCCACACATACTGGATACCGTAGTCTTTGTTAAAGCGGGCCAGATATCCAAGGTATACGAGTTGGAGTTTAAGGTCAAGGTTCCATCAGGAATGACAGAGCAAGACTTGGCAAGGCCGGTAATTGAGGTTAGAAACTTTGAGGACCACAACTTGGAATATGAAATTTATACATATGGTGATGAGAATATAGTAATCCCAATAACAAAGGAGAGTAAAAACGGCGGCATTGAAAAACTAGCAGAATCAAAGATTAAAGAAACAATACGAAGATTTGATTCAAACGCAGAGATTGAGATTTTATCAAACAACAGCATAAGGGTTCGAGTTGACAAGGAGACCATGCCAACAATAATCGGCAGGGGCGGGGCAACAATAAATGATCTTGAAAAGACACTTGGCGTTCACATTGATGTCGAGCCAAAAGAGAAAGGATCTTCAAGAGGTGGAGAATGGTTTGAAATGTCCGAAGCCGGAAATAACTTTGTTTTAGAAGTTGATATTTCAAAATCTGGCATGGATGCAGAGATTTATGTCAATGACCAAAATCTCACATCCACCCGAGTTGGAAAAAACGGCAGGATAATAATTCCAAAAAAATCTACTGCCGGTCGTAGATTAATTGGAGCAGTAATGTCAAAAGATGATATCAGAATAAATGTCCACGACTAGCTATTCGAAATCTTGTAAAATTTTTGGATTTGCTTTTAGAAACGTGACAAACTTGCGCAGTTGCTTTATTGTTTGCGGGTTTAGGTGGTGCTCTATTCCTTCAACGTCTTGGTTTGCAATCTCGTGATTGATCCCAAGCATCCGGAAAAACTCTAACAGTGTGCCATGTTTTTGGCGCACAGCATCTGCCAGGGTAGAGCCCTTTTGTGTAAGATTGATTCCTCGATATTTTTCGTACTCTAGATACCCCCCTTCAGCAAGCTTTTGGAGCATCTTTGTAACAGACGGGGCGCTGACTGTGAGATACCTTGAGATATCAAGCGTGTTTGCATACCCCTTGAGCTCTACAAGTTCAGATATGACCTCAAGATAGTCCTCTATCCTAGAATAATCGGTTTTTGCCGATTTATGTGCCTCTTTTATCGATTCTAGCCTTTCAGCACGCTTTTCCTTCATATTTTTGATGGTTACACACGAAATCATATAACCTAATCTCTTGATCAGAAATGTTCACCCAGTTGTGATTGATCTTTTGCATGGATTGTTAACTAGGTTTTCAAAAATGAGGGGTGCATGGATGAGGGAGTCAGGCAAGGTATTGATAAAATAAAGAAGGTAAGCGAATCCCTCCACAGAAGGGCTAGAATTTACTCTGAACTTGGAAAGATAGACGACCGTGGCACTGCACGTGCACTAGGCTCCCTGCAAAGGGCACCTGCTCCAGGAAAAAAGATAACAAAGATTGGATTTATTTTCCTTTTATCCCCAGACCCGTTTACAACACCCCTTGGAATCCCAATGATAATTGCAGGAAAATATCTAGAAAAAGTATACAATGGTGCAACCATCAAAGACGTTGGCCAGGAGACAAAGAACTTTTTCAGTGATTATTCCAATCTAAAAGACAAGATGCGCTGATACTCTATAATTTCTTCCATTAGTTTTTAACTGGATATTGGTTCAAGTGATTTGTGGCAACAAGGGCCCAAGTTTTAATTCCGATTGCAATTGCAGCTGTAATAATCGGCATAGTAGGCGTGCTTACAATCCCTGCAGATTCCAAGCTTGAAGAAGTCAAGTTTCCAATGGGAACAATCAAGCTTGATGACAAGGTGTTAACTGTCCAGATTGCAGAAACAGATGCACAAAAAGTAAGGGGACTGATGTTTCAAAACCAACTCCCTGATGACCAGGGAATGATCTTTGTCTTCAGCCAAGCCCAAGTTGTACCAATATGGATGCTAAACATGCAATTTCCACTTGATATAATTTGGTTTGATGCAAACGGAACTGTAATCCATATCGAAAAAAACGTCCAGCCGTGCAAGTCTGCACTTGAGACTGCCACATGTACAGTACAAAACGCAGGCGGCAAGTTGGCAAAATATGTTTTAGAAGTAACCGGTGGATTTTCTGACAAGTTCCACATTACTGAAAACTCCAAGATGCAAATAATTTCAATCTAGGGTTTTTTTAGGGTCTGCTCTAGTTCTGCAAGCGCAGACTTTACCTCATCAACAGATGCCTCATCTTCAAGTGTACTGACATCGCCAATTTTTTCGCCCTTGGCAATTGCTTTTAACAGTCTTCTCATTATCTTGCCACTTCTAGTCTTTGGAAGTTTTTTGACAAAATATAACAAGTCAGGTGTTGCAATAGGGCCTATTGTTTTTCTAATATGTTGTACGAGTTCTTCTTTTAGATTTGGCGTAAAGACAAAACCATCTCTTAGAACTAGAAATGCAATGATTGATTCGCCCTTGACATCATGCGGTATTCCACACACTGCAGCTTCTGCAATGGTATCATGGGACACAAAACCGCTTTCAATCTCTGCAGTGCCTAGCCTGTGACCTGCCACCTTGAGCACATCATCTGCACGTCCAAGCATCCAGATGTATCCATCCTGGTCCATTTTTGCAAAATCACCTGCATAGTACATGTTTTTGTATTTTGACCAGTAGACTGTCTTGTACTTTTCATCATCACCCCACAATGATAGAAGCATTCCAGGCCATGGATCTTCGACTACAAGATACCCCTTGGAATCAGACTGGACTTTATTTCCAACATCATCAACTATAGAAATGCTAACACCTGGCACAGGCCTTGCAGCAGAACCCGGTTTGAGCGGAATTGTTTCAATGCCTGGAAGCGGCGATATCATTGCAGCCCCTGTCTCTGTCTGCCACCATGTATCAATGATTGGACATTTTTCCTTGCCAATTGTTTTAAAATACCACTTCCAGACCTGCGGGTTGATTGGCTCACCGACTGTTCCAAGCAATCGCAAGCTTGTCAAGTTGTTAGAGTTGGGTAGTGCATCACCTGACTTCATGAACATTCGTAGTGCAGTAGGAGTGGTGTACAAAATGGTAACTCTATATCGTGAAATAATTTCCCAAATCCTTGCAGGTGTTGGATAATCCAGTCCTCCCTCATAGATCACCTGTGTTGCGCCATGCATCAATGGCCCGTAAACTACATAGCTGTGGCCTGTTACCCAGCCAACATCGGCTGTGCAAAAATAAACATCAGAATCGCAAATGTCAAAGATCCACTTGAATGTAGAATATACATGCGTAAGATATCCACCAGTTCCATGCAGTACGCCTTTTGGTTTTCCAGTTGTTCCAGATGTATACAAGATGTAAAGTGGATGTGTACTGTCAAGTGCCTCTGCATCACAGAATGGCTCCATGGAACCAACAAACTCGTTCCATTTCTTGTCCCGTGCTGTGTAGGATATATTGTTCCCAGTGTGTTCTAGAACGATTACATTTTTTACAAAATCAAGGTCTGCAATTGCAACATCGACGACATCTTTTAGTTTTATTATTGTACCACGCCTCCTTCCGCCATCTGCCGTGATGATTACACTTGATTTAGAATCAACTACCCTATCCCTAATTGATTGTGCACTAAACCCTGAAAATATCACGGTATGAATTGCACCTATTCTTGCGCAAGCCAAAAGCGAAACTATCAGTTCTGGAACCATGGGCAGATAAACTGTAACCCTGTCACCTTTTTTGACCCCAAGTTGTTTTAGTGCATTTGCAAGTTTTGATACTTGGGCAAGCAGGTCTTGATAGGTTAGTGTTCGTTGTGTTCCATCCTCACCTTCCCAAAGTATTGCCTTTTTGTTTGGGTTTTTCTGTACTGTCACATCAAGTGCATTGTATGAGGCATTGGTTTTTCCACCAACAAACCACCTTGCAAAGGGAGGATTCCATTCAAGTGCAGTGTGCCAGGGGTTGAACCAAAAAAGATTTCGAGCTTGGGACTCCCAGAATTTTATCCTGTCTTGCTCTGCACCAGCCCGGGTCTTGGTATCCGTATTTCCAAGGCCAATATCATACAAATCCAATACAGACTAGTAGTTTGCATGTCAAAAAAAAGGTTCGCTCAAATGGATTGGAGCGAATCCTTCAACCCTTTCAGACTAAGATGACGATATGCGTTTAAGCCAATCTGAATCTTGTGGAACTTCATCACCATCGGCTCCAATGGCTACAGGCTTTGCTGCTGGTACAGTGGGAATACTAGAACCAACACCAAGGTCAGAAGATACTGGAGTCTTTGGCTGTGAAGGAGAAGGAGTCTCTACCTTTCCAAGATATGAAATGGCTGCTGAATGAACGTCCTGCTTTGGACTCTCTATGCGCTCCCCACTTTCAACTGTAAGATCGTTGATGCGACGCTGGATGCTTGTTATCTCTGCCTTTTCATGTTCGATGTGCTCTATGATTTCAACTGTATGAGTCTTGACCAAATCAAACTTGGCATCAGATATCTCATTGCTCTTGTTCTGCAACTTTGCATCAAATCGTAGCATCCGAATTGACTTTAATTGCCCTTCAAGCTCTCCGAGTCTTTTATCAAGTTTTTCTCTGATCTGTCTCTCAGTCTCATCGAGAGTTAACAATTTCATCTTATATTTTTCATGGATCAGTTCAGCATCCTCTTTCATGTCATCGTTTTCAGATACGATATCCATCA
>JAJPEA010000074.1 GCA_023252335.1 Nitrosotalea sp.
TCATCATCGAGGTTTTCTGTGATCAGAATTTAGCATTTATCTTTTATGATCATGGTGTAGATCTAGTTTTTATTTTAAAAAATAATAAAATTGGTTTTCTAATTTGTGAGATAGAGAAGTTAGTCCAAGCTAAAATTCGATCACTATTTAAGATAAAATAGTATAACGACGTTATATGATAACCGATTCCCATATTGGTCATAAGTTATTTGGGAGAATGACGTCATGACAAAACTTCAGGCTAGAAATATTGTAAAACACTTTGATCATAATGGAAATTCTGTTGCAGCACTGGATGGCGTCAATCTAAATGTTGAAGAAGGTGATTTCATATGCATCGTTGGTCCATCCGGATGTGGAAAATCCACCTTTTTGAATATTGTAGCAGGACTTGAAAAACCAGACTCGGGAGAAATTCTACTAAACGGCAAGCCAATTTCTGACTCTGGGCCTGACAGAACGATGGTCTTTCAGGAAGGTGCACTCTTTCCATGGCTCAAAGTCATTGACAATGTAGAGTTTGGACTAAAGATGTCTGGTATTCCAAAAGATGAACGCAGCGAAATATCTCAAAGATATCTTGACATGATGCAGCTTACCAAATTTGCAAACTCGTACACATATCAACTATCAACGGGAATGAAACAAAGAGTTGCAATAGCTAGAGCACTTGCAATGGATCCTGAAATTCTTTTGATGGATGAACCTTTTGCAGCACTTGATTCTCAGACAAGAGATCTATTGCTTGTGGAATTACAACTTATCTGGGAGAGGACAAAAAAGACAATCATATTTGTCACACATAATATTTCTGAATCTGTAATACTTGGTAACAAGGTTGAGGTATTCAAGAATAGGCCTTCTAAAATTAAAAAGGAGATAATAATTGATTATCGACGACCAAGACTTGCAGAAGATGAAAATCTTCAAAAATATTATCATCAAATTCTTGATGAGCTAAAAAGCGAGGTCATTGCACGAACAAAGGATGAGATCCAATGAGTGATAATACTTTAAAAAAACGTAAACGAAATTTTGATGATGCTGCAAATGCGGCATTGTTCATTGCTGCATTCATTGGTGTGTGGCAACTTGTATTCACACTTGGAATATTTCCACAGATATCTTTACCTTCACCAACAATGGTGGCAGAAACATTTGTCAAAATAATATTCAATGGTACTCTATTCTGGAGTGTTGGTGTAACACTGGGTAGATTACTTGCTGCTTTTGCAGTCTCGATTACTATTGGAGCGCTTGTTGGGTTTACAATGATAAAATTCAAAAGTTTTGGCAAGACTTTGAATTCCTTTTCAGCCGGATTGTTGGCGTTTCCAAGCATTGCCTGGGTTCCATTCTCAATTTTACTCATAGGATTCAATGAATTTGGCATAATGTTTGTAGTTGTAATGAGTTCTGTATTTTCTATCATGATATCTACATACAGCAGCATCAGAAACATACCGCCAATCTATCTTGACGCTGCAAAAAACATGGGGGCAAAGGGGTTTTTGTTATTTAGACACGTTACAATTCCTGCAGCTACTCCGTCATTAATAATTGGTCTAAGACAAGCCTGGTCATTTTCTTGGCATGCAGTAATTGGTGCTGAGATACTAATGTCAATTGTAGGACTGGGACATATTCTTTCAGTTGGTAGGGAATTTTTGGATATGAGCCAAGTGATTGCAAGCATGATTACAATATTTACAATTGGATTGCTAGTTGATAGATTCCTCTTACACAAGCTAGAAGATAAAATCAGAGCCAAGTGGGGCCTGGATAATCATAGATAATTTTAGGTATTCAAAATGGTTCATCACATACAAGCTGGCATAAAGTTTGGAATTGCAGGTGCAATAATCGGAGTTGTAATTGTACTCAGTATGATATCGCATCCTTTGCCAGTGTCATCTCAATCTTCATCTTATACTACGGACGAAATCTTGCGAATAGGATATTTTTCAAACATAAATCACGCTCCAGCGGTAATAGGGATAGGTAACGGTGACTTTCAGAATGCACTTGGTAATGTAAAAATTGAATCACAGGTGTTCAATGCAGGACCTGATGAAATGGAGGCACTGTTTGCAAATAGAATTGATGTTGCATATGTTGGCCCCAATCCTGCAATCAATGGGTATCTAAAAAGTGATGGCGGGCTTAGGATAATTGCAGGCGTATCAAGTGGTGGTGCTGTCTTTGTAATAAGAAATGATTCTGGAATAGAAACTGCGCATGATTTTGCAGGGAAAAAATTTGCTTCTCCACAACTTGGCAATACGCAAGATGTTGCACTACGATCTTACTTGCTAAAGAATGGATACAAGACTTCAGAAAATGGGGGAAATGTGACAATACTTCCTGCCAAGACTTCGGACATTGTTACAATGATGTCAAAAAAAGACATTGATGGAGCATGGGTACCAGAACCATGGGGTGCTATACTTGTCAAACAGACGAATGGAAAGATATTTCTTGATGAAAGGGACTTGTGGCCAAACGGCAAGTTCGCAACCGCCCTTTTAGTTACAAGAACTGACTATCTACAAAATCATCCAGATGTTGTCCAAAAACTATTGGAAGCACATGTAAACGAGACAATATGGATTAACAATAACAAGAACGAAGCAATTAATGATTTTAATGCTCAATTACAGAAATTGACTGGCAAGACAATTCCAAATGATGTGATTTCGGATGCATTTTCAAGAATGGACATAACATATGATCCTGTCAAGTCTTCTGTTATAACGTCGGCTGATGATGCGTATGATTTGGGATTTTTGGGAGATAACAAACCAGACCTTTCAAACATATTTGATGTGACAATATTGAACAAAGTACTGCAAGAACAAAACTTGCCTGTAATACCTTAATCTTTTTTCTTTTTCCAAATTGTTATGCTTATTGCAGCTGCTGCAATTGGAATTGTTACCAAAATATAATTTCTAAAATTGTCTGGTGTTGTCAAGCCAGGTTGGTCAAATCCTGAAATTGCTAGATCTGATGTAGATCTTGGAGAAAGCGTCAGTGCTACGTGCCAGTATCCATCAGGATCTTTACTTTGCACGAATTCTACTGGCTTGCCATTTGACAATACGGAAAATTTTTCTGCGCCTGTTTCTTGTGGGAACATAAAGTTCACAAATCCTGTATCTGGAAATGGGTACCTAACAGTTGCAAGAACACTGTGAGTAGCGTCATCGAATTTGGTATCGGTAACAGAACCCGAGGTCAGATATTGGAAATTGTATGGCTTGCCATCTTTGGTTACTGTTACTGGCATTGTTGGATCCTCTCCTGCAGTAAAACAACTGTAATAGCTCACCATTGAGGCGTGTTGTGGATCTGGGTACATGGAAAATGCAATTTTTTGTCCAGGGTCTATCTTGTCAATTGTCTCAACACTCTTTCCAACATCCAAAAACTTGCCATCTTTTCCGTATATTGCAGCATATACCTTTACTCCATAAGCTGTTGAAGTGTCATTATTTACAATAAAACCTGTCTCATGACCGTCAGTATGTTTTTTCAATGTCTTGTCGTAGACTACCTCAATGTCTGTGAAATTATGTTCTGTTGAAATAAAACTAACCTGAGGCATTTCTAGAGTTGCATTTTTTCCTTCAACTTGGGGTATCTTTAGATTAAATGGAATATCTTTTTGAGAATTTACAGTTGATAGAGTGTATTTCTCTGATACCGTATCATCGTTATCTTTTACATTGATTGTAATTGTTGGAATTATTGCAGTAGATTCAGTATTTTTTACTGCCCCAATTACTGTATAAGTTCCGTTTACATCATAAAATCCCTTGAACTCATTATCTGGAATCCATACATTGGCATATGCAGTATGAATGCCAACAAATCCTAAACTAATTATTGCAAATATGGATACTAGAACAAACAATTGCATCTTATGACGTTAAGCGGATAGTCGTTCTTTAATTTTAATCTAGATGTTAATTTTCATATCTGTTATTTTTGATGTGAAAATGCTTGATTGTCATAGTTTGTGTAAGAGATCCAATGCACCTGCAAAGTCATTTGGAGAACTAATTAGTACATTTCCTGCAATCTTGTCTATTTGTTTTATAAATTCTACCATGTCTTTACTATATCCTGACCAGTCAAGATTTAGCATTTGAGCAGACTTCTTGTTCTTCTCTGATGCTAACAAGATACATGGGATTATCTTGAATCCTTGAGGTTTTAGTGTGTCCACAATTCTAGTGACCTGCTCGATGGAATTTATCACCTGGGTGACAAATCCCTTTGGCTGGGCTTCAATTTTTTTGTGTATCTTTTCAAAATCAGGGTTACCTGAGATTGAGAGAAACATGTCAATTCTTTTTCCAAAGCCTTGTTCGTTGAACTGTTTTACTATCTCACTTGGAACAAGTCTGGAATCTTTTGGACCAGATGGTGGAGCGTCGCCTTTGAGTACCAAAACTCCGTTTAGATTCAACAAAATGGCATCACATATGGTTTGAGTAATTGAGGTAAGATTTCTGTCACGAACACGTATGCTTGCAGTGATTCTTATCTTACTGTTGGAATTTCGTATGAAAAATCCAGCTGTAATTGGCGAAACTCTTGGAATTCCAAGAACTGAATCAGTCAGATGAATTCCGTCGCTTGTCTGACCGATTTTAATAGCTCTCTCCTTTAGCCTTTCAACAGACTCTGAGAGTTGGTCATGAGATAATACCGTATCTTGGATAACTTTGGGAGGATTAATTTCATAAATTATAGTCATAATTGACTGTCCTGACTACTTGATTATAACCTTTGAAGAGTATTCACATCATATCAAAACAAAACAGAATTAAATTGATGATGCCTTTTCTGAATTGTACTTGGCTGAAAAAATACCTCTAGACATTTTGATGAAAAATAAAATCGTACTTTTTGATGGTGCAATGGGTACTGAGATTCAAAAACTAAATCCTACACCGGAGGACTTTCCAGATGGTAAAGAGGGATTCAATGATGGGCTCTCATTTACAAGACCCGAGTGGATAAAAAAGATCCACCGCTCATATCTGCAAGCTGGAGCAGACTGTATTGAGACCAATACATTTGGATCAAACAAGCTAAAGCTAGATGAATATGGATATGGAGACCAAACACTAGACTATAACAAAAAAATAGCACAACTTGCAGTTGGTGTCGCACAAGAATTTACAGACAAACCGCGATATGTGATAGGCTCTATGGGTCCAACTGGGTTTCTTCCAAGCTCAAATGATCCGTCTCTTGGACAGATAAAACTTGACGAAATTAGAGAAGCATTTGAGATCCAGGCAGAGGGACTAGTTCTTGGAGGAGTGGATGCCTTGTTGATTGAGACAAGCCAAGATATCTTGGAGGTAAAACTTGCAATTGAAGCATGCCATAATGCATTTAAAAAAACTGGCAAGAGAGTTCCAATAATTGCAAATGTAACACTAGACAAGTATGGAAAAATGCTTCTTGGCACAAACATCCAAGCTGCATATACTATCGTATCTGAGATGGGAATTGATGCGTTTGGACTAAACTGTTCCACTGGTCCTATTGAAATGATTCCTAGTGTACAATGGCTAAACGAACAAAATTCTCTACCGTTACTTGTTGTGCCAAATGCCGGGATGCCTGAAAATCAAGGAGGTAAAGCAGTCTATAAAATGGAACCAAAAGATATGGCAAGTGTGATGGCTGATTTTTTGAATCAATATCCAAATGTGAGAATAATTGGAGGATGCTGTGGTACAAATGTTGATCATATTTCATTTCTACGTAAAGTAATTGACGAAAAGGCCGCAGAGAATAACCGCTAGGTATTTAGAAAAAGTACTAGAGAACGATGTTGTTGAAGATTCCACGAGTAAGTTCTGCATTAAAGGCAGTTGATCTAGCACAAAATCCACCCCCTCTGATAATTGGAGAGAGGCTAAACGCTCAAGGCTCCAAAAAAGCAAAAGAGTGCGTTCTAAACGATAACTTTGAAGAACTGGTAAAACTTGCACGAGACCAAGTTGAAGATGGTGCACACTGTCTTGATGTTTGTGTTGCCACAACAGAACGCTCAGACGAACTTGAGTTTATGAAAAAACTTGTAAAATTATTGAGTCTAGAAATTGATGCTCCACTAGTAATTGATTCCACTGAACCCAAAGTGATTGCGTCTGCATTAGAGCAAATTCCAGGAAAACCAATTATCAATTCAATAAATCTAGAAGGTGATGGAAGTAGATTTCATCTGCTTGCACCTTTGATGGTAAAATATGGAGTTCCTGCTGTTGCCATGTGCATTGGACCAAAAGGTATGGCAAAGACTCCAAAGGAAAAACTGGAAACTGCAGAACTTTTAGTTGAGACTGGGAGAAAATATGGTCTAACTGAGGAACATTTTATTTTTGATGTACTCACATTTACCTTGGCCACCGGAGAGGCTGAATTTTTAGATGCTGGGAAAAATACGTTGGAAGGAATTCGTCTTGTCAAGGAAAGATTTCCAAATTCATTTACAACTCTTGGATTGAGCAATGTCAGTTTTGGTCTTGCTCCTCGTGCAAGAAAGACTCTCAATGCCGTATTTTTGTACCACGCAGTAAAATATGGACTGGATACGGTTATCATTAATCCAAAGGACGTCATACCTTACACCGAAATTGATGACAAGGAAAAGAAACTTGCAGAAGATCTAATATTTAACAAGCATCAAAATGCGCTTGCAGATTTTATCACATATTTTGAAAATACAAAAGGAGCAACCCAGGCTGCTACCAAGAAAGTTGATGTAGACCCAACTTGGCCTGCAGGAAAGAGGGCAAACTTTAGGATTGTAAACAGGCTCCGTGATGGAATAGAAAATGATGTAGCAAGTGCAATCGCAGAAAAAATTACTGACAAATTTAATCTCGTTGAAAAAAACGGTAGACTAGAAATTGATGCTCCCAAGAACTTGACTCACAAGGCTGCTATTGTTACACTAAATGAAGATCTCTTGCCAGCAATGAAAGAAGTAGGTGACAAGTTTGGCTCTGGAGAACTAATCTTACCGTTTGTGCTCAAGTCTGCAGAATGTATGAAGGCATCAGTTGTAGAGCTTGAAAAATATCTGCTAAAAGAAGAAGGATCAAACAAAGGAAAGCTAGTTCTTGGAACAGTCTATGGTGATGTGCATGATATTGGGAAAAATCTTGTCAAGACCATATTTGAAAACAATGGATATGCTGTATATGATCTTGGAAAGCAGGTGCCAATGCAAAAATTCCTTGAAAAAATTGAAGAAGTAAATGCTGACGCTATAGGGCTTTCTGCATTATTGGTATCCACATCAAAACAGATGCAGTATTTTGTAGAACATGCAAGAAAGAACAACATGAAGATTCCTATTCTCTGTGGAGGAGCTGCAATCAACACCAATTACATAAATCGTGTTGCAAAAGAGGGAGGAATTTACACACCTGGTGTCTTTTACTGTAAAACCATGTTTGACGGACTAAAAATCATGGATACTCTAGTTTCACCTGAAAAACAAAAGTTTGTGCAAGACTGGCAAGAAAAAATTGAGAAATGGAAAGAACCTACTTTTGAAAAAACTGAGGTATCTGAGTTTGCTCATAGTGGAATTGTTCCTGTAACTCAGCCTGTAGGAGTACAACTAAACCGTGTAATACGATTAGAGCCAAAAGACATTGATCTTAACGAAGTCTGGAAATATCTAAACAAGAAATCCTTGTTTGTGTTATCTTGGGGAGTCCGAGGACAATCTGCCAAAGACTCTGAACAAGAGCATGAGATATTGTTCCAAGAATGGAAAAAGAAGATACTTGATGAGAAATTATTTGAACCAAGTGCAGTGTATGGATACTTTGCTTGTCATAACAAAGATGGAAAAATGATTGTAGACCATCCAAACGGAGAACAACTAGTGTTTGATTTCCCGCGTTCTTCAAAATCAAAACATCTCTGTCTTACTGATTATTTTGGAAAAGATGATGTTGTTGCATTTCAGGCAGTTACTGTAGGGACCAAAGTGTCTGACTTGATAGACAAATGGAACAAAGAAGACCGATATACTGATGCCTATTATTTGCATGGCATTGCAGTTGAGACTGCAGAGGCAATGGCAGAATGGATAAACCACAAAATTAGAGAAGACCTCAAGATTGGAGAAAAGCGAGGACTACGGTACAGTTGGGGATATCCAAGCTGCCCTGATGTATCACAACATCATATAGTGTGGAAACTTTTGGAACCGCAAAAATCTGGCATGACTCTAACAGAGGCAGGCCAAATAATACCTGAACAGTCAACTGCTGCTATAGTGGTTCACCATCCTGAAGCAGAATACTTTGTTCTCTAGTGATAAGATATTCATGAAATGATAAAAGACAATAATGAATCATGATACTGATGAAGCATTGGATATTGCAAATCTAAAACAGATCTTGTCTACTGGTATCACGACAGAATCACAAGATGATTCCGAAAACAAACTTGCAGCAGTTATGATAATTATCTTTGGAAGTGAACCTATGGTACTGATGACTGAACGATCTAAAACAATGAATCACCATGCAGGCGAGATATCATTTCCTGGTGGAACCTGGGATGAAAAAGATGGAGATTTACTTGTAACTGCGATACGTGAAACAAGGGAAGAATTGGGACTCGAAATAGCGAGATCTATGGTAATTGGGCAACTCAAGCCCGTGACAACCCTGAATTCCGGCTTTAAGATAATGCCATTTATCACAATACTTCACGAGTTGCCAAAGATTTTGCCAAGTTCTGAAATTGCCTCAGTTCTTAGAATGCCACTGATTCCACTTTTAAAAACGATTGAAAATGACAGAGATCCATCACACCGGTCAATCCTGGAAATGTATACCTTCAAGTTTGATAATCACTTGATCTGGGGCGCATCTGCTAGAATGTTAAAACAAATTCATGACAAGATATTGTCCTAATCCCGTGGTATGTACCTGAGATTCATTTAAAAAGAGGCTAAAATGTCAAATTTTTATGGCTGCCCGC
>JAJPEA010000075.1 GCA_023252335.1 Nitrosotalea sp.
CATAGATCTTGTTTGTGTTTGGATTCACTCCGATACCATCTGGATTCCTTCCAACTTTCATGGTACTTACCACACTGTTTGTAGCACCGTCAATTACTGAAACAGTATTGTTTTCGATATTGCAAACGTACACCATGTTTGTATTTGGATTTACTCCTACACCGTACGGAAAACTTCTAACTTTTATGGTACTTGTTACACTGTTTGTAGCACCATCAATTACTGAGACAGTATTTCCAGGCAAACTGCCAATGCCTTGATTTGCGACATAGATCTTGTTTGTATTTGGATTTACCCCTACACCAATAGGATGATTTCCAACTGGTATGGTACTTGTTACACTGTTTGTAGCACCGTCAATTACTGAGACAGTATTGTCGAACATATTTGCTACATAGATCCTGTTTGTATTTGGATTTACTCCAATACCAGTAGGACTGGCTCCAACTCTTATGGTACTTGTTACACTGTTTGTAGCACCGTCAATTACTGAGACAGAACTACTGTGCTCGTTAGATACATAGGTCTTGTTCGTATTTGGATTTACTCCAATACCGACAGGATAACTCCCAACTGGTATGGTACTTGTTACACTGTTTGTAGCACCGTCAATTACTGAGACAGCATTCCCCGTGGTAGACACATAAATCATATTTGTGTCATTGTTCACTCCAATGCCTAGGGGGGTTGACCCAACATCTACTGTTGCTACAACCGAATCTGCAAACGCATCGTGCCCAAGTATCACAAGCGAGAATAACAATATTGGTGCAAAAATCATTATAAGAAAATGCCTTCCATGATGGTCCATTTTCTTTATTTTAATCACGAGTTTTCAGTTGTAGTTATCGTTCATTACATATCTGACTATGCGTATAATATTCTAGTAAAATAATGCGGGAGATTTCCACTATCATAAATACCAAAATGTCGAGTCTAAAAAAAGTGGATAACATCTAGTTCTAGAGATTTTTTTAAGAGATAAAAAATCAAGAGAACTAATTCTACCAATGGGACAAAAAGAAAAATTATTTCAATCTGACATAAGACTTTTGGAATAACAATGATACATCTAAAAACATATACCATGTAAGGAAATACAATTGCTAGTCATAATCTGCGGCCTACCTGGAGTTGGAAAAACTACACTTGCAAAAAGTCTTGCACCACTCATTGAAGGCATTGTCTTGTCTTCAGATAAAATTAGAAAAGAATTGTTTCCCAGTCCAACATATTCTCAAACAGAACAAAATACAGTTTTTGATGCCATGATTACTGGTGCAAAAAACCTCAATGATGTAGGAACAAATTGTATACTTGATGCCACATTTAACAGAGAACAGTCAAGGATTGAAGTAAAAAATAAACTTGGATTATCAGATAACCAATTTCACATAATAGAATGTGTTTGCAATGAGGATATCACCATGTCAAGACTAGAGTCTCGTAAAAATGACTATTCTGATGCAACCATAGAAGTATATCAAAAGATGAAAATCATTCGCGAGCCTGTCAAATTAGAACATATTACTTTGGATACAATTATTCCACCAGAGGAGAATGCTAGAAAAGCACTAGACTATATTTCAAAAAGATCTACAGGATACCACTTAGGGTAATTCTTCAGATTCCGCTGTGCAATACTTGTGAACCCATTTGCCTGTAGGGTTTTTTGCAATCTCTTCGCCAGACTTGATAGGTGCATTGCACTCTGAACAAACAGTCTTGAACTTTGCTTTCATGATTATATCATACAAAACTGGGTAGATAAACTATCAAAAATGTAAACATGTGATAAACTTGGTCAAATCGTTAGAACATCTTGTTTTTATCAAACCCAGGTTTTCTGAAAAACCATTTTCCACAGATCATGTAACAACACAGAAACAAAGAATGCAAAACCAAAGACCCGTGACATCACCCTTAAATTACCTTCAAAATGGCGTTAGTTTGAAAATAATATGGTAAAGCCAATAGTTTACGGTGCAATAGGCGGAGGAGCTGCAGTAGCTGTCATAGTTATTGTTCTTTTTGCATTTCATCCTGCCACAACACAATATGCATTATCCGTAGAACCAAGAGGTGAAATGGTCATGGGCGTAGGAAATGTCATCCGCGTTTATGTACAAAACACAGGCTCGTCACCTTTGACAAATGTCAAGATAGGGTATGGAAATACTTCAGATACATTGCCAATTTTGAATATAGGTGAGAAAGAAATGTTTTCCCCACCAGCCGGTACAAGCATGGTAACAGTGACAGATGATCAAAATGTCACAGTGATGAAACCAATCTCAGATTCAATGCAGTAAAAATCCAAATTATCAAAACTTGTTTTATCATCTAATAATCTGAAAATATGCTATACAAAGAAATACAAGAAAAATCCTGTATGCACCATTACGCTGATTTTATCTTTATTATGGTAACTTTGTTGTATTCTTCAGGATTTTCTTCTCTTAGTCTTTGAAAATAGACTTCTTCGTACGGCATTTTAGTTACTTGCCAAATTTCTATTTAAAGAAAAGATTCACTAATTTTACTAGACTAGGTCAAATGTTTGATAATTCATGAAACACCAAGGCATCAAAATATCGGGATTTTTAACCTGGTACCTATATCCACTCCATGGAGAAACAAAATGGCAGACGATATTTCAGTCAAGAAGATGAGAGAAAAAATAGGTAAAAATGAAGTCAAACTACAAAAACAGATGGAAGAGGTAGGAAGGATTTGGGAAGATACAGGCCTTGACCAAAAGGATCCGTCATACCTAATCGAAAAGACAATGAGATTTGAGATGGCACATGAAACCATTAACAGAGTTTTCTTGCTTGTAAATGAGACCATCAGTGATTACAAAAAACTCTGCTCCGAGCTTGAAAAACAAGACAATTCCGAGTAACCAAGACTTGGTACAATTGCATAACATCAAAGATTAGACAGTTCTTACAATACGACTTAAAATTCCAGAGGATTTTTGGAGTCGTTTTTTATGGCATGTACATTTTCATTTACTCTGATTATTGCAGTATACAGTTGGAATAGTAATTCATTGCTAGGATGTGTTGCTTCTAGCAATTTGCGGTCTATTCCATACTCTTCTATTTTCTCCCACATTTCATCAAGTGATAATTCAGAATTCAAATGCTCCCCTTGTGAATAGAATATCTTACGTTTTTTTAAGACTTGCTACTAATTTACATTAAACTGATGGTCAAGAAGAGATCAAGATTGCAAGTTGCTAAATTTGGGAAATAGATCATAAAACTGGTAGATCAAAAACATTACAACTGTCAGACTTTATTTGAAACTCAGATTCAATACACATTAGTTGAAAAACCTGACTTTGCCAGACTGCATATCTGATTCAATTTCATCCACGATTTTTACCAAGTCATTGATGTCAAATGGCTTGTAGACTACAGCAGTAGCTTTGAGATCTTCTAATCGCTTGGCAGTATCCTTGGAGAGGTCGGTTGTAATCATGACCACAACAGCCTTTGAATTTATTTCTCGGATAAGATCCAATGCGTAAATCCCATCAGTGTTTGGCATAACTACATCCAGAAATGTAATGTCTGGTTTTAGTTTTTCAAATTGTGCAACAGCTTCCATACCATTACGCCCTGTCCCGACAACTTGAAAGTTTTTCAACTCCAAGAGTTCCACAAAAAGGGCTAGAACGTCAGGATTATCGTCTATTACTAAAACGGTCTTTAACCGTCGTCCACTTTTTTCCAATTGTTTTATCATCTTGATTTACCTATTTAGGGATATTCATATCACTATTTTCCAATTTTCAGAATGATAGTAAATTGGAGCTATTTTTATTAAAAATAAAAAGAAATCACACATTGTTTCCATTCTGCGTCGAATAACCATTATGAGTATCATGAAATTAATATTATTACAAAATTTCTATATTTTCATGTATTATGATATATATTTTCTCATAAAAGTGACTAATTTACCAAAAAGTTATAATATATATCATTATTCTCCTAGAGTGGTGACTAAATACATAATTTTCCATTATTATGATAACAGTCGGAGGAAGAGATGTTAGTCCAAAGAAATAACACAATCAGCACTAGAATTCATCCAATCTACTCATTGGTAAAATCAAGAGCACAGAGAGGACTAGTTTTTACAGGCACTACAATGATTGCATTACTAGTATCAAGTAACCTACAGCCATTGCCGCTCCATGTAATATTATTACCAATTATCACCATGTTTTCCACTTTATCCATTTACCTAATGAATGATCTTGTAGACATTAAAATTGACAAAATTAATGCGCCTACTAGGCCACTTGCATCAGGAGCTGTAAAAAAACAAGACGCCCTAAACCTCGTAATAGGTCTAGGAGTTGGATCAGTTGCAATTGCATCATTGATAAGTACTTTAACAGTTTATTTAACAATAGCATACTTGCTCATAGGAGTTTTGTATTCAGTACCAAAGATATCGCTCAAGGACAGATCATTTGCTAAGACCATAATGATTGCAATTGGAGGTTTAACTACAGCACTCATAGGCTCAAGCTCAGCCGGATTATTCGAAGAACGTTCTACAATTGCTGCTATCACTTTCATGGCTTTGATATTTGTAACCTCACCAATTAATGATCTAGCAGATTATTCTGGTGACAAGAAATATGGTAAAAAAACAATACCAATTGTAATAGGTAAGAAAAATACAGTTCTTGTAGCAATCATACTACCATTTGCAATTGCAGGATTTTTTTGGTTGTTCCACACACAACTCAATTTTGGAGTTTTAACGCCACTTTCAATAACAATTTTATCATTTTTTGCATTAAGCATTTTAAAGTCAATCTACAATAAGAGAGATGATCAAAAACACGTAAGACAAAAACATAAAAAATTAGTATTTCTGCATTATGGGTTACAGATAGCATTTCTCGTAGGCATGATATTTTAGAGAGAAATAACTTATCAAATTTTTAGGTTCTACACAAGTAATGTATAAAAATATTATTTTTTGGATACTTTTGTTGGGCTAACAATTTGTGGCGGAGTCATGCTTGCTTTTTTCCATAGATCATCAAACATATCCCTCATACTGCTACACAAATGTGCGTCTTCCATAAAGACAGCCATTAAGAAATTCTTCATATTATAAGTATCAACCATTTCCATCCCTACAAGTTTTCCATCAACTAACAATAAAGAAAATGGAGTTTCAATATATCGCCTATCTACTTTAGAAGGATAAAATGGATTAGACACCGTATCGATACGTTCTTTTTTATTTTTGTCATCTACTAACGCACCAGATTCATTTGCAAAAAAGCCTTTGACTGTGTTTGTATCTGCTAAAACTTTTACAGAGATCCCCATGTTTGCTTTTTTGAGAAGCATGTTTATGATATGATCATTACGAAATCTACCCATGAGTATGATTTCTTTTTGTGCAAATTCAATCACTTGTAATACTTTTGATATCATATCATCATAACTTCTTGCTATAACTGAATTGTATTCTCTTTTAAGATCCATAGAGTTGAGATTCGAATCTGGAGATATTTTTGCAAGAAATTCAGATATATCTTCCAGTTTAAAGTTTGAGGATTGTTTGAGAACATCAATCATTTCAAAGTGTTTTAGACTTTTTATGTTACCCACCAGTCCAAGAAAATGTTTTTGATAAACCATAGTACCAAAAGCTGTATGAACATATGCAGATGCATTTTTGGTGATAAGTCCTACATCGGTCAACTGTTTCAATCTAGTATAGTATTGTTTTTTTGTAAGACCAACCTGAGTATGTGTTTCAAGTTCTGATTTTAGACCGTCTTTTGTCATAATGAATAATACAAGTGCGTCAGGTTTAGATAAAATTGACAATACTTCTGAAATTTTTTGTAAATCAGACACAGTAGTATCAGAAGACAATACAGTTGAGAAAAGACTAGACTCTAACTTCATGTTGAATTTATCAGAGTATCGCCTTTTAAATTTACCTATTTAAGGATAATCTATTATAACTTCCCCACGTAAAGGAAAAATTAGATGGTTTTCATTGCACGAGTGATTTACGAATTCAATTATCAGCATATAAGCAAAGCTGACCCGTGGTAGATAAACACAAAACACCCAGAAACATCAAGTGAGAAATAAGAACAATGTTCTATGGCATAAACAACGAATTTCGAAAAATGATCAAATCAATTACTGTATCCGCGCTAATAATCAGCATGGTGTTTTCTTCAAACACAATACAGTATGCAAATGGGATGGATCCACTAGTTCCCAGAATTGAACCAATACAACATGTTTCATCAAATCCTAATTTGTTTGTCTCTGCAGAAAATCCTACATTTCAAAATCATTTTGCAGGACCACAAGTAATTGAAGTAATAGTGATTGATCCAGACATAAACCAATTAGATGAATCACATGGTGAACCTACAGTTACGGTCAATGGAAAACAACTCAGAGTAGCACAAGCTACTGATGGAAACTGGTATGGATAT
Source organism: Nitrosotalea sp. (assembly GCA_023252335.1). GTDB lineage: Archaea > Thermoproteota > Nitrososphaeria > Nitrososphaerales > Nitrosopumilaceae > Nitrosotalea. Next base: position 6,506 of record JAJPEA010000075.1, read on the forward strand.
TTCGCAGACATGAAACAAGCTCAATATGCTGACGCTACACAACTGAGTAACTCTGGAAAAGGTTTAGATTTTGGACAATTTTGTTCTGCAAGTTCATCTTCTGTAACAGGAGTTGATTTTTCACAGACCGAAGGAATAGCTGTTGCAAGGCATTTTAGTGGAGCATCAAACGGAACGCAACCATTAGGATCTTGCACTGCAACTAATTTGGGCGGGACAACAAATCTTGTTGGCGGCACACTATTAGATCACGTAGTACGGCAAAATCAAACTCTAAACGGGCAATCTCCAGGAGGTAGACTGGGACAAATTTCTACAAACAACATAGCATTTTCAAATGCATGGCCGATAATACAATTATTTGATTTTTCAACATTTCCCACCAAAGTTACAGTTCAATACTATAAAGCGGGAGATGTACAACAGGTTGAACTTAATTTTGATCAAATTCCAGGAAAGATGATACGTGCGGTAGCTAACAGACCAGATTTTCCGCGCGGTTCTCAAGTTCAAGCTGATTTAATTGATCCGCAACTTAACATTGATCCAACTGAAGAGGATTCATGGACATGGGGAGCTTCTGTAAGCAATAACACATTATTTTATCAAGCATTTGATAGAAATGGAAATCCGGATGCAGACGGAACTGCTGGAATGCAAAATCTGATAGGCAATCTCACATTATTCATGTTCAATCACAATGGAAGACTAACAGAAAATCCACGACCTCAAGGCGTATCTGTTGCTTCATCTCAAAGTAATGGAATTCAAAAATTATTCAAGGATAGTAATGGACACCTCAGAACTCAGTCAATCAGTGCCCAGTCCATCCCAGTTACAATACTTGAACTTGAACCAAATGTAGGAATCTTTGCAAGTTATGATTCAGGCGGAATTGCAGATAGTAAGATACTAGATAATGCGCCAAGGGATGCATCATTTACTGCAACTTATAATGATGTGTCATACAGTGCAATAGTAAAGTTCCACACTGCAACGTTAACCATGGGTTTACCTTCTGAAAATATGCATGTAAATTCAAATCCACCAGTAAAACAAACTATGCTAAACCAGTCTCCAATAAATCCCATTTTTGTTGCATTTCTCAAGTTGATCATATCGTAAAATCTACAGTACCAAAACAATTTCAATTACATCAGGCTCGATTTATTTGAAAAATCCAGCATGAGATTCTAGCATACAAGTCCATAAAATCAGATTCAAACCTTGATGCCAATTACTACCGGTGTGCCCTTTCTATACACGGTAATTCCTATCAATTTTGCCATAAGGCCATATTTTTTCTTGCGAAGTTTGGTTGCCTGTATTGATTCAGATTCGTTTGCAAAATATGCAGTTGCATCAACCCATTCTCCCTTTGGATTTCCTTTCATGTCAGATGGAACAATGCGAACATTCTTGTTGTAATTTAGGCGCTTGATTTTGCCTGTAGTCGAAGGTGTTGTAACATAGATTACTCCATTATCAATTACAAACCAGACAGGAGTTTGTACTGGTTGATCATTATTTCTGTATGTTTCAAGATTGATATATTTTGCATCAAGAAATTGTGTTATGGTACCAGAAGACATTTCCTGTAGACATTTAACATGAAACTAGATTAAAAGATGGTGATAAAATAAAATCCAATCTGTTCTAGTTGGACATTGCCTTTGTACCTAAAACATCAAGACATCTCCTGCATAGTTGGCTCTTAAATAAATTATTCATGTTAGTTATTTGGATATGTTTCATATCATCGGCAGTAAATGTATGTAAATGACAAATGGATTGTGTTGTATGTGACGGCAAAAAATGACTCTTCCCTGTAAGATGTCTGCTTCTTCCATAATATGTCCAGCCAGAGTCGACATCATTCATGACATCAAAACAGGATTTCAAAGATAAAATATTTTGCGTAGGAATTATTTGTTATAGTTATATAGTTGGCACTAGAGTACATGGTACAAAAAAATTTCTAGTCTCTTTTTGCATGAAGATTGGATCTTGGTCCAGACCTTACATGAAAGTTAAAACAGCATTTACATTCCTTTTCAATACATTCTTGTTCCGTATAATGTCCACAAATGCCACAGTCGCAGTGCATCTGGATCTTCTCTACGCTACTCAATTTCCTACCACATTAGTAAAAGTCGATATAAAAAAAGATCGCTCTATAGTTTATGCAAGATATAATTTCACACATATGCATCGGTGAGATACGCAGTTACGTCGGTAGACAAGGCAGCACTTGCAAAGATAAGATCAAAATACGAATCTGTTAAAACTAGCAAAAACTGATATTTTTCAACATAAAAAATATTTTGTAATCCAGTATACACTAGATACAATTTTGAATATAGAAAATTGAAAAAAGAAATGACGTATGATTGGTGTCGTGTATAGTCTCTATGTATTATGACTGACTGATGTATTGGGTTGTTAGTA
>JAJPEA010000076.1 GCA_023252335.1 Nitrosotalea sp.
GAATAGAGGAGTGCGACATGACAAGTAAAACATGTATCAGAACAGTGCTTGTCATTTTAGCTCTAGTCATAATAATTCCATCAATTGGAGTGGCTCATGCAAATTATGGATATGTAAAATCAACACCGGCAACAGAATATGGAACGACATCAGAAAGTACAACTGGGACAAATTCTATTCCGCTTGTCAATGTTTGCATATTCCAACCCATAGACTTTACAATGGATCCTAGCTTGCCTAGTCTTATCCTTGCCGAAGTAAAACACGATAACGTAGCTGGCATCATAGTAAATATTGCAAATCAAGCATTTCACAATTATAATTGCGGTCACATTATCAAGATTGATAGATCAATAAATCAGAATTATCGTTTCACTGATAAAACTACAAAATATCAAGTAAGCGGTAATGTTCTAACAATTTTTACCTACAAGACTGGCAAGCCAACTCCAGGAAGTCTCGGAGGAGGAACAGCTGGTGCAGCCTCAGGGAAATCAAGTGGCGGAGGAAACCCCATACCGATGACAAATTGGGATTGTGAAATGCAAGCCCACACTACATTTCATAGCAACTATCACATATCTCAAAATGGATATGTGGATGCATACACAAGTAAATGCAATCCATATAGCTCAAGTCATCCTGTAAGCGATGAACTTCCGATAAACGTGATAAAACAGTCAGTTGACATGGGTCTCAAAAAATTGGGATTGTAAAACTCACATGACATATTGTTGATACGATTACAATCTACTCTAAATTCAGAGTGACTTGAATTTCTTGATTGCCTCTCTTGTCAGTCTCTCTTTTTCTTCTTCTGATATTATGGTAGGATCTTCAGAAGCTAGTGCCTTGTTGTACTCGTCTTCAGTGTTTGATTTCATCTTTCTTTTTTCTTCCATGATACCATTACAGGTTGTCTAGACATGTTTATCAAGATTTTATTCCATCTTGGACTCGTCAGCAACATAATGCTTCATTAATGAAATGATATACGACGAGGTACGAATCTTCTCATGGGTATAGTTTGTATGAATAAACCTCATTTTTTCATGCATTGAAATAGCTTTTGCCCATATCTGCCTCATGGTAGACCTGTCAATTGGCCACAGGGAATCATTAGTTGACACCATTATCCTGCCACCTGAATACTTGGCAGAAAAGGGCTTGGTCTGGGTTGCAAACTGTTTTTGTTCTGCAAGATCTGCTGCCATCAGACTCCAAAACTCGTCAAACTTCATTGGTATGAATACAGACAATCTTTGATTTAACTAGTTTTACGATATGATTTTGTTGTTGCAGCAAAAACAAGTGTAGATTGTTTTGGATTCTTTTACAGACTTGTCCATTGGCGAGCCGCATTTTGGACATTCCATGAAAACCAGTTAAGATGTAATTCTACAATAAGATTTTGTTTTTTATGATTTGTAAAGTGATATCATGAGACAAAAATTCTCAATTATGCATAGGCAATGTAAACGCAAACGTGGCTCCCTTTCCATGTAAATTGTTTGTACCCCAGATTCTTCCCCCATGTGCTTCAGCAATATTTTTTGATATATACAGACCAACGCCTGTGCCGCTGTGATGTTTTGTGGCAAATTTTGTAAAAAGATTAGGCATAATATCCGGATCTATTCCAGTTCCAGTGTCTTTTACAGAGACAGTCACTTGATCATATTCTTTTTTCATGGTAATTGATATTATTCCTTTTTCAGTGAATTTGAGTGCATTGTGAATCAAGTTAGATATTATCTGTGCAACTTTCTCCTTGTCTGCTCTAACAAACACAGGATCATGTCTTACAAACGACAATTCAACAGGATAATGCGAGTTGATACTTTTGGTTTGATTTCTAAAATCTTCTACCAACAGATAAATCACTTCGGATAGATCAAACCTATCCTTTCGAATCACAAGTGTCTTGTTCTGGATCTTTGTCAAGTCTAGCAGGTTGTTTGTTAACAGCTTGAGTCGCAAGGCATTTCTCTGAATTGCATCAACGTATGATTCATTTTTTGTAGGTTCTGATTGTAACAACTCGGCATATGTAAGCAGTGCCTGGATAGGAGTCTTGATCTCATGGCTTGCAATGTTGATAAACTCATCCTGAAGCCTTTCGTGATCTTTTAGTCTTTCACTTAGCTCATCAGACTTCCATAACAGTTCAAAAAACAATCGTATTGATTGTATCACAGAAATACTGTTAGAGTACAACCCATATCCAAGTGTCTTTGAAAATTCTGTTCCCGTCTCCTCGTGGACCTCAGATATGAAAAATTTAGAGTTGTCAACTATGAGCAAGCCAACAGAGCCCTCAGGCCCATTTAAGACGCTGACATTAGAATTTGTGCGAAGAAATCGTACAATTCCCTCATTTTCACGGTCTATTGGACAAATGATTCGAACCTTTGATTTTTCAGATGACTCGACAAGATTCCTCAAGATACCAAGTTTATACAGTCTTACCATTGATTTGCTCAAAGGCAATAATACCAATGCTTCATTGTTTATGATTCTTGCAAGATTTGTTATAATTGCAGTAGACCTTTGAGGGTCGTTTATTACTTCGAAAAACTCTGGTTCTGTTCCTTCTTCAATCTCTTTTAATTTTCGCTCTGCAAGAACAGATCTGTTCCACAAAGTTTCAAAGATGTGCCGCTGGACTTCAACTAGTTGCCTTGCGCTACTATAGATTGCATGCGATACAGGTGTTACATCCTGTAGAGTTGCAGTTGCCAGAAACTCTTCATCTGTTACGCCAAATGCGCCATTTATGCCATCAAGGTGACGAAACTCAGATATCACGTTCATGAGCAGCTTGCAGAACTGTAGGTTAGATTTTGATATTTCTGTTATATATCGTATCTTGACACCTTTTCCTTTTAGTGAACGCAGTATCTCCAAGTAATTTTTGAATCCAAGTGTCTCTAATGATTTGCCAGAATCTGCATAGATATTGATTTCATTTCTAGTGTTAAATGCACATTGTTTCCATTTTTCTAAAACATCGTGTTGGCCAAAAAGAATTTCAGTCTTTTCTGCACTGTTTGTCTTTACAAAGGTCATGTTTTAGGTTACAACGGGGATTCATTAAAGCAATGTGCTAGATTGTTATGGGATGAAAAACATAATCAGGTGTAGAAAAACTTGTACATAACCAGTCTACACTTTATCAAATACAATTTCCAGTACAGAGTTATTTACAGTAGATGACTTGATTGAGATTTGCTCAGAGGATACATTGCATGGTATCTCTTTTTTCAATATCTGTCCGTATTTCATTACCTCAATTGTCAAGATGCCATTTTTTACGTTAACCCAAACATCTTCTGTTCGTATTCCAGGCAGAGTTGCAATGACTCTAATTTCATTTCCAGTCTCAATTACATCAATTAGTGGGTCATTTCTCTCATGTTTTGGATATAGTTTTACTTTGTCAGCATCTTTTGAAAACAATTCATCAAGTGGTGTTGCAGTCACGTTTATGCGGACATTAATCAGAGATGTAGAAGGCATATAGTTACCAGCATTATTTTTTGGTGGCGTGATACTAATTACACCTGAGACAAGGTCGTTGATATCTTTTAGCAATCCCTCAATATCCATTAGCAACTTAGCTAACGTGATTTTTTCATATAACAATTTGGATAAAATGTTCTATAACAACACAACAGTTTTAGTCAATTATTCCAATTATTATGAATATCAATTCAACATCAAGTCAATGTTTCCTGCATATTCACTTACTGTTACTATTCATTTGTGCAGTATTTGTAATCGTTCTTTGAATCATGTGATCTTTGTGCTAGTTATGAAACTGATCACTAGAAAAAACTATAACAATATTATAATTTTTCAATCTATATTAATAATACAGTATAATGATTACATATTCAAATAATGTATGAGAGATAGACAACAATCGACTAACGATGACCAAAACCAAAGGATCCTCATTTCTAACCTGTGCAGCGATCATATTTTCCATACTGCTAATACCAATAGCTAATTTTATTCCTGTAAACGCGTTAACCACAGACAATACGGTTCCAAATAGTACCAATACTGTCGGCAGTACAACATTGACAACCACCAATTCTAGTCAAATCATTTCACCCATTGTAAACGCGACAGGTTCTACCAATGTTACTGATACAGGTGGCTCTGTTTCTATCGGAAATCCACTAGGGCTGCCGCTCCAGAACCTTACCATCCCTGTGAGCGCCTCTAGCTCGGTAGCTGGGGTCCAAGCCTTTGGCAACGGCACCATAGTTACATCACAAAATGGAGTACTGATGACATTCTTCTTTGATCCGCAGGGACCAGCCGGAAATAATCAGGGCAAGGTAAAACCAAGCGATCCGACTATTATTGTAAAATCTGACGACCTGTCTGGAAACCAATTTAGTGGAATGTTTATGGAGCTCCAGAATCCAGATGGAAGCGACATTGCTACTGGTTATTCTCCTGCCTCATTTTCAACACAATCTGGTAAACAATACCTAGTATACGCAAATGGTTACCAGAATTATGTGTTTAAACACTGGGATGATGGAAGCACCAATCCCTCCAGGGCAATCACGCCAACTCAATCCATGACATTGACTGCATTCTATTCTGGAAGCACTGCTGCGCCACAACCGCCCACAGGGTTGACTGCCTCAGCTTTTTCGTCATCGAGGATCGATCTGTCATGGACAGCCCCCACAAACTATGGCAGCTCTGCAATTACAGGATACACGATAGAGAGATCGACAGACGGCGGCGCTAGCTGGTCTACTCTAGCATCCAACACTGGAAGCACTGCAACAACATACTCTGATACAGGATTGGTATCAAGTACAACTTATGCTTACAAGGTATATGCCATAAACTCTGCAGGTACAAGCTTGCCGTCAAATATCGCATCTGCCACGACAAAATCGTCATCTGGTTCCATCACCAAGATCCAGTCTGGACTTGTGGCATCTGACTCGCTAACAAATGAGACCAAAACACAGCAGCAACTACAGGCAAGTAATGGTAATGGTTACTGGTTCTATGGAGGCGATGCGCCTGCTGAGAATGCAAATTATAGTTTTTTCAGAGACAGTGGTGGCTTTCACATTGGCATGCAGGCACCTAAGGATGGCACATGGGCTGGATTCTACGGGGTGAGTCCAAAACACAACGCCAAGTTGTTCAACGCCCAGATAACAAATCCGGTCAGAGCTACACAGGGCCAATTCTATGAGAATGGAATGTATGTGCAGACTGCAAACGGCAATGTAAGCTATGTCACATGCACCACATTTACAAACAACCAGGCAACTGACTGGGGCATCATCAACGCAACAGGAAACACAAACCAGGTTACAAGCTATGAAGTACTTTGGTTTGACACCAGCGCCAACCAGCCGCTTTCAAGGAATTGTAGTATAGTTACAAACGGAAACGACTTTCTTGCTGTCTACCTTGATGGCTCAAAGGTGTACGAAAAAGACAATGCCAATCTGCAAATGCCCGCACCGTTTAACGCATTTCTTGAACCCCAATCTTCAGACGGCAAGGAATTCCTAGTGGGCGCGTTTAAGAACTATTATGTTACCACAGATCAAAACATCAAAGTAACCAACCTTCCAAGCAATGCCGCAACCGTTACCATATCCAACAGCACAGGAGGTGTACTTGCCTCAGGCACCGTATCAAGCGGCAATGCCACGCTAAATGTAGGACAGTTTGCATTTCCGCTTGCTGCAACCATCAAGGTCTTTGACTCTGGCAACAACCTCATTGCATCAGGCCCTCAGAGCATTTACGGCGGAGATGTGTATTCTGTAAACTCCTCGGGTGGAACTACAACCGGTACCACATCAAGCGGTATCGCTCTCAACAACGTCCAGTCAACATCTGGAACGGTATCAGCATCAAACCAGATCACACTCTCTAACTTTAATGCAGGAACAGGTAACAACAACATCCTGGTGGTTGGTGTGAGTGCAAACAACAACAATGCTGCATCGGTCACATTCAACGGGGTACAACTAACGCAGGCTGTATTGTCATTTTCCAACAACGATGCAGAATTATGGTACCTCAAGAACCTAACAGGAACTGGAAACATCATAGTTACAATGAATGGTCCAACACAAGCTGTTGTAGGCGCATATTCATTTTCCGGAGTAGATCAGACAAGTCCGATTCTTACCACTACCACAAACCACAACACAACACCAAGCAGCCCTTCCATATCAATTACGACAAAATCTTCAAACTCACTAGTCCTTGACTTGCCATCAATCTATGGTGGCTCTACACTTGGCTCTTCTACATGCGCACAGCAGTGGGATGTTAACATACAAAATGCAATTACTGGTGCATCAAGCTCAGTAAAAACATCATCGCCTGCAGCTGTAACCTGCAAGTGGACTGCAAGCAGCTCTGATTTGTGGGATGATGTCGCAGTTGAGCTAAAAGCTGCTTCATAATTTATCTTGTCATCTGACAAAAAAGATGAGTAAATACCTACAAAGAAATAGAATTACATCCACGACTGGCATCAGTGAAATCCCCATTCTATTACAGAGACAGTGTGTGAGACATCATTGGAAGATGTTTGGTGGCATCAGAACAACTTGCAAGTGGAACTTTTAACGACAAATATTGTAAGCCAAATAATTTTGTGTAAAAATCTCTCATTACTTGTTCTAGTAAGACTATACTACAAAAATCATAGGTAATGGGTATATGTTATGAATTACATACCTCTATGAAATGTCAGTACCAAAAAAGAATCTATATAATTTTATAACAGCAATTTTCGTCGCACTTGTGATAACATCATCAGGTGTCTTGACAACAAACGCATATGCGCAGATACCATCCACAGGTATCACAAGTCCGATACAATCCCAGTCACCATCGCCAAGTCCCACCCCAATACCTTCAGGCACTGTTCCCACAACAGGTCCAAGCCTTCCAGCTCCCACTAGCACGCCACCGCAGACAGTTGCCATCCCATCCAGCACAAATTATACTATAGGCAAGACAAGCTCCGGGCTTGTTGCATCCGACTCGTTTACAAACGAGACTGCAAGTCAGCAGCAATTGCAGTCAAGTAATGGTAATGGTTACTGGTTCTATGGCGGTGATGCACCAGCTGAGAATGCACCATATACAGTCTGGAGAGATACCCAGGGCCTACACATTGGAGCCCAGGCCCCAACAAACGGGACATATGCAGGATACTATGCAGTGACCCCTCAGACAACTGCAACACTATACCACGTCAAGGTAACAGCACCTGTAGAGACTATACCGTCAAATGTGTCCCTCTTTGAGAACGGCATGTACGTGCAAAACGGGACCATGGATGTCAACTATGTAGTATGCAGCTCGGCCACAAGCAATATTGGAACCCAGTGGGTAGTTGTTGGCGCAAACGGAGACGTAAACGGCGCGAATACATACACACCATTTTGGTGGACTGCCATGACACCCACCCAGCCACTCTCGGTCGACTGTACCATAATTACGAACGGTACAAACTACCTCAAGGTGCTGCTCAACAACGTTCCAGTATATGAGAGCAAGAGCCTCAAACTAAACATGTCAAGCAACTTTATCACATTCATGGAGCCCCAGTCAAGCTACGCGGGCCAGATGCTTAACGGAACATTCCAAGACTTTTACGCTACATCAGGCGGAAATGTAACGGTTACAAACAACCCACCAGGTGCAGCCAACGTAAAGATTGTCCAGTCCATATCCTCTGGAAATGGAAATGTTCTAGTCTCAGCACCTGTAGACGCAACAGGCACTGCGGTGCTCTATGCAGAAAACCAACCCATGCCAATCAACGCATACATCATCACATATGATGCCAAAGGGGACGCAATGGCTGAGACAAACGGCCCAGTCAACATCTACGGAGGAGACGCGTACTCTGTGAGCGGATCGGCAACATCTTATACTATTTCCTCGACAAACCCGCTCCCGCCACCAAGCAACCTTGTTGCAACTACAGTCTCCCAGTCGCAGATAAACCTGACATGGAGTGCACCTCCAACTGCTACAGCACTTGTAACTGGATACAAGATTGAACGTATGGATGGAAACAGTGCGACATGGTCTACAGTTGTTGCAAATACAAACTCGATTTCAACTGCATATAACAACACAGGTCTTGCACCAAACACAACCTACACCTACAGGGTGTCTGCAGTGTACGGTGCTGCAGCAAGCTCGCCTACCAACACGGCATCTGCCACAACACTTGCCTTGCAGTACCAGCTTACAGTTGCCTCGAATCTTGACACAGGCAGGGCCCTCAACGGCTTGTTCACTGTACTGTACAACTCTACTGGTCAAGGCATAGCAACTGGATTCACTCCGGCATCATTTGTACTCAATACAGGGGCACAGTATGCTGTTGCAGTAGCAAACTATGCGACATTTGTCTTTGACCACTGGATGGACAATGGCTCGACGTCAAACCCAAGACAGGTATCGATAACATCAGATACCACGCTTACTGCAGTCTTCAAGGATACGGCAGTACAACTCTTGCCTGCAAATGGTCCTGCAGGTACACTTGTCACTGTCACGGGTACCACCTTTGCGTCCGGGACAAACATCACACTAACCTTTGACGGAACAGCCCTTGCTACAACACCTGCAATTGTTACGACCAATTCCACAGGTGGCTTTAGCGCTACATTCCAGGTACCGCTCACCGCATCGTCCGGCACACACATCGTGACTGCATCAGATGGTACAAATGTCCACTCGGCCCTCTTTACAGTAGACTAG
>JAJPEA010000077.1 GCA_023252335.1 Nitrosotalea sp.
TCAACTATGAAGCAATAGTTGCAGTAAATACAGCTGGGCAGACTGCAACATCTGCAATGATGGCAGCTACTCCTGTAGCCATTGCAGCAGTAAACATAGCTGCTCAAAACGCAACATCATATGTTAACACTGCAACTCAAGCATCAATTATGGTAGTAACTGCAGCTAACCAGACTAGCACATCCACCAAGAATACCGTCACACAGGTAGCAATATCTCAAATAACTCGGGCAAATCAGGTGGCAATTGCAGCGATAAATGATGCTGCCCAGAAAGAAATTGCTGCAATAAATACAGCCAACCAGATTGCAATTGCAGAGATAAACATTGTTACTCCGACATCTGTTGCAGAAATAAATCTCGCAACTCAAGCAGCTCTTGCTGAAATACATCTGGTCAACCAGGTAGCAGTAACAGAGATAAGCACAGCAACTTCAGATTGCACCACTGACAATTTCATACCTGGATCCTTGGATGCATCATCTACCAAGCACAAAAAAGGTGGATGTTGATTTGTTAACTATTCTCAGGAAAACAATCTGTGTATATTTGGATGATTCTTCTAGTACAATACTATCAAAGAGTCTTACAAATTCTTTATTTATGATCTGACAGGATGTTATGAAGATGAAAACTTTACATGTTGGCAAGGAAGACGCAATTGAAATCACAACACGTTTTCTAAGTCAACACTGTTCTGTGCATGTACATGATGCTGTTTTAGAAGACAAGTCTTGGGTTGTTACGGCACGAATTTCCATGTTTGGAAAAATCATGACAGAAAATATACGGATAAATTCTACCACTGGAAAGATAGAAAATTATCTGCTGACACCAAACATAAGCACTTGATGAATTGACTATTCAAGATTCTAGTTAGCACTTTTTCGCATCTACCAATGGCTGAATTTTTCTGGTATCTGACTTGGATGATACATCACTTACTGATACTTAATCTGCTTTCCAAAAAATCACTTTCATAGTTATATAGCCAAAAGATGTACAGGAAGATACAAAATGACAAATCAAAAAGTTGCTGTTGTTACTGGTAGCTCAAGTGGAATAGGATATGAGACTGCGCTTGCACTTGCAAGAAATGGTTTTAGCACATATGCAACTATGAGGAATCTGGAAAAAGCAAAATCAATTTCAGATATTGCAAAAAAAGAAAATCTCTCACTATATACCATAAAACTTGATGTCACAGATGAAAAGTCTGTAAATAATGCCATAAAGACTATCAAGTCTGATGCAGGAAGAATTGATGTACTAGTAAATAACGCAGGGTATGGTCTAGTAGGTTCTATTGAGGATCTATCAATGAGCGAGATTAAAGCCCAGTATGAAACAAACGTCTTTGGTCTGATTAGAGTAACTCAAGCAGTTCTGCCAATTATGAGAGAACAAAAAAGCGGAACTATTGTAAACATTAGCTCAATAGGTGGAAAAATAGCGCTGCCCTTGTCGTCCCCATACATCGGGACAAAATTTGCAGTTGAAGGTCTTAGTGAATCTATTGCATATGATCTTGAACAATTTGGAATCAAAGTCATCATAATAGAACCTGGTGCAATTAAAACTAATTTTGACACTGGTATGATAGTGGCGCAAAAAAGCCAAAATTCAAGTTCGCCATATTACAGCGCCATGCAGAAATTTGAAAGCACCCTGAGCTCAATTGTAAAAAATGGCAGTCCACCTAGTAAGGTTGCTGAGGTGATACTGGATGCAATTAACGCACCTAGTCCTAATCTAAGATATACTGCAGGTGATGATGCTGCTTTTCTTGCTCAAAAGAGAAAAGAGCTTCCAGATTTAGAATTTCAAAAACTTGTCTCTGACTTTTTAAAATAAACCTGATTTTAGAAAAAATCAACCTAGCAGAAATCTTCAGTTGCGTAAACTGCCATTTTACTTGCTGTCAATGCAACACCAATACCTTCCACCTGATACTCATTGTCCAATATGTTGTAATTGTCAGCAACACTGTCTAGCCATGTATTGACAATATGTCGTGCTATTTGTGACTCGTTTCCTTGTGCGGTAACTACTGCAATGTTTTCATTGCTTCTGGGATACTCGTACGAGTCAGCAGGTGCCGGGCAGTGGTATCCTGCAAGCATGTATCTGTAACTCAAACTCTGAGTGCCTTCATAGGAATTGTGCGACAAGAATTGGTGTATGGCCATATCTTGACTATGTGCTCTGGCGATATCTGCAAGTTTTGGATCATAATTGATTGGCTGTGCACCATTTGCTAGTCTTGTCTGATTTACTATTTTGTGTATGTCTTGTTCAACTAGTGTAATGTTGATTGTTGATTGAGTACTTGGTTCTTGAGGTGTGTAGCTAGACTGTGTAGTTTGAATAGTTTGCTCTGGGTTTGTTATATTTGACGTATTTTGAATTGGCTGTTGAACTTTGGAATCCATATTTTGATACACAAATAAAGTTACAATGGCAGCAGCACAAGCTAGTCCAATTATGACATATCGTTGTATTTTATGCCCGGCAGTGGAACTATGCGGTGTATCATCTATCACTTGATAAAAAAATGTCATGCAAGGATGAAAAGTCTTACGTAGGATTTGCACTAGACATTGAATCTGGTTTTCTAACTGGCAAATCTAGTAAATATTGAACAGTCATGAATAGTTGTACCGCTAAGATCTTTTCTTGAAAAAATTACTTTCTTGGATTGTTTTGTTCTTTAAAGTAAGGCATTACAGTTGAAGCAAACTTGTCAACAGAGCCAAAGTATCCTGAACCCCAGAATCTTACAATAAAGTGATTGACACCTGCCTTCATGAATCTCTCAAAGACTGGAATGATGTCATCTGGTGTACCCATTCCAATTGAAGAGCGTGCAACATCATCTGGAATTGTTTGTGCTGCTTCTCTCATCTTTACAATCCATTCTTGGTTTGACATGGAATATTCTGTAAAGTATTTCTTGAAATCAAAACCTGCGACATCTTGGATTCCGTGAACCTTGAGAATCTCTGGCTTGAACAAACTTACCTTTACTGCGTTTTTCATTTTTGCCCATGCACTTTCTGCATCTTCTGAAAAGTATACATCGATATCTACTGCATAGTTAAAGTTCTCATCTGTTCTTCCATTTTCCTTCATGGATGTCTTGATTGATTTTACATGCTCTGAATACAATTCTGGTGTGTAACCAATTGGAATCCATCCGTCACCATATTTGCCACATAGTGCAAGTGTTCTTGGTGCGCCTGCTGCCATGTATATTGGAGGTGCTGGCTTGCGAATGCTCTTTGCTTGCAAACATGCTTCTTCTAATTGGTAAAATTCACCCTTGAAATTGACTCTGTGAGAAGGTGATGATTCGTAAAGTAATTTGATGACTTGTAATTGTTCTTCAAATCTTCCTACTGGTTTGTCCCACTGGATTTTGAATTCCTTGAGGTTTTGTGCTTCTCCTGCACCGATGCCCAAAGTTCCTCTTCCATGTGATACTCTGTCAAGTGTAATTGATGCAAGTGCAATGTTTGATGGATGTCTTCTTACTGCATCTGTAACACAGGTTCCAAGTTCTACCCTTTGTGTGACTGCTGCAATTGCAGAAAGCATGACCCATGGATCGTTTACTGTGGCTTTATCCCATTGGGGAACATTGCTATGGTCCATGTACCAGATAGAATCGTAACCCATCTTGTCTGCCAAAACACAGGCAGTAATTATTTGATCCTCGTTTAACCCAAGTCTTGCAACATTGAGTCCTTGTTGAATTCCAAACTTTAGCATTTGCGAAATCCTTCACATTTGTCTTAAGTTGGGTGTATTTAAGTTTAGTAATTTTGTGACAATAATTGTGAATTTTGGGTTCATGTCATTGTTTTTAAAAAATAAAACACGTTTTGAATTTATAAAAAGTGAAAAAGAAAAAGTAGACTAGAGTTTGCCGTCTACAATATCTTTTAGCAGTTGGGCAACATCTTGTTTTGTAACTGGGAGTGGGTTTGGATCCAAGTGGCCCTTGTCTGTCATGACAACGTCTGCTGCTTGATCAAATGGTGCCTTTAATGTCAACTTGTCAAACTTTAGTTTTTCAATGACTTCTTTGAATCTGTCATAGAAAATGGACTTGTTGAATCTATGTGCCACTGTTGTGCATGATGATAGCGAGTATCCGTGTGGGACACCTTCGTTTGAAAAGACATACGATAGTGCATGTCCTAGTGTTGTTGACGCATTTCCAAATCCAACACCTGAAAGCATTGATCCAAATGGATAGTTTTCTGGCTTGTTGTTCATTATTGCATCATAGAGCACATCAAATGCTGATTTGCACAGCATCTTGGTAAATTCATTTCCTCGCTTGCTGTCATATCCTTCTGTTGCCTGTGCGCATGCGTCACAGACAGAGTTTTTGACAATTGCCTCTGGAGTGCCATCCATGAAATAAGCGTCAATTACTGCCATGTCTGCCAAGAATCTCTCATCTTGTAAGAGCTTTTTCTTGCCATCAAACTTTAGTACACAGTATGTGGTCATTTCTGCGCCTGTTCCAAATGTTGTCGGAATGAGTATCTTTGGTAACTTCATCTCCATTCCAGCATATTTTGCAACATCAAGGGAGCTTCCGCCGCCTAGTCCGATTATTGCAGATGGATTCTTTGGCTTGAATTCTGCCATTACCTTGTTTACTGTTTCAATTGATGGTTCTGGTTCTACTTTATCATATAACATGTAATCTTGAATCTTCATTCTTGCAAGCCACTTGGCTGATACATCCGGTGGTGCGGTTGTTACAACAAGGGCATTTTTTGGATATTGTGTTTCCGATAAAGCATCTTTACCGAAATTAATTGTCTTTGGCATTCTAACTGTATTCATGAAAAAACTACGCCTTTTACAATTATTATACTATACTTTTTTTGGAAACTCACTGTATGAATCATCCAGTACTAGATTGTGGCTATGTTGGAAGTCATAGTCTTTCATTGACTTAATCTCTGAATAAAATTTGATACAAGTTGATTATCATCACCAAGTGAGACAAGTTCACTTTTGATCTGTTCTACTACTATCATGTGTTCATCACCAAAAGCCTCAATTAGTATGGATCTTAGTACATCTGGTTTTTTGTAGCAATCCATGAATGTAATGTTGTAATTCTCAAGCAACCCTTGAGCTCTGGTGTATGTTGCTATCCCTCTTTTCATAAGAATGTCTTTCACTATTGATATGATGACATCCTCGATTAGCCCTTCATCATTACCCAAAAGTTTTCAACTCTGCCAATAGAAGACTGTTCTATCTAATAAAGATCTAAATTCATCAACTTAGGTAACAGTTTATCTTTTTTGCAGCCTAGATGTGGAGCTGGGCTTTTTTTGATATTATTATGACACTGGTTATTGATATTGCGATAATCAGTCCTGCTAGTGGGCCAAACTCTGGTACTGAAGAACCACTTCCGACTGTAACTGTGAAAGTTGCAGTCTCTGGTGGAATTGGTTGGAATAATATTCCTTGGACTTCGACTGTTACCTGATATGTTCCTGCTGATTGGAACTGGACAGGAATGCTCACAGCGCCTTGTTCAGCAACATGGGACACTGGTATTCCAAATATTTGGTTATCTCCCTGCTTTACTGAAACTCTATAATCAATATGTGGTTGTATTGTATTGTCTTTTTTGAGAAAACTGATCTTAAGCTCTGTCTGGTCTCCTGGATTTGGATTTGCAGGATCTGTTTCAAAACCGACGTTTAATGTTCCACCACTGGTTGGTTTTACAATTGGGGCTGCATAAGCTGGAGCCATAAGAATTGTCATGATTGCCAAAGCCACAAGAGCACCAAATAATGACACTTTAACACCATTTCTAGACTTTGACACAGTATGGCTTGTAGGCCGGGATATATAAAAAAACTGTAACAAAGGTAATGCATGCACAAGATGTTTTCCTGAAATTGATAACAAAAAGACTCAAAATTGGCCAAATTTTATTTGCTGTACGGTGACAATAAATGATTATTAGAAATTTCAAGTCATTATCAACAAATTCTGCAAAAAAAGATGCCTTGTCTATAATAGATGCAGGCTTGGGTGCTGCAAATCCAAAATTACATCTTGAAAAAATTGTCAGAAATAATAAATTGGTTTTACCTGGGGGAATAATTGATCTCAAAAAGTATGACCGCGTCTTTGTTGTTGCAATAGGCAAGGCGGCCTATTTGATGTCAAGTGCAATGGACTTGCTGGCTGACATTGATGGGGGGATACTAGTGGTTCCGTATACTGTAAAGGCGATGAGCAAAAAATTTGAGATAATCAAGGCAGGCCATCCCATTCCAAACAAAAACAGCCTGGTTGCAGCAAAAAAAATCCTAGAGTTTCTTGACAAGAGAACATCAGGAGATCTTGTGATATTTTTGATATCTGGTGGTGCGTCATCACTTGTCTGCATGCCTGATGGAATAACGCTTGGACAAAAACAGGCAACAACTAATCTATTGTTAAAATGCGGCGCAAGTATACATGAGATAAACTGTGTCAGAAAACATCTATCCAAGATCAAGGGGGGTAAATTAGTAGAATATCTGCGATCTGACTCGATATCACTTGTCATGTCAGATGTTGTAGGTAATTCTCTCTCAAGTATTGCATCTGGTATGACATACTATGATGATACTACGTTTGCAGATGCAAAAAAGATCTTGAAAAAATATCATCTTGAGAGGGTTGTTCCAAAAAGTGTATGGCGCCATATGGATCTTGGAGTCAAAGGCAAGATAAAAGAGACTCCAAAAAGTGTGAAAATAAAAAATCATGTCATTGCAACAAACAAAGATTGTCTTGATGCTATGAAACTGCGTGCCAGGGAACTTGGTTATTCCCCCAAAGTTCTTGATTGTGTTTCAGGTAATGTACAAGATCTTGGCTTGAAAATATCTAGGGCATTTTCTGGCAAGAACTGTATTATCTTTGGCGGAGAAAGCACTGTAGTTGTAACTGGAAAGGGAAAAGGTGGGAGAAATCAAGAGCTAGTTTTGCACTGTGCAGCAGATCTGTCAAAAAAAGGAGATGATATTATAGTTGCATCAGTTGGTACTGATGGAATTGACGGTGGAACAAACTGTGCTGGTGCAATTTGGCAGTCAGGTCAAAAAATAGACAAGATAAAACAATATCTTGACAACAATGATTCGTACAACTTTTTTAAAAAATATGGCGGACTGGTGTTCACAGGTCCTACTGGAACCAACTTGATGGATGTTGGTGTTGTATTACGAAAGTAACTTGGTTGCCTTGTTTTCGTTTGGATCTATTAATTGATACTTGACATCAAGATCTCGTTGTTTGATTATCTGATCAATGAACACAATTCTTTTTTCTATGAAAACATCATCGGTTGGTTTGTTTTGTGCAAGACGATCAAACATTGATCTTTGATCCAACATGACTTTGATCACATCACCATTTTTAATTATGTATCTACCAATGCTCCAAAAAATTCCAACATGCAATGCAATGTATCTTGATTGCTCTTGGGTGACAATGTTGTAAAAATATTCTGCATGTACTCTGCTCTCTTCTGATCTTGATTGGATGTTTTCAATTGTCCAGGAGATCTTTTTTTGATCACCGTCAAAAAAGTAAGTGTGTTCCATGTCAACATATTTACCAAATATGTCAATATATTTTCTGTATACTACTGAATAAGAAAAATGAAAACTTGCTAGTCGTGTTAGAAGCAAATTCCTTCTTTACAAATATGGTGGACGAGCTTGTGGATTTCTCAGAATATGATCCAGAGCTTGCAGATGGACTGAAATGGATTGATGGTGAGGCACAAAAACGAGGAATTACATTTTATGAAATGGTGTTTCATGTATTGCACAGACATGACGTGGATTCAAAAGCAAAAGACTGGCTTGCAAACAGAAACTAGCATTCATTTTCAATCACTAGAGCATTTTTGTGATTTGGTATGATGTATGTTCAAATGGTTTTGAATTTATAAAAAATTAGTAAAGGGTGCTTCCCTTACGTTGTTTGCTTATGGGTTTATCCATGATACATTGAATGTTGCGTTTCCTGGCATCAATGTATTCCATGTGACCTTTTGCTCTATCACTGGAGCAAGGTTTGCTGGATGGCTTTCAGTCAAGGTAACTCGTATGTTTTGATCAGCACCTGCATTGTTGACACATGTACCAATTTGATATCCTGGTGCACTAGTGTCATACCATGTGGTTCCAACAAGTGAATTGCTCTGTGAGCTTTGACTTGGTGTGTGGATGGTAAATGTCACTTTGTATGACTCGTCATTTCGCAGCTGAAATGTCAAACCTGGGTGTGCTAGTGGGTAAAATGTTTTTTGACCCACTGTAACTTTCATTGCTGTGATTGTACCGTCATATCTGTTGGTACATGTTGATGGTGCTTGACCCATTGCATATGCTTGATTTGCTACAACTCCAAGTGATGCCAATAAGATAGAGGCAAACATTAGAGCAAGCAAATTCTTGCCATGACCGTTTATTGTTCTAAATGGGTGTTCCAATGTTATCTATAGTGTTTTCAATCTATGTAAACTCATGCTGAGATTTTTCTATAGTTTGGGTACACAATGTACGAACAAATTTTTTAATTTCTAACTAGTATTTTTTAAAATTTTGAAAAAAAAATAAAATTACATTTGTGCTAGACGTTTTTCAATTGATACATATTCGCATCCTGATGGTCCACAATATTTTCCAACATAGACTGCCTTTGGTCTGTAAAGCATTG
>JAJPEA010000078.1 GCA_023252335.1 Nitrosotalea sp.
ACACCTGGAGTAGTAACATGTGGTTGGACTGCAAGCAGTGATGATTTGTATGATGATGCTGCAATTGAGATTAATGCAGCAAGATAATCTCTTGTTCTGTGACAATATCTAGTCACTTGAGTTTATCTTTCTTACATGTTTTGACAATTCTGATGCGTTCTTGATTGATGACAATTCATTATTTTTTATGTATAGATATCCTGCCTCAAATTTTGGATATGACTCTTTACAAGAAAATAAGGTGAGAATCATTTCATCATGGTCTACTCTGTATCCCATGCATGGTTCATGTCCTCTGACTAGAACTTTTGTTTGAGTTGTATCTAGCCATTTTTGTGTGATACTGCTTCCAAAATGTTTTCCGTATGGTCTTCTTGATATTTCCCAATTTGCACTAGAGTTGATTATTCTTGGGTCATTCCATAATATTTCTTCAAGCAAAAGTAGTGTTTTATTTTTGTTTGAGGGAGACCCAATCTCTTTAATTGATTCGTTCACATGGACTGGTAACCCGCCATGCACTATCAATAGGTGATCTTCAATTATAGTCATAACCGTCAGAAATCTAAAAAGTTCTAACATCAGTGAATGTATTTTGTTGCTCTCACTGCTTCCAAAGTATTTCTCTATGCTCTGCGGAAGATCATAAGATTGGAAGGGAAATTCTTCAGATGCTTCATGATTTCCACGCATCAAGACAACTGAATCTGGATATGTCTGCTTTATCTTACAGATTGTATACAAGACTTCAACCGAACTTGATCCTCTATCTATATAGTCTCCAAGAAATACTAGTTTGTTATTTTTGTTTGCTAGAAATACTTCAAAATTAATTTCATCTAAAATCTTGTGCAGAGATTTGATGTCTCCATGTATGTCGCCTATGATCACAAGGTTTTCTGGAATCTTTATCCATACACAGTCGTTTTCAATTTTATTGTTATGTCTACTGCGTTCTCTTCTCTCCTTTTTTAAAATATTTACTGTCTGAGTTACAATGTCTACAAATTCGTGTGAATTAATTTTGTTTGAAAACTGGACAAGATTGGAGCACAATTTCGCTCATCACGTGTTCTATGCTGCTTGTGGTATCTCACAAGGAACTTCATCAAACAGGTCGTCTTTTGATTCTTGGTCTGAGATTGGAGCTGTCTTGTTTTTTAATATGTTGGTAATTTCCAAGTATCTTTTTCGTATGGTTATTGTTGTAAGATCAGATGCTACTGCCAACCTTAATTGTGTAGTGTATTCTTTGGTCTCAAGAGCTGCCATGTATAACGCAGCTGCTGCAACAGATATGGGTTTTTTACCAATTACTACTGGGTCATCTCCTATTTGAGATAAAATATCTAATGCTTTACGTTGTGTTCTACCGCTTAGTTTTGCTTTTGCTGCAATTTTTGATATGTTCTGTGCTGGTTCAGGTAGGCTTACACTCATCTTCATTTGGCGAAGCAAAAATTTGTAATAATGTACTGTAGTTTTTTTGTTGACATTCTCTACATAATCACCAATCTTGTCTATTGGAAATGACACTCCTGTATCTTTACATGCAATGTAAATTGACGCCACTGATATTCCTGTAATGGATCTACCCCTGATTAGACCCTTGTTTAGTGCTTTGCGGTAAATGTATGATGCTCTTTCAGCTATCATGTTTCCAAAGCCCAAAACTCCTGTTATTCTGCGAATATCTGTCATGGCTTTATTTAAATTTCTAATTTTTGAATCATTTGAAATTGTAAATTTATTCAGTCTTCTTAGTTTTTCCATGTCAAAACTTCCCACAATTTGTTTACCGCTTGCATCTACATTTTTTTTATCAATTAAAGTTGATAGAGATATGTCGTACATCATTGAAGATGTAGGTTCATTGCTGCCAAGAGAATGACCCAAATCATAATTGGAATGATGTTCTATATCATGCTCTGTTACTATGCCACAACCACTGCATATTTTTTCATTTTTTTCAAGATCAAAAATTAATTTTCCCGTGCATGACAGACATGTGTTGGATTCTGTTCTTGTTACCTCATTTTGTATTAGCATTAGTCTGATCAATGATTGCTAGCTTTAAAGCTCTTTGCAAGAATTATACCTACATTTGAACACTAACAATGTTTGAGAAAAAACTTACATCACAAATATACGATCAGATTTTTAATCTAGAAGATGAATCTATAATTTCATTTATTAAAATTTTAAATTATAACTACATTCTAAGCATTTTGTCGTCTACTTTGGAAGTGATTAATTCATTTATCTTGTCGTATGCGTCTAGAAAGTTTCTTCCCTTGTCTGTAATCCTGTATACTTGATTTCCTTCTTCATATTTGATTAAATGATTGTCTTGCAAGAATGCAAGATATTCTTTTACTTGAGTGTATGACAAGTATGCCTTGTACATTATCTTAGTTTTAGTTACTCCATTGTGTGCTGATTGTAGTATCATAGCCACTATGTCGGTTCTACTTCGATATTTCAAGTGTATATACTACAAGATCGTGTTATAAAAATAAATTGCTCCAAAGTAATAGAAGATTGTTTCATTTTGGATTGATCTAGGCACAAACTGACATGGACCATTTTTAGATATTGTGGATAATTGGTGTGCATATATGATAACTTCATAGTAAATATGCGCAATGTTTTTGACTCTTTATTTATCGATCTCATATCTGTTGAAAATTGAACATAAAAAACATGAATCTGTATCTAAAATAAAGAATGAAGTGCAAAGAATAGATTGGAAGATAGTGGAGAGGCTTGTTAGAATTTTGTATTTCCACAGTAAATTGAAAAAAACTCACATCTCAACAAAATGCAATTTAAGCTATGACAAGTGTTGTCGTTATTTAGACTGGATGGAAGTAATGGATCTTATAACAAAAGAAAAAAATGAAGAAGGATTTGAGATAATAATTTTAACAGATCGAGGCAGTGTCTTGTATAATAAAAAGTTTCGAGACATGGAAAAGGAACTATCATACTGATGATTGTTCCATACAAATTTTACTTGCTATGGCAGGGAGAGTCTGTTATTAATCATAACAAAATACTGGATAAGATGCGCGATGAATTGTGTAGATTTTGTGGTGCGGATCTAACTAATTTTTCTATATGTCCGGAATGTAGAAAAGCAGTTAGACGTATATGCACAAAATGTACTAGAAAAACTGAAGAACATTTGCATCTTTCATGTCTTTCTGGAATTGACTTTTTGCAGGCAAAAAACCCATCTGCAAATACAATCCAGTCAGATGGTGTAAAATTACCAATTGCTGAAGTTGCATAATGTTTTATAAAAAATGGGCAAAATCATAGAACTAGACAAACCTTGGTTTTCACATCCTAGTGTTTATCAGATGTGCATACTGAAGAAAGTTCTATAAAAATATGCCTAATGTGTTATAACCTGATTTTCATATGGAAAATCAAGTTGAAAGCATCTGTACACCAACCACAGTATTTGCCATATCCTGGGTTTTTTCACAAACTGAGCATCTCTGACGTATTTATCATAATGGATGATGTACAATACGACAAACGATTCACAAACCGAAATAGGATAATGGCTACAAATGGCTGGATCTGGATTACTGTACCAATAAATAAAGATCACAAATTTTTGCCAAACTCTCAAGTTAAAATTAATAATGATGTTTCCTGGAGGAATGAACACTGGGCAAAAATCCGTCATTCATATGCAAACGCCAAACACTTTAAAAAATATGAGAGTATTTTTGCAAGCATATACGCAAAAGAATGGGATTCTCTTTTTGAATTAGATTTTGAGATACTCAAAAAACTAACTGCCATTCTTGATATTAAAGTTGAAATCATAAAAAGCTCAGAACTGAATGCTACTGGTACATCAACTGAAAGACTAGTTAACTTGTGTAAAGCAGTTGGGGCTCAAACTTATGTTTCTGGGGTTGGGGGAAGAAACTATATGGATGAAAACATGTTTGCAAAAAATAATATAAAATTAGAATATCAAAAATATGTTGCAAAGCAATATCCGCAACGTTTGTCACAAGTGTTTGTACCGGATCTTTCTATAATTGATATGTTGTTTAATATTGGTCCTGAATGTATGAAAGTTATTTCAGAAAATGATGATGGGCTGACACCTATTATTAGTTAAAAATATCGTAAAGCTGTTTGTATGCACTGATGTATCTTTTTCCAAGTTCGGTTGTTTTGTATATGTGCCGTTTTGATCGGCGAGACTCTGGTTTACTATCTAGTAATTTGCAACCTGTGAGAAACTCTACATACTGTGTTATCTGTTTGGAGTTGAGATTGCATCTGTACATGATGTGAGTTTTTAATGCTCCGTCTACACATGTCTCAAGTATGAATTCAATTATTTCTACCCAACCACGATTACCCCAACCCATTACGCTACGTTCAATTCCGGCTGATGTATCGAACATTATTACAACTCACTAAGAGTTTATGCAAGTTCCAAGATTTCATCTAGATTGGCAACAGCCTTTTCATTTGTTACCTTGTCATATGGAACGGTTAATAGTTTAAATTCATTGGAAAGACAAATCTTTAGCACCTCAAAGGCCTCGACATATTTTATTCCGGTGTTTAATCTGCTTTGCAGAGCTCTGTATTCTGCAAGTCCTTTGATTGCATTTGATTTGAGGTATAGTTTACTTTGTTGTGACCAAAAGATTTCTATGAGTTCCACCTTTTCATTTACAACATCTGATATGTCAACGAACACTTTTGGATCAAAGTTTCGACTAAGCGGGATCTCGTATGATAGAACATTAGAGTTGAACCTGGCTGCTTCTAAGGTGGCTAGTGCTATTGCTCTGTGGTCATGGTGTACGTCTCCATGTGAGTGGGTGAGAATAAGATCTGGGTTGGCTTTGTTGATGAAAAATTCAATATGATTGATTAATTCACTAGTGACTGTAAGTTTAGAATCTTCAAAATTATCCATCCATAATTGCTTTGCCTTGATGAATCTGGCTGATCTTGCCAATTCTCGTGTTCTTTGGCTGGGGTCTCCGCCTGCTCCGCCTCTTGTAAGTGAATACATGTAGACATTATGACCTTGTCTTGCAGATTTGATTAGTAGTCCTCCACAACCAAGTTCTATATCATCTGGATGTGCTCCTATCGCTAGAATGTTCACATGTACAATATCTTCTAGTGATATTTATTGTTCTTCTAATATTCTTCTATAGCATTTTTAAATACCAATTTTTCTAAGAAGCAATCCTTCTCTTTGAACCGTACTTGAAAACTTGATTATAGACAAAACTTAGCTAACATTCCCAAGCTAACTGTATAATTCAACGAAATTATGAAATTACATGGGTGCAGTTCCACAAAAAACAAGTGAAAATTTTATCTGGGATATCAATGGTGAAGACTATTGGATAATAAATGAAGACAATTCAGAGCAAATAACTGATAACAAAATTTTTCCAAATGTACGTCAGAACTCTATCTGACAATTCTCATTGAGTGTGGCACATGAATATTGTATTTTTATAAAAAATGCTTTAAAATAGAACATTTTACTGTCACCTTTAAAAAAATACCATGTTCTAATACATGGTGTGGGAGCAATTAATCTAGCGCGAGCAAAAACTATTGCCTTGAAGTTTTTTGAACAGTACAACTCGTCTGTCACATTCAAGTCTGCTTCTTTGGAGAAAGAATTTTGGATAATAACAGTGGAGATCGGCTTAATAAATAAACAAACCAGGCAAGTTCTAATTGACAAATATACTGGTAATATACAAAGCTACAACTCTACTACTGATGTGCGGTAAAATACTTGTTGTGTGAATGATATCTTTGATTATTTGTGATGTATCAAGTGCATCCTAGTATTTGGCCTGAATTTGCATCTATTCTTACTTTTCTTGTCTGTGTGTTTGAAAATCCAAGATATGCAGTTACGACCCATACATCTTTTTCTAAAATAACTTTGGTGTCAATTACTGTGTGATATTGGCTAAGAAATCTTCTTGTTAGTTCTTGTGCCTTGGCAGAATCTATTTTTTGCCCTATATTTCCATTATCTATCTGTTCCATGATTTTTATCACCTTTGAAATCTAGACCATATACAAGATAATTTCATACAATTGTACACCTGTAATGGCCCTATAAAAAAAGTCTGACATTTAACTTCATAAAATGTGTATGATCTGCAGATCATTTTATGAATTTTATAAATAGTGCTTTATTAGATTTATCTAGAGTATTTTTCTAGTAATTTCGCCGTATAGTGAGATATACATCAAGATATCATATAATAACAAATGATACAGAAATCTAGTCTTCTTTTTAGCTTGGTGATGGTATCTCTTATGGTAGTCCCGTTAGCTGCAAATCCTCCTGTCCAGGCTGCTACAACTACTGGCCCTGTGCCTATACCGGGTAACATTTTCCTTACTCCTACTGGAACTCCAGTCCTTCCAACCATTCCAAACCTTGGAACAGTTCCAGTATCGCCTCCAGCAAGTTCTGTTTATACTATAAACCAAGTTCAATCTGGATTGGTAGTATCTGATCCACTAAATAATGAAACCAAGACCCAACAACAACTGCAAGCAAACCAAAAGTATTGGGTCTATGGTGGAGATGCATCAGCAAGAAATGCGCCTTTTGACTTTTTCAAGGATGTTTTAGGATTTCACATAGGAGTTCAATCAGCTGATGGTCAGTGGGCCGGACTATATGCAGAAAGTCCAAACACAAATGCAATGTTGTTCCACTCTGTAATCACAACACCAGTAAGCGCATTGCCTGTATTGCCAGTGCCACAGTGGTATGAAAACGGAATGTATGTCCAGACTTTGGTTACTTCACAATCCTCCGTAAACTATGTCACATGTACATCTGCTACTAGCCAATGGGGAACAATTTGGGGAGTGGTATCAGTAACTGGAAATGCAAACCAAGCAACAGTATTTCACACATTATACACAGACGGAAGTGCAAACCAACCACTAACAAGAGATTGTACCATCATAACAAACGGCAACAACTATCTCAAAGTATACCTCGATGGCGTAAAGGTATATGAGAATAGTACTTTGAATTTACAAATGCCAATGCCATTTAACACATATCTTGAACCACAATCGACTTATCAAGGTCAATTACTAAATGGAACCTTTACTGATTATTATGCAACAACTGATGAAACTGTCAAAGTAACAAACAATCCAATTCTTGCTGCTAAGGTAGATTTGGTGGATCCAACAGGCAAGGTCATTGCAAGCTCGCAAGTATCATCAGGTACTGCTACTTTTACCATAGGACAATACCACATGCCTCTATCTGCGTATATCAAAATCTATGATTCAAACGGAATACAACTTGCATCAACACCTAGCCCTGCAAACCTCTTTGGTGGAGATGTATATTCTGTGAGTCAACCCTTGGGTCTGTAATGTATCTGGGTAGGTGATAGGCGTGCTTCAAAACGAAACCGCTTGCAATCTTGATGCTGACAACAAAAAAACTCTGATAGTAGAATCTGCTGTAAACTGGCTTGATGATATCATCTATTCAAAGGATGATTCTAGAATTTCTTTGTTAAAGATAATGGGCAAGCCATTAATATTATACAACATTGCAAAATTACTTTATTTAAAATATAATATTAGTAATATCATTTTGCCAGAAAATTCATTACATCTTGCTAATCTCATACAAGATGAATTTCCATTTATTCAAATTGATGAACAAAAAAAGCAAGACAAACTAGCTGCATCTGATTCTGTACGGATGCCGATAAACTCTGTTGTTACAAAACCAAAAGGAACTGACCAATATGCCATACAAAAAATGGTATATCCTTGGGACATACTCAAAGTAATGCATGACGTACTCAATGCAGATGTTACAAGTACCGCAATATCAAAAAATGCATCTGTTGCAGAGACTAGTGTCATAAAAGGTCCATGTGTTATAGAAGATGGTGTATCAGTTGACGATTTTACCAAGATAATTGGTCCTATCTATCTGGGTAAAAATACCAAAATTGGTACAGGTACTCTAGCTAGACATAGCATGATGGGTGATGATACGGTTATAGGATTTAACTGTGAAATTGCAAGATCATTTTTTATGGGTAATAGTAGAATCGCACATCTTGATGTGATTTTAGATAGCATACTTGGTCAGGATTGTTGGTTAGGTGGATATGTTGGAACGACCAATGTACTACTCAACAAGGAAACAATTCGATACAAATTGGATGGTTTGTTGGTATCTACAGGACTTGATCAACTTGGCTCTATAATAGGGCACCATTCTTCTGTTGGTGCTGGAACGATAATTCTTCCTGGACGTTTTATTCCACCACATTCGACGATACAAGCTGGAACTGTATATTCCAAGCCTGAATCTGGTGGTAAATAGAACAATACCCTAGAACAATTTTCCATGGTAACTTAAGTAAATCAGCGCATGTCATAAAATACATGGAGCAATCCCATGACAACATTTTATTTCACAAGGATAATGGAGACGGTCAAGTACGACACGCATTAATATCTGCTGTAGTAGAAAGTGCTCTTCTAGGTAGTGGCATAGAAACTTATGAAAAAGTCGTTCATCTATTGGAAGAGAAATATCATGGTATAATGCCAGATTGTTTTGATAATCCTGAATATCTCGGCAAAATACTCCAAACACTTGATAAAAATTCACGTCATCATGTGATGGAGTCGATAAAAAAAGGATTGAATGAATTTTCATATGA
>JAJPEA010000079.1 GCA_023252335.1 Nitrosotalea sp.
CTGTGGCAAAGATCAAATGGTATGATTCCTGTGATGGAAACTTGGCTGCAAAGTTAGGTATTGAAACCAGGTGTGATTCCATGAACAGTGCTGCAAGAGCTGGCCCAAAAGCGCATCCTGTCAAATAGAATACATTGCTTATTCCAAATGAGATGCCTGTGTGCTCTTTGGGTGCTGAAACCAAGTTGAGGTTCAAGCCTCCCATGTGCATCAACTGCATGGCAGCTCCCAACAATATCAGAACTAGAGGAAATGTGTTCAAATCGCCAAAATACAGATAGGCAAAGCCTGCAAATCCTAGAATTCCTCCTGCGATTGAAACTCTAAGGTTTCCAATCCTGTACAGTGCAAATCCTATGGATAATCCCACCACTAGATATGTTACAGTCATGGGCAATGTTAAAAATGCTGCACTAGATGCTGCTCCCCCAAATCCCAAAGGCTTGGGATCGCGCACAAGTACTGGTATTGTTTGCAACAACATGAACATGATAACACCAGATGACATTCTCAATAGATTTGATGCAAATAGTGTCCTGTCAAAAAGCAGTCTTGGTTCAATTAATGGCAGTTTTATCTTTTTTTCTACAATTGCAAATAAAACTGATGAGACAATTCCTACTGAAATTAAAACATAGCTTGTAACTAGATCATTTCCATTGCTGAGAAAACTAAATGCTGCGATAAACGAAGTTATTGCAATTGAGAGTGTTATCAATCCCTTTAGGTCTAATGAAAAACTTGATTCACCATTAATTTTAGCAAGAATTGGTTTTTCTTCTAGTAGGATAATTATCAAAATTACCAGTATGATTGGGATTGGAACTATGGTAAAAAATGTAGCACGCCACCCTAGGTATTCTGTTATTATTCCTCCGACAGCCAAGCCTACTGTTGCACCACTGCCAAACATGGTTGTTATCACACCTTGTGCAATGCCTATTCTCTTCTTTGAGAATTCGTTTCGGATTATGCTCATAGCTATTGGGAATATGCCTATTCCTATTCCTTGAATTATTCTGGTTATTACCATGAATTCAATATTGGTTGCAAACCCGCTTGCAAATACTGCCAATGCATAAATTGACAGACCAATTACCAGAATTTTTTTTCTTCCATAGACATCAGAGAGCTTGCCAAGAATTGGCGTAGATACAGCAGCTGATATCATGTATGAAGATAGTATCCATGAAACAGAACTGTATGAAATATTAAAATCTCGAATAAAATCTGGAATGGCAGGGGCCACCATCATCTCAACGTACATGATGAGAAAGCCTATGACGCTTAGAATTCCAAGAGACACCCAAGGAGATCTACCTGTTTTTGATTCTTGTTTGTTTGATTCTATACCCACAGTCACTTGCATAACTAGTATGTGTTAATGATATAAGCTGTGAAAGTGATGTTCTAGTAATCAAATTAACAAATGTAAAGTAATCTCAAGCCTGAAGATAAAACTAGATTACTTTTTAATGCCTAGCGTTCTGTTCTTTAGTCTAAGGTAGATGTTGTGGCATTTGCGGCATCTTGATGCGCTGATAGGATTTTTTGCGCCACATGAAAAACAGACTTTAAAGTGTAGTCTAGCCTTTTGTGCGATTGATTTTTTCAGTGGATCTGTTATAGGCATTTTCTATTTCTCCAATTTCCTGCTATTTGATTCTACCTTTTTCGAGTTTTCCTGCAAGAAGCATGGGTACCTCGGCAGGTCTCTTGGCAACTGGCACATTTGCCTTGGCATACATGGATACCTTTGATTCTGCAGAACCGTAATTTCCATAAACAATTGCACCTGCATGGCCCATTCTCTTTTCTTTTGGTGCTGCCCTTCCTGCAATGTATGCAACTACTGGCTTGTCAAATTTAGTGTCAATGATGTGCTGTGCAAGCATCTCTTCTGCGTCTCCTCCTATTTCACCTACTACAACAATTCCGTCAATGTTTGCCCCGTCTCTTATGGTGTCAAATGCTTGGATTAGTGGTGTGCCGTTGATTGGGTCTCCGCCTATTCCAAAACATACACTCTGACCAAAGTTTGCAATGGATAAATTATGTGATACTTCGTACATCAAAGTTCCACTTCTTGATATTACTGCAATTCTTCCCTCCTTGAAAGGCATTGCTGGCATGATTCCTATCTTGATTATTCCTGGAATGATAATTCCCGGAGTGTTTGGACCTACAACTATGGCATCTTTTTTCTTGGCCAAGTCTACGATTGTCATTGCATCTTTTACTGGAACATGTTCTGGTATTGCAATTAGCAATTTTATTCCTGATTCCAGTGCTTCAACTGCTGCAGACAAGAAGAATTTTGCTGGAACAAATATGATTGAAATTTTGGCACCTGTTGCATTTACTGCCTCACTCATTGTTTCATAGATTGGAACTCCTTCATGTTTTTGTCCCCCCTTACCTGGTGTCACACCTGCCACAATGTTTGTTCCATATGCTAACATCTGTTGTGTGTGAAATGCGCCAAACTTGCCTGTAATTCCTTGTACGATGACTGGCTTTTTCTTGTAATCCTTGTCGCCTTGTTTGCCAATTAATAATTCGAAAAGATCAACCATTTTTATTCATCTCAATTACTGCTGCATTTATTGCTTCTTCGATGGTGTCAAACATTTTTGTTCTTGAACCCTTGAGCATCTCTTTAGACTTGTCTGCTTCTGCACCGGACATTCTTGCAAAGACTGGAAGATCAATTACCTTGTCTTCGTATGCCTTGATAAATGCCGTTGCAACTGTTGTTGTTTTTACAATTCCACCATACAGATTTACTAGAATACCTTTCACCTTTTTCATTTTGCTAATCAAAGTAAGTGCCTCATATACTGTTTCAGTTGTTGCACCGCCTCCGACATCCAAAAAGCAAGCAGGCTTGCCACCATTATCTGATAGCATGTCAAGTGTAGACATGACTAGACCGGCGCCGTTTCCTACAACTGCAATGTTTCCGTCAAGCTCTACTAGAGAAAATCCACTCTTTTCTGCCCTCTCTTCAAGTTCAGAGACTTCTTGGAACTTGCGCAATTCATCATGTCTGAACATTGCGTTATCATCTATGATGACCTTGCCATCAAGTGCCACAACTGATTCATCTCCTAGTATTGCAAGTGGATTAATCTCTGCAAGCTCGGCCTCTTTTTCTATTGTAATTTTTGCTAATTTTTGTAAAATGTCAACAAACTGGTTTAGCGGTTTGTCCTTTAGTCCCATTTGTTTTCCTACTTCTTCTGCAGTTTTTGCATCAACGTTACCCAGTCCGACTTCGCGAATTATTTGATTCTTGACTGACTCGATTTCAACACCACCCTCTCCTGATGCAATTATGGTGTAACATCTCTTACCCCTGTTCAAAAATAACGAAATGTATAGTTCTTTTTTAATGTCTGCCATTTTTTCAAGTAAAATTGCTTTGGTCTTTTCTCCCTTGACCACCTTTTGCATTATATCTGGATATTTCAATTCAAACTCGTCTGCGTTTTGGCATTTCTGGATTGCACCTGCTTTTCCTCTTCCACCCACTGCCATCTGTGCTTTTATGACAAATGGAAATCCGAGTGCTGCTGCATCTTTTCTGCCTTGAACAATATCTGTAGATGTCATTCCCTTTGGAATTGGAACTCCATACTCTGCAAACAAAGACTTGGCTTGGTACTCTAACAGACGCATTGTGATTTTTCATTTTTATGGTCTTTATAAACGCTGAATCCGGACTATGACAACTGCCGATCTAACTTATAGCAAATGAACTCTTCTAATATCATCTTAGAATTTTTGCCTACTTTTATTAATTGAAAAATGTATCTCGATCGCAGACCTAATCCATGCTAAACGGTTATCAACAAAGTTGAGTATGTAGTCATTGATAGGTGGAGTCCTGTGAGTCGGCATGTCCGAGCGAAGCAAAGATGGTATCCGTGGGTGTGTGTCTAGAGGTTGAATTGTCACGTAGCGATTAATATTTAACTATCAGTAGTTCTTTTCAATAGTATGGCAGAAGATATGCAAAAAGAAAAGAGAGTCAAAATAGCGGAATCAGTTTCTGCAAGTGCACCAAAAAGAGAAAAGCCAAAAGATCCTGAACAAAAATAAACTAGTATGACTGACACTGCCTCAATTACTGAAGCCTTTGCATTTTTAATTTTAATTGTTCCGGGTTTTATTACATTTAGGATATTAAGTTGGAGGGCATCATTCGAATTTGTGTTTTCTGACCTTCTAATAATATTGTATAGTTTAATTTTCAGTGTGATAGATTTTATTCCTTTAGCATTACATTATAATTTTCAATCAATAACAGATTTAGAAACCCGAATTCTTAATCCAAAAATAATACTAGTTTACTTTGCTATTGCAATAGTAATAGGATTCGTGCTAGGCGAAATATTACACAGGAGACGCAGAAACGTTGTCAGTGGTAGTGTTTGGACAAACTTCGCATTTGAGAATATTGGTGATTGGATTCAGGTTTATACAAACAAAGATGTAGTATTCAGAGGTTGGCTGAAACTCATGGCTACGCATGAATCCCATAAACGAGAACTAGAATTAGGAGAGGCCGAGGTTTTGGAAATAGTAAATAACAAAAAAACTTGGCGCAGTGTAGGAAAATCAATCTTATTTACAGAAAATGATATTGCCAGAATAACATTGTGGAGCGACTCATAAATTTATTAAATTGAAACTAACACATTAAATATGTCCTTGTTCTAAATGGCCTTTATAAACTCTGAATCTATGTTATAACAACAACCGGTCTAACTTGTCACAAACGAACTTTTTTAATATTATTTTAGAATTTTTGCCTACTTTTGCTAACTGCGAAAGCAGGGTGAATTGAGATGCAGTGTACAAGAGTGTACAAGATTAAATATGTTTGAAAATATACATACTGTATGATAACATCAGAACAACTAAAATGGAATGCAGAAAATGATCATAGCGTGGAAGAATATCTTAAAAAGCTATACAAAGGAGAAATCCAAACTGTTGTTGTCACAAATTTAAAAGATTTAGTTAACAAGCAGTAAAATTAGAGCATTTTTATGTTCCAACAAAAGTGGCTATCATTTTTCCAATTATGTTGATTAGCAAATGTAGAACAATATCTCATGCTAAAATAACTTAAGTTGAGGATCAGCTATACTATGTTACTCCAAAAACCAAAAGAGTGAAAACTATGGGGGACATCGAAAGACTGATTCCCAGTTGTCAAGATCTAGAACAATGTTTGGCAGTGTCAAATGAGTTTGTCTTCGATCAAAATCTGTTTTTGATAATAAAGTGCGATGCGTGACATTTTGCATAATGTAATTATACTACCCTGCCGATTTCATCTAAGGTTTCATGGTATAGCACATTGTGATATACTGGAAGCGTTTTGGGGTCGGTACCGAGTGTCAAATGACACCCTCTTGCCTGGTCCGTGCCCCAAAACTAGATTATTCTTCAACAAGGTATTTTTAAGCCTCATTATCATGAAATCAAAATTTTATGATACAAAAACTGGCTAGCGTACTAGCTGAATTGCTCTTCAAGCGTATCTATTGATTGCAAAAACAAGTCCTTGCTTTTTCGCATGAGCCATGATGGAAACTCGTCTAGTGTAAATACAAATTGCTGCTGAAAGCTTGGAACCACGCCTCCACCTGATGTGATTACCTGCACTATGATGTATCCTTCAGTAATGGTACAGACTGTCTCTTGGTATGCCTCTTCCTCCTCTTCAAGCGTATTTCGGTATAATACTAGCGGAGTCTTGGTCTTGGCAACATGAGAGGAGGCTTTTTTGAGTAAAATGGCAAGATGTGAAATGAGCCAACCGTCTAGGGTTATCTGCTTTGGCATGGGATATCATGTATTTTTTTATTATTTAATGCAATGGATGACGCACTACTCAACGGAGATTCGAATCTTTTGACCATCCAAATCTTCTTCCTTGTAGATTTTCGCACTATCATCAAATCTTATTTTTTTAACTCTAACTAGATATGCAAGTTCTGTTTGCTTTTCTTTTACCATCTCTAATGATTCCTCATCAAGGCCCAAAATGTATGCCGACTCTAAAATGTCAGTTGGATTGTATCCTCGCTCTTTTCTTAATACCTGCAATCTTCTTGCAAGGTCTCTTATCAGACCTTTTGCCAACATTTCGCGGTTTCTAGTTGTGCTGATAAATACAATCAGAGAATCGCGGTTTGACATGGCAAATCCTTCTTTTTCTGCATAGGATACAATAAAATCCTCTTTTAATAATTCGATTTTATTATTGCCAAGATCAAATGTATGTGAGCCGTTTTTCAAAAGATTGTCTACTATTGTATTTGGATCTGTCTGCGAAAACTTGTCAAGCAATCTTCCCATGTCTTGTTTTGCTTTTGGTCCTATTTTTTTTCGCTCAAGTTCTACTTTTGGAACAATTGGGATTCCCCTTTGCAACAAGATTGATACAAGTTCCAGTCCATCTGACTTTGGCAATTCAATGATTTCATACTTTTCTACGTTAAGCTGAGAGAGCAGCAACTCTGAGAGTGATTCCAATTTTTCCTTTTGGCCTGGCTCGACACAAATTATTGCCTTGTCAAGGGGCCATCTTCTTTTGAGCTTGACTTTCATTCTTGCAGCAGCTGAAACAGAAACTGACTCTTTCATCAAGTCAAATGCTTCTTCTACCTTGTCATTTGTGAGGGAATCTTGTACCTCTGGGTGATTTTCTAACAGTATGTTCTTTTTCTCTGCAAATGTGGCACCATACAGGTACTGGGTTGTAAACGGGCATATTGGATGCAGCAATATGTCAAGGGTCAATAGTATTTTTGAAAGTGTTGCATAGATTGCAAATCTTCTCTCCTTTTGGGAATCGTCATCTAGCCACAATTCTTCACGTGTGATTGGAATGTAAACTTGGCTGACTGCATTTATCAGATAATCATCTATTGCCCTTGCCGCCTCGTGGAATTTGCACTTGTCCTGTGACTCTGTCACTGATGAAATTAATTTCTGAAGTTTTGATAATGCCCAAATCTCTGGCTCTAGTAATAGGTTCTTGTCTTTTGCCCATTGTATGTTGTGTGTCTTGTCATACTTGTCATACTCACTATTTTGTTTATAGTACAAGTGGAGATGGTACAGTGTACTGAGTATCTGATATGGCCTTGATACAAGCTCGTCTGTGCTAAAATTAATTGGCTCTATCGGACTTGATTTCCACATGAAATACAATCTTATCAAGTCAACTGAATACTCTCCAAGCAGCTCCATTGCATCCATGACATTTCCCTTGCTCTTGCTCATCTTGTTACCATTTTTGTCAAGTACGTGACCCTGGAACAAAAATGACTTGAATGGTGCAATTGGTGCATTGTTGAAAATTACATTCTCGATCAGTAGTGTGTATGCCCACCCTCTTGTCTGGTCTATTCCCTCTGTCAAAAATAGTGCAGGAATGTTCTCCTTGTAATCTTCATCAGATAGTGATGCATATGGTGCAGCACCACTGTTGTGCCACGTGTCCAAAACAAATTGTTCTCGCTCCATCTTGTTTCCACACTTTTCACATGGAATGGATACATTATCTATCCAAGGTCTGTGCAGTTCAAAATCTGTACCATCTGGAAGATCTGATGCTGATTTGACTATCTCCTCTCTTGAGAAGAACCACTTGGTATGCTTGCAGTTTTTGCAGTTCCACATGGGCAATGGACATCCCCAGATTCGCTCCCTTGAGATGCACCAGGGGTGTTTGTCTTTTATTATCTCCAAAAACCTGTTTTTTGGGGGTTCAAAAAAATACTCGACACTCTCTGCTGCCTGTACTGCCTTGTCACCCAGTCTGTCAAGAAAATAGAAAAATCCCCTTCTTGCAAGCCATAATAGTTTGTGCTGTGATCTCCAGCACAATGGATATTGGTGTTTTATCTTGCCAATTCTTACCAGTGCATTTTTTTCCTTTAGTGAATTGACAATTTTTTCATCAGCGTCTCTTACAAATAATCCTGCATACACTCCTGCTTGCTCTGTAAATTTTGCTTCGTCATTTATTGGATTAAAAATTGGTATTGATCTTTTTGATGCAATCTCAAAATCTTCTTCTCCGTTTGCAGGCGAGAGGTGGACAAGACCACTTCCTGTTTGAATGTCAACAAAATTTTCTGCAACTGCAATATGGAACTTGGGAGATTTTGAAAACTCGTCCAGTCCCGGAATCTCTGATAACAACGGGTGGATGTATTTTTTTCCTTCTAGTGTACAGCCCTTGACTGTTTTTGTTACGGTGTACTCTTCAATTCTTGCCTCTTTCATAAACTCCTCCAATCTTTTTTCTCCAACAAGCCATGTTTCATCTCCAACTTTGACATGGACATAATTTTCATCTGGGTTGAGACCAACCATTGTATCTGTAACCAAAGTAAATGGCATTGTGGTCCACACAATCAGGTAAAGATCTTCGTCATGTAGCTTGACTTTATAGTAAAGAGAAGGGTCTGTTACAGTATCATATCCCTGGTTTACCTCGGCATGACTTAATGATGTCTGGCAGCTAGGACAATATGCAACTACCTTGTATGATTCTGATAAGATTCCAATCTCTAGTGCCTTTTTGAGATACTTCCATTCTCTCTCAATGTACTCGTCCTTGTATGTCCAGTATGCCTTTTGCTGGTTAAATGACATGCCAA
>JAJPEA010000080.1 GCA_023252335.1 Nitrosotalea sp.
CCTTGAGAAAATGGATCATTTTCCAGATCAGTTGCAGTAGACATTAAAATATTTTTTATGGTAAAAGAGTTGTATGGAATATTTTTATCTTTTAGACTTTCCATAAGGATTGCTGCAGAACCTGCTACAAGAGGTGCAGCCAAGCTGGTTCCTCCAAATAGGCCATACTGGTGTGTATTGTTTTTACTGGTTTGTGTGATAGATGTAGGGACATAGCTATATTCTCCTACTGCCATAAGATCAGGTTTAGGATCACCAATCAAGGATGGACCCTTGCTAGAAAATCCAGATACTTCACCATAATGAGATGTACTGTTACCAAAACGTGGCTGATTCTTAAATGGGCCATAACCCACAAAGACATTATCAGTTACTGCTCCAACTGTAATTCCAAACGGTGCAGCATCAGGAGTTCCCATGGTTCCGTAACCAGGCCCTGCATTTCCTGAACTGCTAACTACTAAAACTCCGGGATAATTTACATCAAGAGAATGAGGAACACAGAGTGCACTAAGCAAAAGCGATTGCACATCAAGTCCGGGAACTGACTGCAGAGCAGGAAAAGTCGAAATTCCCCAACTATTTGATATAATGTCAACTCTAGTATTTCCACTGTATTTCCATTGGTTTTTTTCTTGATCAAATCCTGCAGCCCAGAGCCAGCCATAAATTGCATCACCTAACCAAAGAGCCTTGATAGGAACTATTTTTGCACCAGGAGCAATACCCCTTATGTGATATTTTGTAGAGTTTGTATAAATTCCATAACTTTGTTTTCCAGCAGATGTTATTGAGCCAGCAGTTCCTGTTCCGTGACCTCCAAAATCATACATTATTCCAAAGAAATTTCCACGAGGATCAAGCGGAGGAAGTAGAGTGCCATTGATTGCACCCAGTTTTTCATCAAGTAGAGATGGTTTTGTAATTACACCGTATACATCCAAGACGCGTGCACCAACTGTTCCTGCTCCATAGTCTGCATGCCCATCATGATTTGAATCATAGACAAGATTTTCGTTACCACCTCCAAGTGTAATGAGTGGCTGGTCAGTAAAATCAAAATCATATTTAGGTATGAGTGGATTATCAAATTTTTCATAATCTTTCCAAGAATCAGACATGTCTGCAATTATGGTATCATACAAACCCGCAATGTTAGCGTCAACTACAAGAACTGGCACTGTCTGTAATCTATAATTTTGACCTTGAGAGACGCTTTCGTATATCATACCAAAGTGATACATGCCACTCTTGGAGAGGATGAAGTGTTTTGGATCTTTTCCTATTTTGTAATCATTTGTTACTGTTCCGTTTAGAACAGGGTTGCCGCCCTTTGGATATAGCGAATTATAAACTTGAATATATGTTCCCTTGCCCTTTTTGTGCAGATCAAGAAACACTCCTTTTGAAGTTACATAGACAGATGATGTAACATTTTTTGGTATGGCATTTGTATAATTTTGTATCACTCCTTTACTGTTGATATTGGCAATAAACGTAGCATTGGTTAATACAATACCCTGTCCATCAGCATCAATCATAACGGGGACATTATTTTTGTCACGAGCTATAGAATTTTGTACATCAGGATTTGTAAAGTCTGTTCCGGTATCCACTATTCCTATCTTGATACCATTTCCTGTGTACCCATACTTATGAAGAACTTTGCTAGAACCAAGAATATCATCAATGGTTGGGACCTGTGTTACCGGTAAGTCAGGTTGTACTGAATCAAATTCTAATGGCAAGTCCTCAATTACCTGATATCCGTTTAATTGTAAATTTGAGACCTGGTCTTGATTGAAAAAACCCATGGCAAGAGAACCATGATTTGATTCCATGCCATAGACAATATTGCTAGCCCGCGATACTATATCAGATACAGAACCAGAGCCAAATACAATGTATCTTTTAACTACATCTTGATATGAAGACGGTTGAAAATTTATGAGATCAGACACTTGATCTGTTTTAATAGTTATGTTATTTTTTGGGAGATCTACATCATATGATCCCATTGCAGTTTTTGGAAAAAGTGAAAATAACAAAATAAAGATTAAAAAAAATCCTAATGTTGATGTAGTGATTTGTTTCTTTACCATAGAGACTATCGTCGCCTAGCAAGAATTGTTATTTGTAGTGCGATAATTATTGCTATAAGAGCTACGACAGGAAGAAATAATGAATTTAGTTGTGTAGATGCCTGATCAATGTTTGTAACGGAATTAGACATGGACGTTACACTTTTGTTAAGATTTTCATCTGCTTGAGAGATAGACTGTTGGCTGCTATTTAGTGCACTTGCAAATCCTTGAATTTCTGACTTTAGCCTATCAAGTTCTTGTGATGTAGTATCTAGACCAGAGTTGAGTTTCAATATCTGGTTAGATATTCCTTCTATGTCTTGTTTAAGAACTAGAGTAGCAACAGATCCATTAGAAATAGTACCTTGACTATTAGCAATCATATGAAAAACATATGTTCCTTCTTGAGTGGGCGTAAAATCAAAATAAAATAGTCCTTGGTGTAGAGTCTTCATTGAATCAGAAAGAATTACTTGGCTACCGTCAGGCATATGAACATGTGATGAGCTAAGTACTGTAGACGCATTTCCAGTAACCAAAGAACCGTCACTTGTAACCTGAACAAAAACTCTGAATGCCTGATTTATAGCTGCAGTTTGCGGAGCAAATACTGTAACTAAAACAATTCGTTGTAATGGAACTCTGGCCAATGATGAATTTAAAAATTTTACATCAATTTTTTGTGATGATACTTGTTCTTTTGTAGCAATTGCTTCTACAGTATATGTTCCATATGAATAGGTACTTGTTGCATTTGGCCATCGTATCAATATATGACTAAAACTGCCATCAGCATCGGCGTTTATCTGATTGAATTGTGCGATGGTACCATCTGGCGCAAATAATCTGATTATTATTGGTTCATTTGACAAACCTTGTCCATATACAAGAAGAGGTTGACCCTTCGAGTAAACATCTCTGTCAGTGTATAGTTGTAAAGCAAAAGCATTAGTAAAGAAACTACTTGTAATTACAAGAAGTAACAACCCAAGTATCACTAGTTTCAATCTAAATATGATTTTGCTAACCCATAGATATTGGTTCTGCTAATTTTTGTACAGATTAGTAAACTAGTGAATGATGAAAAGACTATTCATGAGAGTATCGTTCAGCATTCATGGAATTAATTGCAACCATAGAAAAACTTGATTGCTCATTTTTTAATATCGTAAGAGAAGCATTTCTTATTACCATCTCATATAGTGATTCAGGTTTTGGTTGAAGAATTGTTGATATCATTGATTTTATTGGGTCCATGTGAGTAACAAGTAGAACGGTTTCTCCAACATGTTTTTTCAAACAATGATCAACCATGTTCAAGACTCTTTTTTTCACATTTGTAAATGTCTCAAGACCATTTGTCTCGATTATTGGATGACCCTGATAGAATTTCAAGAAAACATTTCCATGTTTTGCAAACATTTCATCATAATGCATTCCTGAAAATGATCCCATGTCTATCTCAGTGAGTCGCTCATCAACAGTACAGTTCAAACCTACATGGTTGGCAACTATTTTAGCAGTATGTTCTGCCCTTTCAATAGGGCTGCAATATATTTTGGATATGTTAAATGATTTTAGAAAATTTCCTATTTGTTCAGCTTGTTGAATACCTAATTCTGTGAGTGGAAATCCCTTGGTACGTCCAGCTAAAATTCGCTCAACATTATTTTTGGCTTGACCGTGTCTTAGAAAAAGAAATAGTGCCAATAACGATTACAATTATTGAATAAAGATAATAATAACATTACCTGTGCAACATTTCATGAAGATTGGAATAATTGGTGGAACTGGTGGAATGGGAAAGGGATTTGCTTTACGATGGTGTGAAAACCATGATGTCATAATAGGCTCTAGAGAATCATCCAAGGCAGAAGACGCTGCAAAAGAATATTCTGAATTGGCACAAAAAGAATATGGTTCCTTTAAAGGAAAAATTACTGGGAAAGACAATACATCAGTTGCAAAAGAAAGCGATGTGTTGGTTTTGTCAATTCCCTATGAAAATATAGATGCAATCTGTTCGCAACTTTTACCTAATGTCAAAGATGATTGTACCGTGATATCTCCAATAGTTCCTCTGACCAAGACTGATTCAGGCTTTGAATTCATTTCATTCAAGGACAAGAAACCATCAGCATTTGAAATGGTCCAGAAACACATGAAGAACAAGTCTAAACTGGTTTCTGCATTTCATACAATATCAGAGAAAAAACTAATCGACCCAAAACTTGTACTTGATTCTGACATATTTGTTTGTGGAGATACAGAAGACTCGTTAAATGTGGTACGCCAGCTTATAACTGAGATAAAAAATCTCAGACCAATATTATTGGGCCCAGGTTCCTTGTCATATCTTGCAGAAGTGGCAACACCAATTCTTCTTAACGCAATGATAAAAAACAAGATGAAAAATCCAGGCATAAAGATAATCTAGTTACAATATACCAGTAATTGACATGGTGGGCCGTGTAAGAAGAAAGAATTGGTTTACAGCAATGGGTGTGTTGTTTATTGTTGTAGCATCTATTGCCATAATACGAGACTTGCTCATATGGGGACCAGAATTTACTACGGATTTTTTTACATCCTCTGATATAACAAGTGAAAAAGTATCAGTAGCCATGTATGGCATAGCAGGATTTCTTATTGTTTTAGGGTTACGAGGAGAAACCTATGAAGAATGAAAAGTTTCTAAAATCACAGAAAATTTTACGGCTAGCTACAATAGATCCTTCAGGAGATCCGCATATTGTTCCTGTCTGGTACATGTATACAAGTGGTAAATTTTACGTGGGAACAAACACAAACACAAGAAAGGCAAAAAATATCAAAAAAAATTCCAAGGTATCATTTTGTATAGATACTGGAATAATGTCACCAGACATTGTTGGAGTTATGGGAACAGGAAGAGCTAGATTAGTTTTGAAGACAGATGCAGTGGAATTACTTGCAAAAAAAATTCTTTTGCGATATTTTAAGAATCTAAAGAATAAATCAGCACAACAACTATTGGACCAGACTGATTGTGTTATCGAAATAACACCAAAAAAGATCACAGACTGGAAATACTAGGCAACGAATTTTTCAATTTTGTTTAGAGCATCTTCAAGTATAGGTATTTCAGGTAAGAAAACCATTCTAAAGTGACCTGTTCCATACTGGGTTCCAAATCCAGAACCATGAACTGTAAGGATACCAGTTGTCTTCAATAGTTCGGTTACAAACTCTTTATCAGAACCATACTTGTTGTCCTCAATTTTTGGAAATGCGTAAAAAGCCCCTTTAGGATTTGAACAACTAATACCATGCATACCATTTAGTCTCTTGATGGTATAATCACGTCTTTTTTTGAGCTCAGAGACAAATTTTGCTACATAATCTTGTGGACCACTAAGTGATTCCAGTGCGGCATATTGTACAGGTAGATTAGTTGCAATTCTTACTCTAGATAACTTGGGTACATTTTCTCTAAGTAACTCTAGTTTTTTTGATTGATTAAACGCAATGTATCCTACTCGCCAGCCAGACATCAAGTGAACCTTTGAGAAACCGTTTAGCAATATAACAGGCGAGTCACCACTGACTTTGCCTATGCCTGTAAATTTTTCATCAAATACTATCTGATCATAGATTTCATCACAAATGATGTATAGATCATGTTCATTTGCAAGATCAACTAGATCCTTGAGTGATTTCTCACTAAATACTACGCCTGTTGGATTGTTGGGACTGATAAGACATATTGCAACTGTCTTTGACGTAATTTTTGATCTAATGTCATCCAGATCAGGAGTAGAGTTGTGCAAGTCTACCAGAAATTCTATTGGTTTTCCACCAAATAATCTCACATATGATGCATAAGGTGGATAATACGGACCAGGTATCAACACCTCATCTCCTGCTTCTACAATAGACGCCATGATCATTTCAAGACCTTCTGATACACCGTTTGTTACAAGAACATCATCTTCTAAAACTCGAAGACCCTTTACTGCTTCTTTTTTTGCTATGGCTTGTCGTAATTCCGGCAGGCCTTCTGATGATGCATAATAATTTTGACCCTCCCTGACTGCTTTTACTAGAGCATCTTTGACTCTGTCAGGGGGCTGGAACCCATACTGGAGTGGATCGCCAATGTTAAGATAAGTAATTTTTTTGCCTTGTTTCTGGAGTTTTCTTGCCTCCAGTGCAATATCACGTATTGCATATTCCACTCCTGCTACCCGTTGTGATATCTTCAATTACCTAGACAGATATTTAGCCCCGTTAAATTCTTAATTGATCGGACCCGTTGCATAGCCAGGATAGTGCGGGTGGCTTCGGACCACCAGGTCGTGGGTTCGAATCCCACCGGGCCCTTGATAATAAATAGATAGAACCTACGCATCATATCATCATGCGATTTCAGATTTCCTTGTTCTATGTTGGGATATTATTGATCATTACTGGATCAATTGGAGCTGGAATTATTTTATCAGAGGCCGATAAAAATACAGCCAGTTTTTTGCTGGACGGTCTTGGTACCAACAGCATACCAGTTAAAGTCAATGGAGATGGAATTGGTTTTTATTTGATATCATCTGAAAGTTATCAAAATAACATTCTTGCAAAAGCAGTTGACTCGCATGGAAATTTTCTAGACATACGAAAGATAACAAACAAAATTACAGTCGACTACTTTCATTTTGAACACAATGACCAAGTCACACTAGAGTTGACTAATCTTTCAGACAAACCAGC
The DNA here is from genome assembly GCA_023252335.1 of Nitrosotalea sp. GTDB lineage: Archaea > Thermoproteota > Nitrososphaeria > Nitrososphaerales > Nitrosopumilaceae > Nitrosotalea. The sequence goes on from JAJPEA010000080.1 coordinate 6,828, forward strand.
CAAACTGTCAACTACAATAGGAGATACTAGAGTTCAAGAGATTACTTTTCCTGCAGCAGCTATATTTGCAGGCGCCCTAGTTTTGGTGTTTTCAGGATATAGAAGGCTAAAAAACTACATTACAGAGCAGCCAGATGAAAACAAGTCATAGACTGGTATGCATAGCATGGTTGCACCAACCAGTAATGACAAGTTGAATCCTATCCAAGTTGCAGAAAACAATACGTTTACAATTGAAAAGGGAACAAGTTTTTTTGTTCTGCTGTAACCAAATTTTGATAGTGTCAGAAAACTACCAATCGAAATTAGCAACAATCCAGACTCGATAGTAAGATGAGAAGATGTCACCAATCCGTCAATTCCATATTTTGTGTGAAAATTATAATCTACGTATCCCCCTACAAGTTGCAACATAGATCCAATCAGCAGTATGGTTATTCCTGTAATTATCTTCCTGTTTTTCATAGATATCATAGTTCCAACTACTGCTGCAAGTGCAACTAGGCTAACTCCAGTATACACTGTTACATGTTGGATGGTCCAAAAACTATCAGGAATTTTGAGTGCATGTGATGCAGAATCCCATATTCCTCCAGCTAGCACCACAAAAGTGCCCAATACAGCCAAAATTGACACTAGAAATAGTATATCATTTTGTCTTGATAGAAAAGATTCTGAAATCATTTTGTATATTGTCATACTCAAACTCTGAAATTGTCCGTCTATATAGAATGTTGTTATGAAATTTTTAGTATCTGGTTTTTTGATTTTAATTTGTGTGGCTTGCCAATATTTTATCCATATAATTTGGAAATGACTATTATACCAGTAATGATATGAAATGATATTATGAGCCCAGGCATAGGATTGATGAAGCGAAGACTTCCAACAGAAAAGGAAGCAGTTCCAGTTGCAATATCAGGAATTATGTCAAAATATGGTGTCAAGTCAGAGGATATCAAGACACTTGAAACAAAATTTGACATTGATAGTGGAGACTGGTATGTTGCACTTGGGTTTGGAGAAAAAAAAGCAATTGTGAAAATGGACTCGGTCCAAGGAACAATTACAGAGATTAACGAAATCTAGAATCTATTTTTTGAACTGGACATTAGATACTTCGGGCTCTTTTATTATTATCAATCCACCATCTCGTAGTTGTTGGATTAGTTGTAGAACCTCTTTTTCCATTTGTCCTCGTTGTAAACCAACTTGCTTTGCAAACTCGTCAACTAGTTCAGTTATTCTTCTCTGACCATTGCATAGTTTCCAAAATTCCACTATGGCTTGATTTACCATGAATCCTTGCTGGTTTTCATTCATTAGAACAAGCGAATTGTCTTCCTGCTTTACTAGAGAACCTATGCCTTGTGGCATGGCAATATCATAATTTATTGGAGCTACAGTCTTTTGTTTTCCATAGTTTATCATTTTCTTACCTTCATCAGACATTTTTTCTGGAGTCCATGCTGGTTCCCATACAATTTCAACATCAACAGAGGACACGCCAGGAACCTTGGTTACGTATCGCTTTACATCAGTAACCAAAGTATCATGCAATGGACAGCCACGTGTTGTCATTGTCATTTTGATGTCTACTTTATTGTCCGGGTTTATGCTCACGCCGTAAATTAGTCCCATATCTACCACACTGATTGGTATCTCTGGGTCCATACACTGCTTTAATGACTCTAGTATCTGTTGTGAAGTAACAGTAGCCATGAATTGATTTGTTTCCACAATAGAATAAATACCTTACAACTTTTCGAACAGTTTTTTGATCGACTCTTCAAAAGG
>JAJPEA010000081.1 GCA_023252335.1 Nitrosotalea sp.
CTTGCGCACATAGGCTCTCAAGGCCCACGCCATGCCGGGCTAGGCGACCTCTGCGAGTTTTTTTTGTAAGGACTTGTTAAAATTTGTTTAAGATTACCACTTTTAGAACTAACATACCATGTAAGATGAATAATAAGAAAAAGAAAAGGGACGAAAAATTCTAGTGGTGTGCGTGTGGATTAACAGAACCTGTCTCCATTTTTACAAAGGTTCCGGCTGCTTTCTCATGGTGTTCCAAATTAGATTGGTCTACCTTGATAGCTTGTGGAGGGCAAACTGAAACGCATGCCATGCACCAAATACAATCATGTTCTCTGATTGGATCAGCCTTGTCTGTGTAATCGGCTCTGTGTTCTTTTTCAGAACTACCTGTTCCAGCAAATGTTGCATTTACTGTCTGTTTTGCAGGAATGTCTTGTTCTGTTCTGTACCATTGGAAGACTTGGACTGGACATGCTTCAATGCATGCGCCATCTGCGACACATGAATCCCAATCTACAGCTACCATAGTACCACTTACGCCCAATGGTTCGATTTTTTCCCCTCTGGCCTTGAAGGACTCGATGCAGTTTTCATCTTTTGAGGCTTCTGCTAATCTACCAGGGCCCCATCTGAAGTGAAAATGCTCACCATCGGCGTGATTTATTTTTCCAAGTGGGTTGTAACCCTTTGGAAAGTCTTCTGGTATCGGCATAGTTTTTTGTCGCAGGCTATGTTATTTAAACCTAGACAAAACTAAGTAAATTTTGCAATCTCTTTTTCATGTATATCTTGATTTAACTGATCAACCTTGATTGCTTTTGTAGGACAAACTTCAACGCAGGCCATGCACCAAATACAATCGGCTTCTTTTACAGGATTTGCTTTGTCAGTGTAATCTTTCCTGTCGTTTCTACCTGTTTCGCCAGGATTTTTGTACCATTCAAAAACCTTGACAGGACAGCTCATCAAACAGATACCATCGCCAATACATGAATCCCAATCTACAGCTACAAAAGTACCATGCACACCTATGGGTTTAATTTCTTCACCTGCAGCTTGAGAATCAGCTATTACTTTGGGATCGGTTGATGCCTCAGCAAGACGCCCAGGACCCCATACCAGATGATAATTTTCACTCAATGGATCTTTGAACTTTTCAATCACATGATGATTTGCAGGAAAGTTTGGATCTATAGGCACGATATCTGAGATTATTGTTAGTTATTTAAAGTGTATACAAGATAAATTCATATCTTTCACAAATCGTCCTAGTTTGTGGGAATTTTCAAATATGATGTATATCGTAATCCTAACGTAGGTATCTATGCCAAGTGTAATGACAAATTTGTTTTCATACCAAATGGATTTGCCGCTACAAAAGCAAAAAACCTTGCAGAATTTTTAAAAACAGATTATATCTTTACAGCAGTTGCAAATACAAGATTACTTGGACCAATGATGGTAGTAAATAACAGTGGATTATTGTTACCACGCAATTGTCATGAAGAAGAGATATCACACTTGAAAAAATCAACTGGACTTAATGTAGACATACTTGACACAAAACACAACGCATTAGGAAATCTAATTTGTGCAAATGACAAGGGAGCAGTAATGTCACCACTTATTCCAACTGAATATGTCAAACAAGTTGAAGATGTACTCAAAGTCAACGTGATAAGAAAAAGAGTTGCAGGATATCATCAGACTGGTGCAATGACTGTAGCAAATGCCAAAGGAGGAATCATTCACCCATCTACAGAGGAAGAAGATATCAAGGCAATATCACATGTATTAGGCATAGAGTTAGAGCCTGCAACTATCAATGGTGGATCTCCCTATCTATCTGCAGGTATGTTGGTAAATAACAATGCAATAGTTGTAGGAGGTCTCACAAATGGTCCTGAGCTTGTAATGATGACCAAGGCCTTCAGAGTTGAAGACTAGATTTTACATCATTTAACATAACATCAAGTTGTACCTGTCTTTCAGAACCATCTTCCATACTTCGAATTATTACATAGTTATCAGCATATTCTTTTGGTGCTACTATTATGACACGTTTTGAAACAGAAGCAATCTCCATCTGTTTTTTCAGAGATTTTCCAGACAAATCCACGTCTGTAGGAATACCTTGTAGGCGTAGTTTAGACGCAATACCAATTGCAATTTTTTGCATATCACTATTAACAAAAACTACAGATATTCTGGATTCCGAGTTTTTTGTAACAACTTGTTGTTTTTCCAACAACAGTGCAATTCGTTCTACCCCTCCAGCTGCACCAGTAGCACCAAGATCATTTCTTCCAAAGGCTCTAGTCAATGTATCATATCTTCCACCACCAACCAATGCACCTACATCAAAGTTTCTCTCAAATACTTCAAAAACAATTCCAGAATAGTAATCTAGTCCTCTCACTATGCCAAAATTTATTCTGACATTATTTACGCCACGATTTTTTAGAGTATCAAATAATTGTAAAATTTTATCCCAGTTTTTTATTTGGCTAGTGTCAATTTCTTTTTCTATTTCATCAGGAAGTCCCTTGATCTCAGAAAATTTAAGAATTTGTTCTAATTCTGGTACAGAATAACCCTTTTCTTGATATTCTTTAATGATATCCTGTTTTCTCTTTTTTTGAATCTTGTCAACAGCCCTTAGAATATCTCCAATCACAGCAGGTGAATCAGATTTGAAAACACCCTTGACATATGATTCGACAAGTTCTCTGTCACAGATATCAATTATAATATTTCCTAGTCCTAGTCTAGTTAGAAATTTAGATGTAAAATCAATTATTTCGGCATCTGACTCTATGTTTGGTTCTCCATAGACTTCAATGTCCCATTGATGAAAAAACCTGTACCTGCCTTTTTGTGGTTCATCATAACGCCATACACCACCAAATGTAGAAATTTTAGCTGGCAATCGCATAGATTTTTGCGATGTAGCAAAACGTGTAAGACCTATTGTAAAATCAAAACGCAGTGCCACTTCACGCTCTCCTTTGTCAGTAAAATAGTAGATTTCATTTTTTATTGACGGACCACTTTTTGTTTCTATTACAGATAACAACTCAATTGGTGAAGGTTCCATGAATTGAAAACCAAATAAATTTGATGTCTCAATGAATTTTTGACGTATGTATTCAATTGTAGAAGATTCCGCTGATTCAATATCGCGCATACCGCGTGGTAGTTCCAATTTCAAAACTCATTCTTGTTCTAATGCATTTAGACTTTCTGGTTATCAAAATCATCGTTAGAATAAATAGCGCACTGCAGACCTATCAATTAGTGGCTTATCGATATCTAGATCACATGACAGATGCTTTCATAGAGGTGACTGGAGATACAATTGACGAGGCCTTTGAAAATGCAGGCATATCAGTTGTAGATACAATTGTTGACATCAAGTCAGTTGAGAACAAGGAAGATAAAGAAATTGCACTCTATGCAGAGGATCTGAAGAGTTTACTATATAGCTGGCTTGAGGAAATAATTATTCTTACAGTAACAGATGGTTTTGTAGGAAAAATATTTCATGTCAAAATAACAAAAAACGGCAGATATAACCTGCTAGCAAAAGTTAGCGGTGAAGAAATTAATTTTGAAAAACATCATTTCAAAATGGAGATCAAGGCACCCACATACCATTTAATGGAAATAAAAGACGAGAAACCAGTTTTGATGCAGTTTATTCTTGATCTCTAGGCTAAATTATTAAATGGCTTTTACCCACAACAAGTCAGGTTTGGTAGACGAAGAATTAGAAAAAATTATGAAAAAGAAGTTGGAAGAGATGAAAATGTACAAGGAACCAGAGATCCTTGATCTAACAGATTCTAATTTTGATAAATCCATAGTTGGTGATACCCCAATTATCATAGATTTTTGGGCCACATGGTGTGGTCCATGCCAGTTCATGTCCCCAATTTTTGAAAAAATTGCAAAAAAATACAAGACCATCAGATTTGCGCGCGTAAATGTAGACAATGCCCCAGGCATATCTCAGAGGTATGGAGTTTATTCAATTCCAACATTTCTCGTATTTAGTAATGGACAACCAGTTGACAAGGCAATGGGAGCAGTTGGAGAACCTGGATTGCACATGCTTGCACAAAAATATGCCTAATAGGCATAAAGTGGATTAACTTTTCTCTGGATATCTATTATCTCTCTGAGAACTTGAAATTCCTCAGGACTCAACTTGTGGGAGAATGTTTTCAATAACAGTTTTGCTTCAGGAGAGGGCGGGAAAGAATAAAGAACTTCTTCTTCAGATATTTGTCTGCCTATTGTTACATTCTGGATTGAGACAGCTACTTCTTTGCCTTTTTTTGCAACATCAACACTTTTGCCATTTTCTTGAATTTGGTGTACAGCGCCAATTTTTCTGCCACTTGAATTCATGACAGCTACTTTTTGCTTCAATACACCAGCATCTACTAGTACTCCAAAAACTGCCGGGTTATTCTGTCTGAACACATAACCTTTGAGAAATGTGAATTTGCATATTGGTGTAAGTTCTTGGAAAATAGCATTCTCTTCATTTGCAGTATCATCTCGAACCCAATCTACATAATTGTCAATCAAACTGTAAATTACCTGGTCATGAAAAATCTTGATGTGACTGGCCTCTGCCTCTTCTTGAGCATCCTGTAAAATTTTTACATTAAATGCAATTATTACACCCAAATGTCTATCGCGTTCTTTTATTGCAAGTGCTTCCATGACATCTCGTCTTGTTACAGGTCCAATATCTGCCATGGATACTGGTACATTTTGTTTTTTTAACATGTCAGTCAAAGCTTCTAGGGAACCAATTGTGTCACATTTTAGAATTATTCCTTTTGTATCAGTTTTGATAAACACTGATTTCATTTCAGATTCGATCAATTTTTTGAATTCTTCAATTTTTGATTCATCAGTAGTTGCATAGACAGGACTTCCGGGAAGTGCACCCTCTAGATCGGGTGATGCAATTTTGATACCAGCTGCTGCAACCACCTCGTTTACTGGCATAAATTTATCCCTAGGATCACGCATTTCGTCCAGAGGTTTTGGAAGAAGTATTGCCTTGGGTTTTGTTACTATTACCGAGTCTCTCTTGGCAACTAGAATGAAATCACTTTTTCTCAAAGTACCATCAATTAGTACAATGTTTGCAGTCATCCCAAGGCCAATCTCTTCTTTGACCTCAAGAACTATGCCCCTTGTCTGTTTCTCAGTTTGATCCAATTTTTTTTGCATGTACTGTTGTGTTAGCCCCACCAAGACTGCCAGTAACTCTGGCATTCCTTCTCCGCTTCTGGCACTGACTGGAACTATTGCAACTTCTTTTAGAAAGTCCTTTACTCTGTAAAATGCTTCTGAGTTGTATCCTAGAACTGATAATGTACCCACTACATTATACAACAATTCATCAAGTGCTGTCTGTACAAATTGGTCCTGCTCTTTGACAGATTGCGAGATAAATTTTGTTGTGGGATTTTTTTTCCATCCAGAAACCATATCCACTTTATTCAACGCTATTACAAACGGAACTTTTCTGCTTTGCAAGATTTTTAGACTTTCGTTAGTTTGGGGTTGAAATCCTCGATTTACATCTACAACCAAAATAGCAATGTCTGCTGCAGAACCACCCCTTGCTCTAAGATTTGTGAATATTTCATGTCCTGGAGTATCAATAACAAGCAAGCCAGGAATTTCTTGATTTCCTCCGCCCATTTTTGCAAAAAGAGGTCCACAAACTTTCTTTAACGTTTCAGTAGGAAGAAAACTTGCACCAATGTGCTGTGTGATACCTCCAGCCTCTCTTGCTTGTACGCCAGTACCCCGTATCTTGTCTAACAGAGATGTTTTACCAGAGTCTACGTGACCCAGAACTGCTACTATGGGCTGTCGTATTTGCAACTACTTTCACTTGAATACCACAGCTATTTCTTTTTCAAAACTTTCCTTAGAGTCAGAAGCATGTATGATGTTATCAGAGATGCCCAATCCAAAGTCTCCTCGTATTGTTCCTGGTGCAGCATCAAATGATTTTGTTGAACCTATCATTTGTCGAGTTGTTGCAATTGCATTATTTCCTTCCACAATAGCTGCAACTACACTTCCTGAAGTAATAAAAGAAACCAATTCTCCAAAGAATGGTTTTGTATTATGTACTGAATAGAATTCTTCTGCCATTTGTTTTGTAAAAGTAAACATTTTCAGTTTCAAAATATTAAATCCCCTGTGCTCAAATCTAGAGACAATATCACCAACTAGTTTTCTTTCTACACCATCAGGCTTGACAATGAATAACGTCTGTTCAGTCATTTTATTTTTTTACCTTTATTCCGCCCTTGACGTATTTGTTAGTCCACTTGAGTCTTCTTGGATCACGTTTTAGGACTAGCATGTTTTTTTTGCATTTTGAAGAACAGAACCAAAACACAGAACCGTCATTTTTTACAAGCATAGTACCAGAACCCTTTGCTACAGGTCGATTACAAAAACTACAAGGCTTTACTAGAACACTCAATTTTTATCACTTGATCTTTCTCGCTTCACGTTCTGTTTCTCGTAATATGAGAATATCTGACATTCGTACAGAGCCTTTAACATTTCTTGTTAGAATTCTGCCTCTGTCTTTACCATCTAGTATCTTTACTCTAACTTGGATAACTTCTCCAGCAATTCCGGTTCTTCCGACTATTTGTATGACTTCAGCAGAGGTAGGAACTTCAGTACTCATTTGTTAGCTTGACCACCTTTTATCTGTGATAGCGATGCCACAATTTGGTCTACAATGTGTTGAGCATCTCCAGAATCTAATATCGCAGCGGCAGCAGAGGTAACATCAATTCCCAGAGATTTGCCTAGTTCCTGTCTGCTTGGAACAAAGCCATATGGAATTCCGTGTTCCTCACACAGTATAGGAAGGTGAGCAACTACTTCTGCTGGTTCTACGTCTTCTGCAATAATTACCAGTTTACTGATTCCCCTTTCAATTGCTTTTGTAACTTCGTTGGTACCTTTCTTTACTTTACCACTTTGATGTGCGACTCTTACAGCCTCGTATATTGGGCTAACCAAGTCAGTGGGCACCTCAAACTTTACGTAATAAGCCTTAGCCAGATGTATCACCCATTGGGATCATTTTCATTCTTTCTGTCTTTTCAATTGGTTTTAAAAGTGTTATCTGTCAGTGCAGCATTTACCTTTTGCAGGTATTTTTCAAAAATATCATCCAATTTTGATTGGGAGTAGGACTCGGCGTAGAGTCTAGCTATTGGTTCAGTACCGCTCAATCGTACCATAATCCAGCTAGAATCATCTAATGATAGTTTAATTCCGTCAGTAAGATCTTTTTTGTAGGGCTCTGCTTTTAGAATTTTAACTATTTTTTTAAAACCATCTTTTGAACATTCTATTTTTCCTTTAGTGGTAAAAGATGGAATCAGCATTTCCATTTCTTGTGATAAAGAATTTTTGCTGCTTGCTAGAAGCTCAAGTAAGATGGCCATAGTCATGGAACCATCTCTAACTTGATTGTGTTTACCATACATGAATCCACCATTTTCTTCAAAACCAATAATTGCATTTTCTTTCACCATTTTACGTGAAACCTCAACACTACCTACTTTGGTTCGTAAGACTTTGGATTTTGAATTGGCAGCTATTTTTTCTATTACAGATGTAGAGTTGACAGATGTAATTATCTTAGATTTGGGTTGTTTCTTTAGAAGATATTGTGACAAAAGTAATGCAGACCTGTCACCTGTGAGAATTTTTCCTGTTTCATCACAAAAAATACTTCTATCACCATCTCCATCAAATGCTATTCCAAGATCAGCTTTTGATTTAATTATCATATTAGAAAGATTGTTCAAATTTTGAGGTGTTGGCTCGGAGCCACGACCTGGAAAGTTACCATCTATATGTTCATTTATCAGAATTGTCTCACATCCGAGATTCTCACATAAAGTTGGAGCTGTTACTGCCTGAGCGCCATTACCAAGATCAAGCACTATCTTGAGATTTCGTGATTTGATTTTGTTTACGTTAACCTGTTTCTTTATTCCAGAAAGATACGTACTTACAGCATTTGACTCGTTTATTATCGAGCCAAATTTCGTTGAGGTTTTCCATTTTTTTGCAAAATAAATTTCTTCTACTTGGAGTTCAGATTCTCTTGAGATCTCAATTCCGTCTTTGGCAATAACCTTCATTCCATTATACTGCGGAGGATTATGAGATGCAGTTATCATAATCCCACCATTATATCCAAGTTGTTTTGTAGCAAACTGCAAACAAGGTGTAGGAACCAAGCCACAAATAGCAGAGTCAAGACCTGCGGAACTCAGTGCAGCTGTTACTATTTTTGATATTATTACACTTGATTTTCTTCCATCATAACCTACTAGAATTGGTCCTTTTTTGAAAAAACTTGCAATTGATAGAGTAATTTTTGAGATAAAATCAAGGGTAAGATCTTCTCCAAACACCCCTCTAACACCATTAGTTCCAAATAATTTTGCCATACAGACCATTCAACAAAGATAAATTTGTCTTAAAAATCATGGTGCATGCGGGAGTTGCCAAGC
>JAJPEA010000082.1 GCA_023252335.1 Nitrosotalea sp.
TCATGTGTCAATTTTGTGACATCTCCTGTTATCATGATTACCTTGGAATTTGGATCAATTTTTCTTATGTTCTCTAGTGCATATATTCCGTCATAGTTTGGCATCATGACATCCAAGAAAATAATGTCTGGTTTTAATTTCTGATACAGTTCCACTGCAAGTTTACCGTCTGTTCCGCTTCCAATGACTTGGATGTGATTTATCTCTAGTATTTCTATCATCACATCAATTGTATCAACATCGTCATCGACTACAACTGCAGTTTTCATGGTAACTGTATCTCATTTTTTATCTGTATTTAGAAATTGCACATGTTAATTATGTTGTTTACATATCTGTAATGGTGTAAACAAACATGTCATTATTCTAAATACTCTGCAGCATTGGAGGATCGCTTCTTGATTTTCTTTCAATATTGCCAACCTTGCATTTTGGTCTATGTATCTTTTTTAGGTGGCGGCTGCAACATTTGGAGCCACATGTGGGGCACTTCCATACTACCTCGTTGTCGCAAATATAGCATGTTTCCATGATTGTTATGGTGCAGTCTTGTGACTATTTTGAACCTCTGATAAAGAATTCTATAGTCTATGTAGGTTACAGGTTCTCTAAATTGTGATTCCATGATAACTCGTTGCCTGGTTGTATTCACAATCTTACTATCTGCATTTTAAGACATGTCTAAAGATCAACCATATTGCTCGATCGTATCATAATGTGAACTGTGATCTATAAGATCAAGTAATGCCACAAGATCTATTTGCTGCAGGGATAAATTGACAAAAAACGATAATGTATTTCCATGTCGTTGACTGGAAATTTTGGGTATTGGTGGGAAAAGATTTTGACAGAGCTGGAAGATGATATCGAGATGAACATGTCATCACAACAGATGTTGATGGCATCGCGATACGAATCTCTCAGGGAAGCAGTGGGAGTAATTGTTGAAAAAGTCCTAATTACAACTGATCTGGCAATTTACGAAAATATTGTGCGAATGCTCGATGAGCGCGACCTGACCTTTGATGCCTGTTATGCATATCCTGCAATTCTAAATGCCATATTGCGACAACATTATGGTACTGGGCATACAGTTGTTGTGCAACAAATTAAGAGTGAATTGGAGCGATTTGAGGACGAGAAAAACATCAATGCCTTTGTACAAATTCTAAGCCTGTAAAAATTTCAACAAATTTTTCAAGTCTTTTTTGGTATTACTGTCTTTTTTGCTGGGTGTATTTTCTTGGCTGCAATTCTTCAAGTATGTCTTGTATGTATGCACGATCAGATCCTTCGCTATCTCTGAGCAGTTTTATAAGATTGTTAAACGTGTCAGGCTTGCCATCCCTGTAATCTTGTTCAAACTTTGCCAAGACTTCGTGTGATATTTTCTTTTTTGGATTATTGGCCAGTCTCTCCAACATCTCGATTGCCTTTTTCATGGTCATGATTACCATCTATTAGTTTCATTCAAGGTCTAATATTTTTTTCATTTTTGTAGGAATGAACCAAAACCCGCAGTCAACAGACCCAGATTGGTCCTGTGATGTTTTATCCATAACAACTGTTCCAAACCATACTGGAAATGTCATAACTCATGCGGCAATACAACCATGATTTGCTGGGCGGAATTTTTCAAACTTGAGATATCATCCCAACATGATTTTGAAAAAATAATCTTTGAATTCATCCATGTCAACTAGCTTTTCAGATTCAATTCTAATTTCATTCACGATGATATGGTACTTGTTTTTGTAAATCTCTTTTAATATGTCCTGCAAGTATTCGGGGTGGTCAAGGGATTCTAGGATCCCACAGTTGTGAAATGCTTGAAGTTTGGCTAGAGCCAAATTATAATCAATATTTCCATGTCTCATCAGTACCAGTTCAACACATGTCATAAAAGCCACTTTGTTGTCCCGTTCAACTGTTGGCACGACAAAAATTAATATAGTATGTTATAAAATTTCGTGTCATACAATTTTAAAATTAACATATACAGTGCAAGTAGTACGGGACATGTTTTCCATTCCTGTGCTCTAGTGTGTTTTCTATGAACAAACTAGACCATATACTCTTTGGAGCCTATTTTTGCTCATGGGCATGAATAGAACATCTCATGATGAGGATAATCCATCTTTTCAGTCATTAAAATCAGGCATGAACAAAATCGCAAATCTTGAAGATAATCAAGATAGGCGTAAAGAAATGACGAAATACAAGACATGTGTACCCTGTATTGGAACCATGACTATGACAAAACCTGAAATAAAAATAGCGAAAATTTTAGCAATCATTGTTTTTGGAGTTGGAGTTCTAGTCACAATTGGCTGGATCTTTAACATACCAATTCTGGAAGAAGTTCTGCCTAATACGGTGAGCATGAAATTTAGCAGTGCGGTCTCTTTCATTTGTAGCGGTATTATTCTTTATTTCATTTCTAAAATACAAGATGGAAAATTGGGATTGGGAGAAATTGCCATAGCCGCATCAGGTATGGTGATTTTTCTACTCATGGTTACATTGCTTGTATCGTCTCTTACCGGAATATACACAGGAGTAGAACGCCTATTTGTAAGCGAGATACATGATGAACACACTGCTGTGATGGGAAGACCACCTCTTCCTTCCATGATTAATTTTGTAGGCATAGTACTTGCTGGAATATTTTCTTTATCAAATTATGTGAAATTCAAAAAATTCTCATTTTGGATTGGTCTTGGGGTGCTAGTTTCAGGAGGTACTAGCATAATTGGACATGCTACAAACTTGTCATTTCTGTATTATTACGTACCGGGATGGGATTCGGGGATGGCGTTTCATACGGGTGCATTGTTTGTTCTATCAGGAGTTGCATTGATGATTTTGAAATCTCATTATGCTGTAGAGCAAACAACCGCTAGAACTATACGATTGAGAACAAAACTAATCTCGCTATTTCTTACAGCGTCTGTCATACCTACTGTATTTGTTGGGGCGCTTGTCTACAATTTGGCAAAAAGCTCAGAGCCCATTGCTACACTGGGAAATGGAATCGTAATGCTGGTATCCGTGACCATGTTTGGTGTGATAATTTTCGCATTGATTACATCCAAATTCCTATCTGAACCTATTACAAGGCTAAGAAAAGCAACTGATAGCATATCTGAAGAACATCTTGAGATAAGGGCAGAGGAAGACTCGTCTGATGAAATAGGCGATCTGGGAAGATCGTTTAATCACATGATTCAAAATCTGAAAACAGCTCGAGAAAAACTTGTATCTGCCGAACAACTGGAATTGTCCGAGAAACGTGCAATATCGCAATATCTAGAACTCAAAAAAACTTATGAAATTCTTTCTGCAACTGAGAAAAGATATAGGAACTTGTACGAATATTCCCCTGACCTTTTACGTTCCATCTCTGAAGATGGTCTCATCTTGGATTGCAATGATAATTACGCAAAAAGCTTGGGGTATACCAAGGCTGAAGTGATTGGTGCATCAATCTTTGATCATACTGCCAAAAAAAGCATCAAAGAATTATCTAGAGGGATAGAGGAATGGAGGAAAACTGGTAAAATTACAAACCAAACCATTTGGCTCAAGAGAAAAGACAATTCCGAATTTCCTACACTGCTTAGTGGAACTAGTCTCTATGATGAAAAAGGTGACATTGTTGGAAGAACTGTTTCCTTGAGGGATATGACCGAAGTCTATACTGCAAAGGAGGCACTAGAAGGAGAAAAAGCAAAACGACTAATGACAATAGGGGAATTGTCTTCTCGACTCTCACACGATATACGAAACCCACTAAGTGTGATTCACAATATCACAGAATTGCTAAAACTTCGTTATCCAAATAAAGATGAAAAAGAACTCTCGCTAATTGATACTATAGATAAATCAGCCATGCGCATTTCATATCAAATCGAAGATGTGTTGAATTTTGTCAGATCCACTGATATTAAAAAAGAGCCTTGCTCATTGCTACAGATTCTACAAGCGTGTATTGATAAAATCAGATTGCCTGATAATGTAAAACTAATCCTACCTACATATGACCTTCAGGTGGATTGTGACAAGATAAAATTAGAAATTGTCTTTGAAAATATAATTGGTAATGCAATCCAGGCAATAGATACACATCAAGGTGAGATTGCAATCAAGATAATCCCTGAACTCCATGATGATGTGATAGAAATCTCAGATTCAGGGCCTGGTATACCAGTTGAGATTTTACCGCAAATCTTCGAGCCCTTGTTTACAACAAAAAGATCTGGAACAGGCCTTGGATTGCCTACTTGTAAAAATCTAATAGAACAACACGGGTGGACGATTCAAGTCAAGTTACCCTCTACATTTGTAATCAAAATACCTCGCAGGCAGTAGCAGAGTTTTGTGGAATGGATTCTTAAGCCCTTGGGAGTTCTTTGGGCTGGCTTAAATTATTTCCAACACAAGGTTTCGATCTTTTCCAATTCCTTGGTCTAACAAGAAGATTTATTGTTGATTCTTTGTGTGACCTCTCTATGGACATTGTATCAGAGATAAAGAAAGGAAACAGGAGGGCAATTGCACGGGCCATCTCTATAATTGAAAATAATGATAAAGATGCCAAATTGATAATAAAAAAGATCTTTAAAAATTCAGGTAAATCAATAAAAATTGGCATAACTGGGCCAGCCGGGGCAGGCAAGAGCACTCTGATAAATAGAACAAGTCTTGAGCTACACAAGCTTGGCTACAAGACTGCAGTTCTTGCAATAGACCCTACTAGCCACATTACTGGGGGTGCAATACTTGGGGACAGGGTGCGAATGACAGAGTCAACTGATTCTGGCACATATATTCGAAGTATGGCATCAAGGGGTGCAACAGGTGCCATCTCTACGTCACTTCGCAACAGCATTAGGATATTAGAATACGCAGGGTTTAATCCTATAATAATTGAAAGCGTTGGGGCAGGGCAGACCGAAGTTGATATTGAAAAAGTTGTAGATGTCACAGTTGTAGTATTTAATCCAAATACTGGGGACAGTATCCAGACAATTAAAGCAGGTCTGACAGAGATTGGAGATATCTATTTGATAAACAAGAGTGACTTGCCTGGCGCAAACCAACTCTTTGACTCGGTACGAGATTTTATTGGCATGTCTGGAAAAAATCCAGTTGTGCTAATGGCGTCTGCAAAATCAAACAAGGGGGTTGTCGAGTTTGCAAAAAAATTACAAGACATGATGAAATCAAGGCAGAAAACCAAGGCAAAAGACGAGGCCTCTAAACTTGATTTGGAGCTGCGAGATATTGTTTTAAATAATGTCAAGAGTAAAGTTACAACCATGCTTGATTCAAGCAAGTCATATGCCACATACCTAAAAAAAGTCCAATCAAGAAAAATCGATCCATTTGAAGCCGCAGACAAGATATCAAAGGGGCTAGTATGACATGGTAAAAAAATCAATCAAGACTGATTCTAATATTACTGTAAAACGATTCTATGATTCAAAGGTAAAACCAAAAAGCAAGACAGAAGAACCTGGAAAACACCCTTACACAAGAGGAATCCATCCTGGAATGTACCGAGACAGGCTCTGGACAATGAGACAATACACTGGTTTTGGCACTGCCGAGCAAACAAATCAGAGATTCAAGTATTTGCTTGAGCGGGGCCAGACCGGACTTTCAATGGCATTTGACCTGCCAACACAGATTGGCTATGATGCCGATGATTCGCATGCAGAAGGCGAAGTAGGAAAGGTGGGTGTATCCATTACCTCACTCAAAGACATGATGAAGTGCTTTAACGGAATTCCACTTGACAAGGTGAGCACATCTATGACAATCAATTCTACTGCATCTACATTGCTTGCATTGTATATTGCAACAGGGGAAAAGCAAGGAGTAGACAGCAAACAATTGCGAGGAACTACACAAAACGATATACTAAAAGAATACATTGCAAGAAACACGTACATCTATCCACCACGTCCGTCTATGAGATTGATTGGTGACATGATTGAATATTGCTCAAAAAAAGTTCCTCAATGGTATCCAATATCAATATCAGGTTATCACATGAGAGAAGCAGGATGCAATGCAATACAAGAAGTTGCGTTCACACTTGCAAATGCGATAGAATACATCGAGACATGTGTTGACAGGGGATTGAAAATTGATAGCTTTGCACCACGACTATCATTTTTCTTTTGCTGTACTAGTGAGTTTTTAGAAGAGATTGCAAAATTCCGTGCTGCAAGAAGAATCTATGCAAAAATACTGAAGGATAGATTCCATGCAAAAGACAAGAGGTCCATCCAGTTAAAGTTCCATGTCCAGACAAGTGGCGAGTCCCTTACAGCCCAGCAGCCTGACAATAACATTGTCCGTGTTGCAATACAATCAATGGCTGCAGTTCTTGGAGGATGCCAATCACTACATACAAATTCAAAAGACGAGGCACTTGCGCTGCCAACTGAAGCTGCTGTAAAAATTGCACTACGAACCCAGCAGATTGTGGGCCATGAAAGCGGAATTACAAAGACAGTTGATCCTCTTGCTGGCTCGTACTATGTGGAAAATCTAACTGATACCATAGAAGCCGAGGCAAACAAGTACCTCAAGAAAATAGACCGGATGGGAGGCTCTCTTGTTGGAATTGAGCGAGGCTTTTTCCAATCAGAAATCAGACAAAATGCATATCGTCTCAAGCAGGAAATTGACGGCGGAGACCGGGTTATAGTTGGTGTCAACAAGTTTACCGATACTACAAAGGACAAACCAGATATCATGAAAATTGATGGCAGTATCCAGACACAACAAATGGCAAATCTAAAAGAGCTTCGCAGTACTCGTGATAATATCAAAGTCGAGCATGCCCTTGAGAAGATGAAGAGTGCGGCAGACAAGAATGAAAATCTCATGCCGTATATCTTGGATGCAGTAAACAACTATGCCACGCTAGGCGAGATTAGCAATACATTCCGTGAAGTCTTTGGAATTTACCAGCCAAAGGAGACATTCTAGGATGCGACTAGATCACGTTGCAATTGCAGTAAACAACTTGGATGAGGCAGTAAAGCAATACAAGGAAGCCTTGGGGGTCCACGAAGTAGAAATTGAGAATGTCGAATCAGAAGGAGTCCGAGTTGCAATATTGCATCTAAATAATTCCAGGATAGAACTCATGGAGGCTACAAAGGATACAAGCCCTATCAAGAAATTCTTGACAACAAAAGGTGAAGGGCTGCATCATATCGCACTTGAGACAGACGGCATTGAAAAAGAAGTTGACAGGATGAAAGTGTGTGGGATACAATTTCTTGGTGAAATTAGACCTGGTTCGCGTGGAACAAAAATAATATTCATGCACCCAAAATCATTGCATGGTGTGTTGGCAGAGCTTTGCTCACATCCAAAATCTTGATGGTGCAATACAAAAAATATTGAAATTTTAATTCTTATTCAAATAACTTCTAATGAGACTTTACTGTTATACTTGCATGATTTTAGTAGAATAAATTCAACTAGGCACTACTCATCTTACAGCGTTAATCTCAACTGCAGCATCATCATACAAGTCACCACTGCTTGCAGTCCAACTACATGTCACCGTTCCTGGTGTGGGCACCAACATAGAACTTGATGCTCCGGTGATTTGATTTGGCACGTTTACATCCCATTGCTGTGTGCATGTCGGAGAAGAAAGTGTAGAGCCACCATAGATTGATGGTAGGTCAAGTACCCAATCGTTTGCATACTTGGTTGTTAACGATATGTTTGGACTGTTGGGATTCACATTGTGTTTTACAACGTGTGTTGGTATTGGAAGAGTCTGGTTTACACCAGAGAAAGAGTATGCGCCAACTACAGCTTGCGTTGGACCGTTCATTGTAACTGTGATATCCCCTGAACCGGTTGGATTTGTAAGATACCAAAACTCGGCGTCATTGTTGTAAAACGAGTATGCGGCCCTTGACAAAAGCACTCCTCCAAAGGTAACTGAGGTGACATTGTTGTTGTTTGCGCTAACCCCGACCAACAGAAGCTGGTTGCTGCCAGTTCCCGCATTAAAGCCTGACAGTGTCATCTGGTTTGATGAGGATGTTGTTCCCGAGGTTGACTGGACGTTTCCTAGTGCGATGCTTCCTCCTGTGATGGAGAGTAGAGGAGTTGTTGCAGAGGCAATGTTGGAGCGGTAGCTAGAGCCTACCGAGTTTAGGGCAAACACTCTGTAATAGTACGTGGTGCTTGGTGATAGTCCGGTATCAGAATGTGTAGTACTGGTATTTCCAGTATTCTTTACTATTGTAGTCCAGGTGGTCCCGTCAGTAGAGCTTTGGATCCTGTATCCTGTGATGGGTGATCCTCCATCACTTGATGGCGCATTCCATCTCAGGTCAATCTCCGATGGTGAGACTGCAGTTGCGGTGAGGTTTGAGGGATGTGTTGGAATTGTTGCATACACTGCAGTTATGGATTGGTCTGATGTAATTGATATTGTACGGTTTGCATCTGTGGAGCTTGTGTCAAGCCAGTGGTTGAACTTGTATTTGATAGAGTTTCCAACATGTACTGTATAGGTCT
This sequence comes from Nitrosotalea sp., assembly GCA_023252335.1. Taxonomy (GTDB): domain Archaea; phylum Thermoproteota; class Nitrososphaeria; order Nitrososphaerales; family Nitrosopumilaceae; genus Nitrosotalea. The sequence goes on from JAJPEA010000082.1 coordinate 8,566, forward strand.
GGCCATTGCCA
>JAJPEA010000004.1 GCA_023252335.1 Nitrosotalea sp.
GAGTCAGTCTTGGTGTGACATTTGTGATCAGATTTACCCTTCATGTTCACATCACTGCCACAAGACCAGTCTACATCAACTTGAGAAATTATTCGTGCATTACCCATTATTGGGACTTGGGTAACTGGATGTACCGCGATATGATGTGGTGGAATAACTACATGTTTTGCAGGATCTATCTGGGGAATAATACTAGGAGGGATACGAAGTTGTTCCGCTTTAGAATGTGTTGAATCTGCATATGAAGTAATCATTAATGGAACAAATATTGCTCCAAGCACCAACATACCTGATAACATTATACTGATTTTTTTCATACCGGACAATGGAATTGATACTTAATTTAACCATGCAGTAAATTTACTAGAATGATATTCAGAAAAATGATTACATTGTCAGATTGTAAAAATAATTTACGATTAAAGAAAGTGAATTGAAAATATGTAATAAACAAATAGAATACAACATCTCTCCAAAAATATGTTTTCATGTCATATAATAAACTAGGCATACAGAATTAGAATATGAAAAGAATTGCATATACATGGCGAACCGTACATTGCAAAACTCATCTTTAAGATGGGGGATTGCAATAATATTTGTTGCGGTTTCATTAACATTACCAGATGTATTTACAGATACAGTACTTGCTGACCAAAGTGGTACAAGTACATTAACAATTAACACACAAGAACAAAATGGTACTGCCATTACTGGCATTTTTATTGCACTCGAAGACCCAGTGAATTCAACAGTTCTAGCATGGGGATATTCTCCAGCCTCATTCACACTACAAAACGGAGTATCATACGTGGTAGTTCCCAGCGATTGCAATAACATAGCCTTTGATAACTGGCCAGATACAGGATCACATGTACGTGAAAGAACAGTATCAATAACTAATAATACGTTGATGACTGCAATATACAAAGACAATTCTGCAGGAAAAGCAGGTCCATCAATTATCACAGTCAATAGTACAGATAACATAGGAAATTCGTTGTCAGGTTTGTATACCATACTACAGCAAAATGATACAACATTGGCAGATGGTTATACGGCCAAGAATTTTAGTGCAAACAACGCACAAAAATATCAGACAGCAGTAGCAGACTATGGAAATTATACATTTTACCATTGGTCAGACAATGTAACAAATAGAATGCACTATGTGACTACAGGAAACAACACCACGACTGGCTTGTCTGCAGTATATAGAATAGTGCAACCATCTCAAACAAGTCTCACTCACACGGGACTTGTTGTGCAGGATCCGCTAAACAATGTAACCCAAACGCAATCACAACTAGAGACAAATCAAAAATATTGGATATATGGAGGAGATGCCCCTGCAGAGAATGCAACATTTGACTTTTTCGAAGATGCTCTAGGGTTACATATGGGAGTTAAAGCCCCAGCCAATGGAACTTGGGCAGGTATTTATGCAACAACCCCCAATACCAACGCAACTCTATTTCATGCAGTGATAACAACGCCTGTAGCTACAATTCCGTACCAGTTTTATGAAAACGGATTATACGTTCAAACATCTCAATCATTTATCAACTATGTTACATGTGTGTCAGTTACAGGATCATCTGGAACTACTTGGGCAGTTGTATCTACAACCGGCAATGCTAATGAGTCTACACAGTTCAATGTATTATGGGCAGATACCAGTCCCAATCAGCCTCTTACAAGAGATTGCACCATAATAACAAATGGTAACAATTACCTCAAAGTGTATCTTGACCATACAATGGTTTACACAAGCAACACTTTGCATTTACAAATGCCCGAACCGTTTAATGCATATCTTGAACCCCAGTCATCATATCCAGGCCAGTTACTAAACGGCACATTTCTTGACTATTATGTAACAACAGGTGAAAATGTTAGAGTGACAAATCTACCTGCAAACGCAGATACTGCTTACTTGGTCAACTCGTCTGGAGATGCATTGGCTGCAGCTCAAGTCGAAAATAATACAGCATACTTGGATGTTGGTGCATATCACTTTCCACTAGCTGCAAGCATCAAGGTGTATGATTCAAACTATACCTTGATCGCAACATCACCATTGATCCCCAATCTTTATGGTGGCAACGAGTATTCGATGCACTAGTGTCATCAAATCTTTTCAACCATTCACATTTTGATCAAATTTTTCATCTAGTATAACGGATGGTTGTTCTAGATTGAAAATACAGTATTGTAAAAAAATATTGCTTTATCTTTTGAAGGGTAAATTTTGTGTCGATCATGGGTGTGTAACAGCCGTCCTGTAATGTCTAAATATCCCTTTTTCAAACATCAATCATGGAAATTCACGTATACGATACATACGTAGAGGCAAAGGATGGTCACACGATGCACTTTGATGTCATTACAAGTCAGAAGGATCACCAAAAGGCAATCCAGTATGCAAAAGAATGGCTCAAGACTATCGGAGAATCCGAGTCAAAGGTTTCAACCGAAGAGTGCCAATTCTGCCACTCACAAGGTGCACCAGAACCAATTGCCAACGAGATCCAAAAGAAGGGCTACTTCATCCAAAAGATGGAAGGCTGTCCATAAGATCTAATCTCAATTTTTTAATCCAATCGTTATTTTTAAAAACTCTTTTTAGCGTGATGCATATGATACCATTTCATGGCAAAGAAAAGCGACTATAACAGATTAACAGTTGAAGGCGACATGCAAACAAGATGGATATGCGGCTGCTTTGAGACAATGGATGGTTTTTTCAAGTTTTGCCCCCAGCATAGCGAATTGATGAAGCAGACAATTGTATCCCAGCTTGACAAGCTTGACATGACTACAATAGTTGAAGAAAAACAATCCTGATTGGATTTTAACGCCTTTTCAAATAGGGCTTGAATGTCCAGCCTGCAAGACCCCGTCTTACCATCTTGTTAAACCTCCTTCCATGGCTCAAGTATGGAAATCTCATGTGAATCAATTCGTGGACGATAGTATTTTCAAGTGTCTTTTCATCAGGGATTTTTCTCACATTGATAAAGACTACATTGTCCTGAATGTATGACACTCCAAGATACTTGTAAGCAGATGTTCTCCTTCCTTCAGTTACTTGTTTTGGCATCTCTAGCACCTCTTTTGTTGTCAAGAGTATCTTGGGTTCTGTTATGCTAAATCTTGCAGAATAGATTCCCACTTTTTCAAGTATCTTAAATTTCAGGTCAGGGTCTAGTTTCACAAAATCAAATGATATCATTCCAAGTTTAATTCATCTTGTCAAAATTCGTGTTGGCAGTGGTGGATTTTTTTATTTCAACCACCAAAGTAGTAAGTAGGGTCAGAAATTCATTAGCTTAATCACAAATCATACAGCCACCGTCTCCTCATTCCCCGCTTAACTCATTGAACTCATTATGGAACTGGCCTTATTTCTTACCTCCTCTGTCAGCGAAACAATGACTAGTCCTTCGTTTGGTTGGCCATACAAGATTACAGAACCATCTGGCGCATAGACTGCAACTGGAAGAACAAGCAAGTCCTCCTCACCATCAACAATTATTCTCACAGGAGGGGCCATGCCAAAGGCTTGACGAATTGTAGAAATGCTTTCTTCTGTAATTTCTGCTGCAGGATTTTTGCATTCAAGTGTTGTTTTTACATATCCACCAGGCAAGTCTCGCTTGTTTCTTTTTTCAAGCGAGTCTACAATTTGCAGTGACGGACTAAAGCCAAAGGATATCATCTTTTCTGTAGTGGCATCACCTACTGTAATTACAAATGCGTCTTTTGGAATGTTTTTTGAGACACTGCTCCTAGTTACTTGATAATCAGGTATTAAAATCCCAAACGGTTCTTTTAATCTAGAGCGTAAATTTTCAGGAAGGTGCACAGATGTATTGTAATTTTTTATCTATTTTTGAGTTGCGACCTCAGCTTTTAGCTCATCGCTTAGCTGAGATGCAAGTACACTACATCTTGCTGCCACATTCTTTGCCACAACCATGAATGCCTGCGACATGGTAGAATTTGGATCAGTTACAAGTACTGGTCTGCCGCTATCAGAGCCTTCCATGATACCAGGATTAAGTGGAATTGCACCTAAAAATGGCAAGTTGTGTGTCTCACTCATTCTTTTTGCACCTTCTTTTCCAAATATGTAGTGGTCGGTAGTACAGTTGGGACACTTGAAGTAGCTCATGTTTTCTATTACACCCATGATAGGAATGTTTAGCTTTTGGAACATTCCAAATGCCTTGACAGCAATATTGCTTGCAACATCTTGTGGTGTTGTTACAACAACGATACCAGTAATTGGTATGGTCTGCGCAAGTGTAAGAGGAATGTCTCCAGTTCCAGGTGGCAAGTCTACAATAAGATAATCAAGGTCAGACCAGTTGGTATCAACAAGAAACTGTTTTAAAATCCCAGAAATTATTGGGCCTCTGTAAATTGCTGCCTGGTGTGCTTGTTCTGCAAAGAAACCAAATGATACAACCTTTAGTCCGTGCGATTCTGCAGGCTGTAATTTATTATTGTCAACTTCCATTGCAGATTTTCCCATTCCAAGCATCAGCGGAACACTTGGTCCATAGATATCTGCATCAAGCAGACCAACCTTTGCACCAGTCTGTGCCAATGCAAGTGCCAAGTTGACAGAGACAGTGGTCTTACCCACTCCGCCCTTTCCACTTGCAACACCGATGATATTTTTGACCGTGGGCAACATCTCGTCCATGCTAAGAGAACGGCCCTCCATGACTTTGGCAGTGACTTTGAGATCAAATTTTGAAACCTCTTTTATCTTGGAAATGGCATTTCGAACGTCTTGTTCGATTTCATCATTGAACGGACAAGCAGGAGTAGTAAGTTCTAGTGTAAATTTCAGATCACCGCCGTTTATCTCAATGTCCTTTATCATACCCATTGAGACGATATCCTTTTTGAGATCAGGATCGATGACAGTGGCAAGAGTAGAGAGTACTTGATCAACTGAAACCATAATGTAAAAAGTCCCGAATACAATATTTAAACATAGGCAAAAATAATATTCTAGTTATCCAAAGATTCATAAATTCAAATTTTATGTCGTTTTATGGATGTTTTCTATATCAACCCTTACTGATGTAGTTAGAATACCTCCTAAACTATTCGGAGAGTCACTCAAAAAGGCAGCAATCACCATCCTACGTGAAAAGTATGAGAGTATGATAAATCCTGAACTTGGCTATGTCATCATGATACTTGAAACCAAGGTAGAAAAGATGGGCAAAGTGATTGCAGGTGACGGCGGAACATACCACAGGGTAGAATTTACAGCATTAACATTTTCACCAAAACTCCAGGAAATTGTCCGTGGAGAGATTGTCGAGATTACAGACTTTGGAGCATTTGTCAGAATCGGTGCAACAGATGCGCTATTACACTTGTCACAAATTATGGATGACTATCTCAAGAGCGATGTCAAGTCTGGCATGATCCTTGCAAACCAAAGTGGAAGAACAATGAAGATTGGAACAACACTTCGTGCAAGAATTACTGCAGTGTCAATTGGCAAGACTGCTGCCATGAAAGTTGGCATTACATGCAGACAGCCATTCTTGGGCGCAGACGAATGGATTGAAGAAGAAATAAAGAAAGGCAAGACACCAGCAGCTGCTGCAGCTACAGTTGATTCCAAGAAACCAAAGTCACCTCCGGCAGGCGCTGCTGCTGAAAAGACAAAACATACGGAGTCCAAGTGATAAAAAATGGTACGAGAATTGGCTTGCCGTAAATGCAAGTATGTCACAGTAGGAAAAGTTTGTCCAATATGCAAATCATCAGACTTGAGTCCAGACTGGAGTAGTTCAGTTCTTGTTGTAGACCCAACAAATTCTCTTGTTGCCAAATCTCTTGGAATAAAAGAGAAAGGCAAGTATGCACTCAAGGTAACATAGGTTGCAACCAAGTGCAAAAAAACAACTAGAAAGATTTCTTGCTGAAGATATTAAAAGTGGCGACATTACAAGTAAATTACTACCAAGAAAAAAAATTATTGCAACCATCATATCTCGTGAAAATGGCATCGTGGCGGGAGTCTCATATGCCAAGGAAATTTTCTCATCAAGGGGCTGCAAGATAACAGTACACAGAAAAGATGGGCAGACTGTAACTCCAAACCAAAAGATAATGACAATTTCAGGTGATACCTATCCAGTATTGTCATGCGAGAGGACTGCATTAAATTTAATGTCAAGGATGAGCGGCATTGCCACCCAGACAAACCAGTATGTGAAAAAAATCCGTGCTGTAAATCCCAAAGTGGGATTGTACTCGACAAGAAAGACAGCACCCGGTCTTAGAATCTTTGATAAAGACGCAGTGGCCATCGGCGGTGGACACAAGCACAGAATGTCACTTGACCAGATGGTCATGATCAAGGACAATCATATTGCAGCATCCGACTCGCTATTTGTTTTAATCAAGCGTGCAAAACTAAAACACAAAAAGATCGAAGTTGAAGTAGAAAGCCTAGAGGATGCAATCACTGCATCAGTAGAGGGTGCACAGATAATCATGCTAGACAACATGTCGCCACCAAAAATAAAAAAGATAATCCAAGAACTCAGACGTCTTGGTTTGCGAGACAGGGTAAAGATAGAGGCATCTGGAGGAATAAACCACACAAACGTGGTACAGTATGCAAGATCAGGAGTAGACATGATATCCATTGGAAGACTGACAAGTGCAGTCACAGGCCTTGATCTAAGTCTGGAAATTAATTGATTGCAAGCATGCGCTCTATTGCAAGATGAGCTTTCTCTGCAATGTTCTTTGGAACTTTGACTTGATACTTGTTTTCTTGCAATGATGCATACACCTTGTCTAGTGTTATCATCTTCATGTATCGGCAGATTGCATTGTCCGACATGGGTATGAATTTCTTGTCAGGATTTTGTTTTTGCATCCTGTATAAAATTCCAGTCTCGGTTGCCACAACAAATTCCTTTGATGGAGAATTTTTGGCATGATTCATCATTCCTTCAGTGGATAGAATCTGGACTTGTCTTGAACCATAGTCACCTGATGCAACATCATACATTACAGATGACGTACAGCTACATTCTGGATGAACTAGAAATTCGGCACTTGCATGCTCTCTGAGTTTTTCTTGTACATCTTGTGATCTGATACCTGCATGAACATGGCATTCACCTGCCCAGATGAACATGTTTTCTCTGTTTGTCATCTTGGCAACGTACGAGCCAAGAAACATGTCTGGTAAAAATAATACCTCCCTGTCTTCAGGGATTGATTTTACAACATTTACAGCATTAGATGAGGTGCAACAATAATCAAGTTCTGCCTTGACTTCAGCAGATGTATTGACATAGCCCACGGTAATTGCTTGTGGATGCTCTGACTTCCATTTTCGCAACTCGTCAGCATTGATAGTGTCTGCAAGTGAGCATCCAGCCCCAAGGTCTGGAATTAGTACGGTTTTATCAGGACATGTTATTGCTGCAGTCTCTGCCATAAAGTGAACCCCACAGAAAAGAATTGTTTTTTGGTCAGTCTTTGCAGCCTGTCTTGACAGCCCTAACGAGTCCCCCACATAGTCTGCAACATCCTGTACCTCTGGTAACTGGTAATTATGAGCAAGAATCAGTACGTCCTTTTCCTTTTTGAGTTTTAATATCTCGGACTTGATATCCATGTACAAACTAACTATAGGATTGGTTCATCTTTAAAGCGTCATGATATTGACAAATTTATTGGCAACAACATAACCAGACGGCAAGATTTACCATTCAAGTGCCAATGTTCAATGGAGTGCCGCAAATCTTTTTGAGGCATTCTATTGCAGCAAGCGTTGCAAGCCTGCTTGTCTTTGGGTTGCTTGGGCTTGGCACATTTTCTACCTTGATTGAGAACTTGCCAAACTTTCCTTGTGCAAGTATTTCATGGGTGTTCTTGTCAGTGCCAGGGTCTGCAATTATCTTGACCCTAGTCTTTTCACTGCCAATTCCTGCAAGGCTAAGAAGGGCTGCAACATTGATGTTTGCAGGAAACAGCCTTACTGCCTCTTGTGCACTGCCTTCATAGATTACAGTGGATTGTGTGATTTTATCAGGGTCAATAGTTGATGTCTCAAAGAATTTGGCACCTTTTAGTGCCTTGGGATTTTTTGTAGTTACCAAAGTTACCAAATCAAGTTCATCCTGTACAGCTCTGATTCCATCTAACCCTATTATTGCACCAGACGGAAGATAGACGCGCTTGTTAAAGTCCTTGCAGCCATCCATGACAATATCAAATATCGATTCATCAAGTAGTGCACCTACGCTCATTATCATTACATCTTTTCTATTTTGTAGTATGCTCAGTATGTCATCTCTTACGGCATCTTGCGATGCGGCTTCGATTATCAGATCTACTGGAGACGCTGCAAGCAGACCAACATTTTCTGTCACAGCAGGCTTGTTTTGCAACTTGGCGACAAGTTTCTCTGAATTGCCTTTTGAAAAATCATATACATGTGTAAGTTTTGCAGAAATTTTTCCAGAATCTATTGCAAGTGCGATCTCTGTTCCTATTGCACCGCATCCAAGTAACCCCACTCGTTTCAATCTAAATCTCTCAACTGCCTGGCCTCGTTAAATCTGTTATTCAGGTTTTGCAGTTTACCAATGCATTCGATTCTGAAAACAGGTGTAAAAGAGGACTCATTATATCATATTTTATAAGAAAAGCCAGTTGATAAAAATATGCAAGATATAGTACCAAAACAACCAAGCAACAACTTGTAAGAGATTTTCTTGCTACCTGGAATAACAAGAATTTGTTCCCAGTTTTGGCAAGTACATCATATCTACTCTTGAATATGGCACATCATTCTAGCATGTTTAATAGTAAAGATGCTGTAGTACTGTGATGAATTGTGATTAGCATCCAGAGGCCATAGTATCATGAACAATACTCCATCACCACAAAAAATAATGGTGGTGGAAGAAGAACAAAACATTGCATTATCAGCAAAACATACATTGGAAGCAAATCATTTCACGACTGAAATATTTACAGACTCGTTTTTGGCACTTGCAAAATTCAAAAAAGACTCGAAGAATTACAATTTGATAATTTTAGACATGAAGATGCGTCGCATGTCAGTATTTAATTTCATGAAAGAAATAAAAGCTAAAAAGTCAGATATTAAAATTCTATTAATTACAACATTTAAAGTTAATTCGTCAGAATTTAGCAAGATGTTGCCAGCAGTAAAGATTGATGGATTGGTTGAAAAACAACATCTGGCAGACAAGATAATACCCACAGTCAATAAGATACTGGGCCTTTCAAGCTAGACCAAGATACAAGTTACTTTTAATTCCTACAAACAAAAAGGTACACTTCAACCAGTAACAAACCAGAACCTGATGGATTAATATCTTTTAAAACAATATAATGTTGGAGACAAGATTTGAAAAGACAAGAATCTACATTAATTGAAAAAGTCCTCTTCAAGATAGCAAGGCAGTGGATAGCAGGAGATACAATGGAGGATGCTCTCGAGTCTGCACGTCAGGCAAACGCACATGGAATGAATGCAATCCTAAACAAGCTAGGCGAGCACATGACATCCAAGGCACAGGTCGACCAGACAGTCTCAGATTATCTTACACTTGTTTCAAACTTGCGAAGATCAAAGATAACTGGCGGGTTGTCCATCAAGCCAACTCAAGTTGGACTAGCTATCAGCACAATAGAGTGTACTTCAAATCTCGATGTCATCATAGAAAAAGCCCTCCAGTCCCAGTCTTTTGTTTGGATAGACATGGAGTCATCAGAGTATACAGATGCCACATTTGAGATATATCAAAACCTCTTTGAAAAATACGAGCGACTAGGCATAGTCATACAGGCCAACTTAAAACGCACCGGAAATGACCTTGACATGCTCTTGAAAAAAGGCGCCAAAATTCGCCTTGTCAAGGGAGCATATCATGAAAATTCAGAAAATGCATACAGGACAAGACATGCAGTAGATGAAAACTATATCAAATTGATGAATGTTTTATTCAAACAAGGAAACGAGTTTGCAATTGCAACACATGATTCCAAGATAATTGATACAGCAATAGAACTAGCAAAAAAACATGAGCGAAAGTTTGAGTTTCAGATGCTAAAGGGAATACGCGATGAGATAAAACCTATTTTGGTAAAAAGCGGATTTGCTGTTTCAGAGTACATTCCATATGGCACCAACTGGCTTCCCTATTCCATTAGAAGGCTAAAGGAGAGAAAGCGCAACATACTACTACTTGGAAGTTCATTTATTCATGCACATCGGGTCTGAGTCTGTTCTCTCAAGAATTGTAAAAGATAGTATGCGCCGCCAGCACCCTTGCCAGAGATTCCGGAATCTTTCCAGCCAACAAATGGTTGCGCTCCAACCATCGCGCCAGTAGTTGCACTTGCCGCCCTATTGGCATATGTGACACCAGCTTCAATTTTTTCAAAAAACTTTTCAACTTCAGCATTATCTTGACTAAAGACTCCTGCGGTTAATCCATAATTGCTCTTGTTTGCCAAGACAAGCGCTTCATCAAAGTTATCAAACTCTTCGATGCAAAGAAATGGTAAAAACAATTCTTCGCGTATCAACTCGTGATCTTGTGGAAGGTTTGCAACAATTGTTGGCATGACAAAATTTCCATCCTTGTGAGAGTCATCTAAGACTAGCGAGCCGCCACATAGTATCTTGCCATCTTTTTTTGCAATCTCTGAAGCATGTTGGAATTTTTTTACTGCAGCGTCGTTTATGACAGGTCCAATGTATGCATCCCGTTCCCATGGCTTGCCAATTTTTAGCGCCCTAGTCTTTGCGACAAGTTTTTCCAAAAACTTGGGTGCAATAGATTTTTGGACATAGACTCGAGAACATGCACTGCATTTTTGCCCACTAAAACCAAATGCAGCACGCATGACACCATCTGCTGCCTTGTCAATATCAGACGATGCCGAAACTATAGCCGGGTTTTTCCCTCCCATTTCAGAGATAAATGGCCTTGGGCGACTTGCTTCAAATGCGGTATATCCAGTCATACCTACCTCCTTTGAGCCAGTAAATGCAATGCCATCAACCATGTTGCTCTCAAGTATTGTCTTTCCAACCACGCTCCCAGCGCCTGTTACAAAGTTTATTGCAGCAGGTGGAAGCTTGTGGTAGATTGATTCAACAAACTTGAATCCAGATAGCGGTGCGTCACTTGATGGTTTCAATATGGCAGTGTTTCCAGTTATCAAAGCCCCAGATGTCATCCCTATTGCAATTGCAGATGGAAAATTAAATGGTGAAATTATTCCCCAGACGCCATATGGTTTGAGAACGCTTTTTGTCTTCTCGTTTGGGGAAGCACTTTTTGTTTCCTTTGAAAATCCCTCGTTTAGATCTAGTTGTTCAGCGTAAAATCTCATAAAGTCTATTGACTCGTCCAGGTCGCCCATTGCCTCTAGTCTGTTCTTTCCATTTTCAAAACTAAGGATGGCTGCAAGACTAAACTTGTCATGTGAGAAAATATCAGCAATCTCTCGAAATATCTGGACTCTTTTCTGATATGGTACTAGAGACCATTTGTAAAATGACTCTTTTGCAGTTTCGATTGCATGTAGAGTATCATCTTTTGTAGCAAGAGGAAAGTTTGCCAGTACAAGGTTCTTGTCTGCAGGAGATCGAACCTGAAATTGATTACTAGAAAAGATCTCTTTTCCGCCTATAATCATTGGATAGTTCTTTCCAAAGTCTTTTCGTACATGATCTATGGCATTATCAAATTTTTTGTGAAATTCATCAATGGAATTGTTTTCTGTAAATCGTGCCCAAGTCTTTTCGTTTTCAAACATATGTAATGTATTAGATGCTACCTCATTTTAATAGTTAGATTTGTGTTGAATTTGCGTTAGCTTGGGGACAAATCTATTTCAAACGAGAAACATTTTATCTCTGCAGGCAAAGGTGTTTTATGCTCAATACGGTATATCGCGATGCAATAAAGAAACGCGATGAGGCAAGGTCAATCTTCAAGGGCGAGAAATTTGATCAGATAATCAAGACAGCCAAGGAAAACTGGGTAGAGTACATTCCCCAGAAAAAAGATGCCGAGATTGCAGGAATAGATAGTAGTTACAACAGTACAAAGTTCCAGGGGCTAGAATTATGGGTGGTAACTGGCGTATCAATAAAGTCAGATGGCAAGATAATCACCGAAGACCACAACCAAGGACTAGGCCAACCCACGCCTGAGCTTGAGACACAGGCAAGTAAGATGGAGGTAGAGGCATGCGTCAACTCGGTAGACAAGGCAGATTTGGTGGCACTAGACGGCTCGCTATATTCACAGTTTCTTACCAGGCAGACATCACTTGGAAACTCGATTACATCTGCAATAAAAAAGAGAAATAATGTAATTTTCATATCAAAGACATCATCAGCAAGAAAACAATTTGAAAAACTCGGTTCTGTTGCAGGGGATATTTTCTATTACAACCACGCAGTCAAGACACCAGGCTTTAGCAAAATATTTGTCGATACAAGCCTTGGGCCAGGTAAAGTTGTATCATATGTTTATGCAAGGTTACGAGACTCGACTCCACTAATCAAGATAGAACTCTTGGGCTCAAACCACATGGAAACTGAAATAAAATCACTACTTGACATGATAACAAAAAACAGTGTGGGTGGATATCCATACTCGCTAAAACTTGCACATGAAAACTGTAAAATATCTAATTCAGATCTTGCAAGACTTGTTAGTCTATATGGACTAGGAAATGAAATTGGTTCAAGAGAGGTGTTGAGTTGACAATAGGCGTAGTAATAGGTGAATCAAGACCTACAGATGTTACAGCACAATCATCAAAACCACTCTCAGTTGGGGAGTATGTGATAATTGATTCACAAGACGGACAGATTCTAGGCCTCGTTGAAAAATCAATCATATCAAGTGAAGCATTGACAGATGTCAGAAATTTTGACGAAGCTGTAGAAAGCAAAGAAGTTGCAGATATCAATTCGCGAGATAAAAATTACAAAGTAAAGATAGGAATACTCGGGTTTTTGGACAAATTGCAAAAGGGCCAGATGATTTTACCTGCAGTGCCTCCACTTCCTGGCACTTCGATTCTTGAGGCAACACAAAAAGACTTGGGCGTAATATTTGGACCAGCAACAGAAGAATGGGTAAGAATTGGAGCTCTTTTGAGAAACTCTGACATCGAGGCCAAGATAAACATCAACAAGATTGTATCAAGACACCTGGCCATACTTGCAATGACAGGCATGGGAAAAAGCAACCTAGTATCTCTAATTGCAAGACATGTTGCATCGCTAAATGGTACATTGATTATTTTTGATTATCACAATGATTATGAGAATCTAGATGTTTCCAAGATGAACTATATGTTAGCAAAGATAAACCCCAGACTTTTGCCTGCAGACAAGCTAGCCGAAGTAATCGAACTAAGAGAGAATGCAGACAAGCAGCAAAGAGCATTACGAGAATCCTTTACAGAATCAGTGAAACAGTCAAAAGACTTCTGGCAAGCCTTAGAAGAGAGTACATCATCGTTTGGCCGCATGACCAAGGGCTATGCAGACAGTGCAAGCCGTGTTTTAGACAAGATAGATGATGCAAAACACAGATTCTCAGACATACTAGACCCAGATTGTGGGGACCCAGTGGATCTCATCAAAGAAGGCAGGGTCAACGTATTGAACATATCAGAGCTTAGTGAGAGACAAGCAAATGCCGGACTATCATACTATTTGCAAGAATTATTACAACACAGAAAAGATGCAGTCTGGGAAAGAAAGGGCAAGTCTTCAGGCAAAAGAAACAACAAGTTTCTTGCACCAATATTTGTGATAATAGAAGAAGCCCATGTTTTTATTCCAAAAGGCGAACATACTGACACAAAATACTGGGCATCCAAAGTAGCAAGAGAGGGCCGTAAATTTGGAATTGGTCTTGGAGTAGTATCTCAGAGACCGCGAAACATTGATCCAAATGTACTAAGCCAGATGAGCTCACTTGCAATAATGAAGATAGTACAAGACGATGACCAACAACAGATTGCATCTGCTGCAGAATCATTGAGTAAAGATTTACTATCGCAACTTTCATCTTTGAATATTGGTGATGCTGTTTTGATTGGACAGTGGGTTAATCTACCATCAATTGTACATGTAGATGAAGTAAAGAGCAAGAAATCAGGATCTGACTTGAATGCAGTATCAGAATGGAACCAGACTGACAAATTCAAACAAGTTGCAAATGAATCCACTAAATCCATGATTCAAAAAGACCTGCTGCTAGATTGAGATGATCTTTTCACACATTTCAGACATACACTTGGGTTTTGTACAATATCATTCAGAAGAGCGTGAAAATGATGTATACACTGCATTTGATGAAGCAATTGACACATCAATAAAAGATCATGTCGATTTTGTCATAATGGCAGGGGATTTATTTCATGTTCCAAATCCAAGCGGAAAGGCAATTGTTGTTCTAGCAAATGCATTAAAACGTCTCAAGAAAAACAATGTCGAGTCTTTCTTTATACTAGGAGAGCATGACATTAGCAGAATTCGGGCAACCCCAGTCTCTTGGGTATATCACAACCTAGAGTTCTCAAGGTATATTGGAAACGGCAAACCAGTCACATACAAAGATGTTCTAATTGCAGGATTTGACAAACGCAGAAAGACAGAGATTGAATCATTTGAAAATGACTTTGCTCAAGTGGATGCAGAAGCAAAGAGACACCAAGGACACAAGATATTGGTCTTGCATCAAGGAATTGCAGAGATTAACAAGTTTGCAGGTGAGTTGAATTCAACTGATCTTCCAAAGAATTTCACATATTATGCAATGGGCCATCTCCATGAACAAGAGCTAAAACATTTTTCCCATCTTGGAGGTCCACTTGCATATCCAGGCTCTATTGAACTTACATCAAGTGAGGGAATAAAAGAGACACAAAAGGGGTTTTACCAAGTAGACATTTCCCAGTCAGAACCACATCCAACATGGATAAAACTTGACACAAGACCGCAGTTTTCGATTAAAACTTCAATGAATGACATTTCAAATGACATCAATACACTAGCTGAGAAGATCAAGTCCCTTGCAAGAAAACCTGTAATAGAACTAAAGATCACAGGAGACATTTTAGAACCCGCACTAGTACAAGCACAGATCTCCAAGTTGACTGAACTAACATTGCGTTGTTTTTGGAAACACATTTCCAAGGAGCAATCAAACGGTTCAGTCTTTTTGGACAAGCCACTAAAGATAGAAGAAGAGATGCACCGAATTGCAAAAGAGATACTTGGCTCTAGTGACATGGCAAATTTTGCAATAAACGAACTCTTGCCATTATTATCAAAAGGCAACACAGATGAGGCAAGTCAAGCAGTTGTTGATAATTTTGAGAGATTCAAAAAAGGAGTGAAAAATGTTACAGTCAGTTGAGCTTGAAAACTTCCTGTCGCACAAGAAAACAAAATTAACATTTGATAAAGGCGTTACAGTATTTGTAGGACAGAACGGTGCTGGAAAATCAAGCATTATTGATGCAATAACATTTGCATTATTTGGCGAGCACCTAAGAAAATCAACAAAGGGACTCTTACAAAGAGGAAGCAACCAGTCATATGCCAAAGTAGAGTTTTCCATAGGAAATAGACAGTTTGAAGCAGTACGAAAGATAGATTCCAAGGGAACAGTAGGTGCAGTACTTTATGAAAAAATCAATGGTGAGTCAGCTCCACTTGCAGCAGGAGAACGAAGACAGTTTGGAGAATCAATGACAAAGACAATTGAAGATTTGATTGGGCTAGATTTTGAAAAACTCAAGATTGCATCAATTGTACAACAAGGAGAACTACAGGCAATCATAGAGGCAGACCCTAAAAAATTCAAGGAACTAGTCAATGCAATAATTGGCATAGACAAACTTGACATTGCATATGAATCAATGAAAAAATCAATAGACAGTTTTAGAACTACAATCAGATCTAGGCTGAATTATGACGATACCAACATGGATACACTACAGAGCAGAGTTGATATGTTATCAAAAGAGATAGCAACACTTGAGCCGCAAAAAAGAAAACTAGAGGCAGACAAGATACTGCAAGAAAAAGATCTTGCCATTATACAACAAAATATAGAATTAGGTACACCCAAGGAACTACAAATAAAAGAAATAGAGAACAAAAAAGAAGATCTTCTCAGATACCTGCGAGATTCCATAGTTAGGATGAAACAAGATCTGGTAACCAAGGAGAAAAGACTTGCCGATTGTTCTAACAGCTTGTCAATTTCATCTGCCAAATTTCAGGTTGAATCAGATGCAAAACAGGCCCAGTTAGATATTGATAGAATTAATACAGAATTAAGACAAGTAGGAGAGAAAATAGCATCAATACAGAGCCAGCAAGATATTGCAAACAGATTGCATTTGGTAGATGGTAAATGCCCCGTCTGTGACTCTAAAGTTGACAAGCTAAATCCCTTGTTTGATGAAAAATACATTGCAACTGAGCTTGATGCATTAAAAAAGAAAACAGAGACAATTACAAAAGAGATTGCCACAGTTCAGAGTAAAAAAAGAGATCTTGATCTAAAACTTCAACAAATTACAAAAGCAGAGGGAATCTTGTCTTCAAACAATATCAAAAATCAGAGTGATTTGATAAGACTAGAAGAAGAGATATCACAGTTGCAAATCAATACAAGAGATATTCCTATCGAGATAAACACTGGAAACCTCATGCAATATGCAATTGACGAATATGCATCTAGTGCAATAAAATCAATATCCACTCTAGTTGAAGATACAAGAGATTTTGATATTAACGAGTTTAAAAGCTTGAAATTAAAACTGGAACAACAGAGAAGAGCACTCGGTACACTAGATCAAGAAGTTGTTGCGGTAAATACAAAATTAAAGATATACCAAGACGATTTTGAAAAAATCACTCAGATATTACTAGAATTACATGAAGTAAAACAATATGTTTCAAGCCTTGAAACAATACGCAGTCAAATTTACAATAGAGATGGTCCTGTTGCCACAAGTCTTCGTTCTTGGGCGTTGGGCACCATATCACAAAAGGCCTCAGAATATCTTTCAACATTTAATGTAAAAATTCAAAGAATCACACTTGAGGACAAGGCAAGAGACATTGGAATCACATGTTATGCAGGAAATTTGGAGCTTGATTTAGAATCATTGAGTGGAGGAGAAAAAGTAAGTGTTGCACTTGCACTACGTCTTGGAATGGCACACTTTATGGGATCGTCGAACTTGAATTTCATCATCTTGGACGAGCCCACCACTCATTTGGACCAAGAAAGAAGAAAATCTCTTGTAAACGTACTTGGGCAAGCATTTGAATCAAACATTGATGCAATATCCCAATTTATCATAATCACACATGACTCTGACATATTTGAAAATTCAAACATTGATGCAATCTATGATTTCAAGTCTACACCAGAAGGAACTATAGTTACACCAATCTAGCCGCCAGTCATCTTGGCAAACTTTTCATTCTTGGACAGACTCTCCATGAATTTTAGATTTGACAGTGCAACTACTGCCGAGTCTCTAACCTGCTCACTTGAATCTTCTAGGGCTTTTTGTAATGTCTCCTTTGCGTCTTGAGAGCCAATCACCCCAAGTGCAACAGCAGCCTCGTGTCTGACAAATAGGCTAGGATCGTTTCGTGTTGCATCCTCTAGTGGTTTTATTCCACTTCGTAAGCACATTTGACCCAAAGAAAATGCAGCCTCGTGTCTTACCAATTCGTTTGCGTCATTTTTCAATACACTTGCAACATGTGGTACAACATCTTCTCCACCCATGTCAACAAGAATGCAGACTGCCCTGCATCTTATCACAAAATCCTTGTCATCTAACAAGCCAACAAAATATTCCTTGTCTTTTTTTTCGTATTTTTCTTCCATCTCAGACAAGAGTTCAAGGCGTCCTGCAGGAATGACTTCCATGCACTCGATTTTTACCATCGAATATTTAGTCTTTATTGATGTTGTTGATAGATGTGATATCATGAGACAAAAAGTGTGCCAAAATACTGGCTCAGTTTAACAGATTATGTTTAGTGGATCTAATTTGTAAAATTAAATCATGTTTTTTAAAGTGTTTTTGCAACACATCTTCAGATACTAGAAGCTTGTCAGTATACAAGTAGACATTTCTTGTAAACTCTAATCCAGATACATTGCGTATTTTTGTACTATTTGAGGCATCAGCAATGCCTGTTTTGGCGTGTTTTTCAATCTCCAACAAAAATTTCTCTACCAAGTCAGGAAGTTGGGCATACTCGTTACTCAATTCAGAAATTATTATTCCAATGTGTTTGTACTTTTCAGCCTCATTCTGAATTGCCAATATTTGGAATTTCTTGGTGTTTTTTGTTTCGCCAGTTTTTTTGTCAGTCAACACAAACTCCCATTGGACATGAATTCTAGAGCATTGCGGAAATTCATTTTCTATCTTTAATGTCATTTCTTCAAAAACATTGATTTTTTTTGAATGCATCTGTCAATGATATCCAGACAAGGTTCTTTATGTCTAGCGCTGGATTTATCGCAGCTTCAAAAGCAAAGAACGCTAGGTTTTGTAAAAACCAAAAATGTCTCTAGTATATCACATGTTCCTTTTGAGAGCGCTGTATTATAGCAGGAATAATGGATACAATCAAGACAAATGTAGAGATGAAAAATATCAAATGAATTGATTTGATAAAACTCGGTATTGCAGATTCATGACTTAGGTTACTAGACGAACCAAGAAAAATTGATTCCAGTTCATACAATGGGACGGTACTAGCAAGCAGTGCAAATGACAATCCAAGACTGATTATATTCCCAAGTGTTACCAGAGTCGTGCTCATTCCTGCTGCGACTCCACGTCTTTGAGGAGGAACTGAATTCATTATCGACGATCTATTCGGGGATGCAAAGAGCCCCATTCCTGCACCCACTAGCGAGAGTGGTAAAACTAAATCATTAAAGTTTGTAGTAGGCCTAATCTGTGACAATATCAAAAACCCAACTGCAGACACTAGCAATCCAAGTACAGTGAGTAGTCTTGGACCATACTTGTCAGATAGCCAACCACTTATTGGCCCAAATGTTGCAATTGTAAAAGATACAGGTATCAGGTAAAGACCAGCTGTGAACGGGTTGAGTTTCATTGATGGCCCCTGCAAGTAAAATGCCATTATCAGTACCAACGCACCTCTTGCAAGCGCATTTAGGAATATGGTGATATTTCCTGCAGAAAAAAATCTAATCTTGAAAAGAGATAGATCAAACATTGGCTCTTTTACTTTGGATTCAACATACCCAAACAATACCAGCATACAAAATCCTCCAGCCAAGAGAAATATTGCAACAAAAGAAGGTATAACCTGCAGAGAACCAAAAGTTATTCCAAGCATTATCATAACTAGACCCACAACAAGAACTAGATTTCCAGTCCAGTCTATCTTGCCTTTTACGATGGTTCCAAGTTCCCTAAGTTTTGTTTTAGACCAGACAATTGCAAAAACTCCTATCGGGATATTGACCCAAAATATTGCTCGCCAGCCAAGTGTTTCAGTCAAAATGCCGCCAAGCACTAGGCCAAGTGCAGAGCCAATCACAATGGATACCTGATTTAGACCAAGGGCTTTGCCTCGCTCTTTTTCATCAAAGGCATCAGTCAAGATGGCAGCACTGTTGGAGAAAAGAAATGCAGCCCCAAATGCTTGGAGTATCCTAAACAGTATAAGCTCAGGCCCAGTTTGCGCAAGACTGCATAGAAAAGATGCTATAGTAAATAATACCAGGCCAAAGTTGTAGAGTTTGACCCTGCCAAACATATCTGCCAGTCTGCCAAAGCTGAGAAGAACAGATGATGTAACAAGGCCATATGAGAGAATTATCCATATTGTTTCAATCAGGGAAACATGCAGATCTGGTACAAGTCTGGGTAGAGCTATGATGAGGATGTTAGCGTCAAGGGATGCCATCAATATGCATATTGTCGTATTGGTTAGCGCTATCCACTTGTACTGCATTGTTTTAACTTGATTAAATTGTTATAAATCTCATGTTGCTTGCAAAATGATTTTTAGAAAGAATCGCGAATTTTATATATTGACTGCATATTTTTCTGGCAGATCAATTAAGATCAATTCCGTTGGCGCTTCGGCACGTATTACGATATCACTTTCTTGTGATATCATTGCAGCATCCCTTGTTTGCATGGTATTATTTCCTAGTTTTATTTTGCCATCTATTACAAACAAGTAAGATTTTCTTCCAGGTGCCAACTTGTGTTGCACTTGATTGCCAGCAGTCAGTGTGGACAAGTAAAAGGTAGCATCCTGGTGCAAATGTAATGCACTAGTGTCAGGGTTATTTTCAGATACAACTACTGGTACTAGCTTGTTTATCCTTTCTTTTTTTGTAAACTTTTTTTGTTCCCAAGATGGTGCAAGATTTTTCCTATTTGCAAATACCCACATTTGTAGCAGCCTCAGGGATTTGTCTTTAGAAGGATTTGATTCAGCATGCATTATCCCTGATCCTGCAGTCATTCTTTGTACTTCGCCTGGATATATCACGCCATGATTCCCTTGATTGTCCTTGTGTTCTAATTCTCCATCTATGACATATGTTACAATCTCCATGTCCCTGTGATGATGAAAATCAAATCCAGTGCCAGGCTTGATTTCATCGTCATTGAATACACGTAATGGTCCAAAATTCATCTTGTCTGGGTTTTGATAGTCTGCAAATGAAAAATGATGAAATGTTCGAAGCCAGTCGGTCTTGTTTTCATAGTGCTCGCCTGACTTGATTATCTCTATGCTCATTATTTCTCAATTTCCATCTTTTTTCGGAACACCTTGGCAACATTGCGTATAGTCACGCTGCTAATACCAGAGGCCTTTGCTATCTGGTCCTGGGTTGCCTTTTCTCCATTCATCACTGCAGAGACAAATAACGCAGTTGCTGCAAGCGATAGCGGGTTTTTCCCATCGGCAATGCCTTTTTTCTTGGCAGATTCAATTATGCCAAGTGCATCTCTTTGTGCCTTTTCGCTAAGACCCACCAAAGTTCCTATCTTTGTGACAAATTCTGACGGATTTAACGAATCAACTTGCAATTCTAATGCCTTGACAAACACTCTATAGTGCCTGGATAGATTCTTGAATGAAATATTTCCTGCACTAGAAATATCTTGTAGAGTTCTTGGTACTCCGGCTTCTCTGCATGCCACATACAACGCAGAAAGAATCGTTCCAGAGATTGTTCTTCCCCTAATGATATTTTTTGTCAATGCTTTTCTATACAAATACGCAGCACGCTCTACTACTGCATCAGAGATATCAATCTTTGATTGGATTGCGCCCATTATGACAAATGCAGAACGCAGATTTCTTTCAGTAGAAGTTGATTTGCTACGACTATCCCATGTTCGTAACCTGTTGAAGGTATACTTCATGTATGTAGATATCGAATTGCCAGACGCATCACGGTCTGTGTTTCCAATTATAGTAGACAACCCCTTGTCATGAATTGATAATGCAGAACCAAGTCCGGTTCTTGTACTATTATTGTAATCATCCACCGAAAATGATCTTTGTTCAGGTCCATAGTCCTCCACCTTGTCTGCAAGGACTGCACCACATCTAGCACACAAGATTTCTCCTCGCATGCTGTCAGTCACAAATGGCCCATGTGACTTGCCATCATGCAAACATGTTTTTCCTTTTTCAATTACAAGTTTTTGTTTACTAGATATCATTTGTATAGTTACTATACACTGGAAAGTATTTAAAATATCCAGTGACCGCAGGTATACCAGATTAACTTGTAGTAATCTAGATCATGCGTAAAAATCAGTGCCAATCATGCAATTTCTTGAGGCATCGAATAGATCTCTTTTAAGAGCCTGGGTTTGCCATCCTTGAATATATCCTGAGGACAATACTGCATGGAAAAGACGGCCATTGATTCCAATATAGGGTTTAGAGCCAAGCCTTTTTTCGTGATGGCATATTCAATTTTTACAGGCGTGCCAGCATAGATTTTCTTTTCAATTATACCGTTTTTTTCCATCTCGCGCAGCCTTGCAGACAAGGTCTTTGGATTTATCCCTTCTACAGAATCCAAGAATTGATTGAATCTATTCTGACCTAATTTTGTCATGTTACGCAAAATATGGACCGTGAATTTTTTTCCAATAATTTTAAAAGTATTATCAATAGGACAGGCCTTCAAAGATTCAAGGAGAACCTTGCACTCTTCTTCTTTCAACTTACCATCTACTCCCTTGATAACTATACTATCACTTTCTAACTTATATGCTTACCTTTGTATATCTAATATAAGAAAGAACATGATCAAATCACAACACAAACACCAATGGACTGTAACATCAAAACATTGGCAGTGCAGTACCTGTGGAAAGACATACGGTTAACAAAACTTTCCAATTTTTTTCTGATTCAATCAAGCGGTTTTGATTTATGGCAATCTAAACAAATTTCAATTGTCTTTTTGTGTTTTGCTGAATAGTATGCTCCAAGTTCTCGATGTCTATTACACATAAAACAAAGGCCAAAATTCATGTACTAGTAATAGTAATGTCTGTAATAGATTTTATGCTAGATATGATTTCTTAACTTGGCTGAAAAGGTAAACAGACTAAGAATCATAATAAACGACACTCCAAACAAAGGCATTGCAAGTTGACCAAACTCAGGAACGGTGGCAGTCATGGTCTTGGTTTGTGTAACGACAAATCCATTTACTTTGGCACTGGCTATAATGTTAAAGTTACCAGATGTTGCAGTAGGAGGAATCTTGAACTGGAGCATAAAGTTCCCGTTTTGGTCAGAGGGTACAGTTCTGATTAATATCAAGTTTCCAGACGAATCTTTTATTTGTAGAGCAACAAGCGCATTTGGTTGACCCAATACAGTGCCATTTAGTGTAACAGTATCACCAGGCAGATAGCTATTCTTGTTTGTAGTAATCACAATTGATTGTTCCACCTGAGCAAAGGAATTCAACACGCCAGGCAATGCTAGCAAACCAACCACTGCAAGAAATAGAAAGCTCTGATGATTTTTCCTATGAAAGGCCGACAAAGTATGATAGTTCATTTGATTGTGGTACTCCTCCCTTGTTTGGCCAATCAGTAAATACATTTGCATAGACGCTAGCAAGTCCAGCTCCAGATTGAGCAGGAACGTAATAAGGTAGAATTACTTCAGATTGTCCCGGATTTAGCGTATACTGGGCAGACACAGTACCAAGACTGCTTACGTTAGAATCAAAGAGATTTACTGCTATAAGAGACTGTGTGTTCACAGTAGAATCAATTACCACTTTGACATATCCTGTTTGTCCTCTTGCGATTAATGATATTGGATTTCCTTGTTCATCTGTAGGCTGGACTGATACGATAGAAATTCCAGTAGGTCCAGTAGAGTTGTTTTCAATATCTGAGATACATTGATTTACGCCGTTGACTACGGTTAGCTGTCCTGCACTATTAAAGCAAGATTGTATTTTGCTGTTTGCAAGGCCATACTCAACATTTAGTTCATTGTTTAGGCTAACCATTTGAACATGGTTTACGGTTGCGTATTGGTTAAAGGTTACAAGCGCTTGGGCCAAACTTCCACCATTATTAAGAACAGATTCCATGGCAGTATTTGCAACCGCAACTCTTTGTTTCATGAAATTAAATTCATCTTGAAATACAGATTGAGTTCGGTTATCACTTATAGTTGCAAGAAAACTAGCATATGCCGCATCAGGTGTGGTAGATGCACTTGCTGTTGCAAGCGTAGTCAAGTCTTGTTTGAGTTGACTGGCTGCTGCTTGTCGCTGTTGCAGAATCAATTGTTGATCAAGCTGTGCCGCAGTCTGGTTTCCAAGTATGTTTGCAACTTGTTTCTTTGATTGTTGAATCTCCTGTAAAATTTTTAGCGCAAGAGGATTGTTTTGAAGATCAGGGCCTGCCAAGGTGGTAAATTGTGCAGGTCCAACTTTGATTGCATTACCAACATTTGTTCCATTAGAACCAAGACTGTCAAGACTTACATTTACTGTTCCTACAGAATTGTTTGCAGTGTTTTTCCCAGTGTTGTTTTCATATGCAAGTGCAAGAAGATGGGCCTGGGTAGGACTCATAAATGTCATAGAATCATTTTGAATTGCAACTCCAAGTGTGACTTCAGCTTGGTTGTTTGTCATTGCAGTAGATATTGCATTTCCAACTCCAAAGGCTCCGCTAGAGCTTGTACAGCTATGTGGTGCAGATGCAACATATGATGCAGGAAGCGTGGATACATTCTGAAGATCTGTTGCAAGGCAAGATTCGGGGGTAAGTGGTGTTCCACCATTATTTGGCCAGTCCGAATACACATCGGTGAAAACATTTGCCACTCCTACTTGAACATTAGCGGGTATGAAAAATGAGAGAGTCATTTGAGAGGTTCCAGGATTTAGGACAGATTTGATAGATGTTGTACCAAGGCTACTTTGGTTTGCGTCAAAGAGATTAAGTGTCAAGAGTGCAGGCATTTTTTCTCCAGATGAAAGAGAAACCTTGACAAATCCATTTTGACCCTGTGGTAGAATTGACACTGGATTTCCTTGCTGGTTTGTGATTTGTACCGAGTCTATTGTAACACCGCGTGTTTTTATTACATTAAACTCGGTCGAGTTGGTATAATTTCTACCATCAACAATTGCATTTACAGTATCTTGGTAGACACCAGTCTGATATGTACTAGGTATCTTGAATTGTAAAGAGCCCGTACCATTTTCGTCAGTAGTTATTGTTCTTGATATGATATTGTCTCCGCTTGGATTTGATACTCCGACAGCAATGTTTTGCAGACTCTGTCCTGGAAGAAACACAGAGAGTGTAACTACATCTCCATATGCGTAATACGTTTGATCAGTGTTAAGCGAAAGCGAGGATGGAAGTACAATTACTGTGGATTTGGCAGTACCAATGCTGCCAGAGTGGGTACTATCACCACCATACGTAGCAGTAATTGTCACTGCATTTGTTGAATATGCAGACGGAGTATAGTACACAGCACATGTATTGGATGAAAGTGTGCATGAAGTATTGTCGAATGAACCTCCTGCGCTACCGTCACTCCATGATACAGTTCCAGTTACAATTGATGAGATGGAAGAATCTGCAAGTGTTGCGGTGAATTGTACCTTTGATCCTTGTGCCACAGTAGCAGTATTTGGTGTAACAGTGGTCACAGTATTATGTAATGCATTTACAGTCAAAGTAGATGTGCCGGTACTGCCAGAATTGGCAGTATCTCCGCCATAGCTAGTGGTTATAGTTATTTTACCGCTATAATTTCCAAGTGGGGTGTATGAAGATACACAGGTTCCTGATGAGAGAATACAGGAAGATGGATTAAATGTACCACCCAAGTTTCCATCGCTCCAAGTTACAGTTCCAGTTGGAGGGGTTTGTGAACTGGTGCCAGTCACTGTGACTGTAAACTGTACATGAGATCCTTGGTTTATTGTTTCAGTGTTTGGTGTTACAGTTGTAGTGGTACTTGGTAGAGAATTTACTGTCAAAATAGATGTTCCAGTACTGCCAGAATATTCATTGTTTGTACCATATGTAGCAGTAATTGTAACCTGGCTAGATGCAGATGTGGATGTAGGGGGAGTGTAAGATACGGTACATGTTCCAGATACAATCATACATGTTGATGAACTAAACGTGCCTCCAATGTTACCATCGCTCCAAGTTACAGTTCCAGTTTGAATTGTTGGCAAGTTAGAGGCATCATCCACTTTGGCAGTAAACTGCACCTGCGATCCTTGATTTACTGTAACGACACTTGGTATTACTGTGGTACTAGTGTTTGATAGGGTGTGTGCCAACAAAGTAAATGTTCCAGTACTGGTAGAAGATGAGTTGCCACTTTGAAAATTAGTTGATATCGATATATTGTTTACATAATTTGCAGGCGGAGTGTAAAATACTGTACAGACTCCAGATGAAAGAGTGCAGGAAGATGAACTAAATGTGCCTCCAATGTTGCCATCATTCCAAGTTACAATTCCAGTTGGAGGGGTTTGCGGACTGGATGTATCTGCAAGTGTTGCGGTGAACTGCACTTGAGATCCTGTGCTTGTAGTAGATGTGATTGTAGTTGTAACATTATGTTTAGCAGGTACAGTCAAGGTCAGGGTACCAGTACTGCCAGTGTGTGTGCTGTCTCCAGCATAGCTAGTTGATATGGTTATCGTACCATCATAATTTGCAGGTGGAGTGTATGATACAGTACATGTTCCAGATGAAAGTGTGCAAGAAGATGGATTAAATGTACCACCCAAGTTTCCATCGCTCCAAGTTACAGAGCCTGATACAATAGTTGGTAGGGTCGATGTGTCCACGACTCTCACACCAAGTGATGCTGAAGAGCCTTGGTTCACAGTACCAGAATTTGATGTGATTGTGCTAGAGGTAGAATCAATCACAGGGGTTGTTGGAGATACAACAGTGGAATTTGAGCCAGTAAACACAACGGTACTAGAACTGTTCGAGTCAGTCCCTATTGAGAAAGCATATTGAGGAAAAACCAGTACAGCTGCAATAGATACAAAGAGTAAAACTCTCAGATTCATTTCACATGAACTCCCACACTCAACAAATAAAGATTTGATACACAATGTTCAGGAACAATGTTACTCATACCACGAGTAGATTCCCAAACCATATAACATACAAAGTTCATGGCCTTGAAGTGTACGATCTCAAACTTGTTTAAAAGACTGACGTATATTTTCTGCTATCTTGAAATATAGTACAAGAAATCACGATTAAGACTCATTTTATTTTAACTTGGATATCTTCCCCATCAGTGTTCATCTTTATGTTAGAATATGGATATGTAGACATGTCATACTTTGACAGGTTTTCATCAAATGTAGCTATTGTTTTAGAATCATTATAGATTTGCTGTAATTGTTTTCCCCTTCCTAGATCTATCAAAAAGTGTGGACCAGCCACAAGTAGTATTTTTCCAGTCTTTAGATGATTAAACAGTACAAACGAATAATCATTTGGCGTATTATTTTTATGAAACACATAGTGTAAAATCCACTCGTACGATGGATTGGCAAGCACCGTAGTATCAGTGTCGTTTACATTTTGTAAAATAAATGACATTGTCTGAAATTCAGAGTGTGTTACATTTACACTGATGATAAGAATGGTACTTGCCAAACCAAATATAGCAATCCCCGATACCACTGCAAAGGATAAGACACTGAGATTTCTTTTGTTGACACGTCCCAAGATATCCACGAGTAGTATTGATGCAGATATGCAAAATACTGGTAATACTGGAATCCAGTAAAAATATTGATTATATCCAATCAAGAGTAGAAAAATCACAAACGGAGAAAACCAAAATAAAATAAAATAGTGTTTACGTACAATTGCAAATATAGTTCCAGCAATTCCAAGAACAAATAGAACTGGGTCAAGCTTGAAAAAAACTAATGATATGTATGGCAATCCAAAACTTGGTCTTTGTGTCTGCCCAATGACATCTCTCATCCATACATCAAACTGGTGTACGCTTATTGCCTGAAGTGGCCATATCAGAGGTATCAAAACTACTGGAATCAATAACAATGTGAGTGCTTTGATGTTTTTTCCAGTATAGAAATACACAAGACCTGCAACCAATGGAATCATTGTAAAGACAGGAATCTTTGTAAAGATGGCAACACCAAGACAAATTCCTGAAAAAGACGCCAATACGTACTTGTTTTTAGAATCTTTAGTTTTTAATGCAAACAGTATCGATGTCAAAAGAAACGGTAACAGTATAGAATCTAGCAGTATTCTTCTCATAATCCAAGTAATTGGCATTACTGCAAACAAGAGAGACGATGCTAGAGCAATTTTTTTTCCATATTTTGTATCAGCAATTTGATAGACAAGAAATGTATCCAAAACTGCCAACAATCCCATGACAAGTCTAGGTACAAGGTAAAGCGATGCTATGAAATCGGGGTCAGTTGAGGTATGCCATGAATTTGGGAACCCAATCAGGCCAAAGATTGATGCAAGAAAAATTTGGCCAAAATACGGGTGATCGTGGAAATACCTGTCTTGCAATCCAAGACCATTTAGCACATGCATTGCCCTTTCCATGTAGACTCCCTCATCATAGAAAATATCTGGAAATCCTACAGCATTCCAAATATGTGTAAAACCAGACAGTGCAAGTATTATTCCTAAAATGTATATTGTTTTGAGTTGTAGAAACTTTACACTCAAGATGATTTACTTCCAGTGATTAAGTGCAAACTGGTACTAGAATCAAATGTTTTACCCATTGTCGCTTAGCATTGCACATCATATCAACAATATAAAAAAGAGCCTAGTTTTGATCCAAGAAATTAGTCTCAGACATATTTGAACAAAAATTATTAAAAATATCAAATTACAAGAACACAAACCACCCGATACACCATAGTTTGTGTCTAGTAAGGCTCATTAACGGTGAATATTCATCGATTGATTATAACATGAGTCGCTTGAGATATTGGAAACTCACTGTAGATGACGTGAGAAAAGCAGAATATGACCCAAAAAAAGTATTGATCTGGGAAATAAAATGCCCAAAAGACGACAAGGGCGCAGTCTTTGGAGTATACTCTTATAGAAATGGAACACCATGGGATTACGACCTAATCAAAGGCGTTGTATTTTATCACAACATGATAGAAAAAGAAGAGGTAGACAAACTAACAAAATTCCTCAAGGAAAAGTTTGGTGGAGACCCAGCAGAAAAAGGCTCTAGAATATTTCTAAAGGGTTCACGGGAAATATACTTACCAAAAGAGATTGCAGATCTTGCAGTCCAGCTTGGCGATAATTTTGAGGTAAGCACAGAACTTACAATAGAGCTTGAAAACTTTACCGTTCCAGAACAAGAGAAGAGCAACCTGCCCTCAAGCAAGATACTTCCAATTCCAGGGCTGTAGAAAAAATACTATTAATACAGATCTGTCCATTTTATAATCTACAATGGACAAGTCAATGACCATAAGCCAGCATCTTGAAGATTTACGAAAAAGAGTATTCAGATCAGTTATTGCAATAGCAATTATTTCATTTTTCATCCTTAGTTTTCATCTTACGTCATTTATGTACGAAGGAATCAAGTTGTACTATCCAACATTTAGTCCATTTGACAACATGGCAGCACAATTGACAGTATCAATGAAGCATCACTTGGTGCCATCCACAGTAAAATTGTTTCAAGCAGCTCCTGGTGAAGCATTTTTTTCCCAGTTTTATATTGCAATATTGCTTGGAATTGTATTTGCAATGCCCATCATAATCAAAGAGTTTGTGGGATTTTTGGCCCCGGCACTACATAGAAAAGAGATCCAGATAATTAGAAACATAACAATTCCAAGCATTATTCTATTCACAATAGGAGGCTTGTTTTCATATTTTTTTGTCACCCCATACGTCCTGGCATTTCTTTACACATATGGACAGTCTGCAGAATTGCTCACATTATTGAACATAATGGATTTTATCACATTTGTACTCCAGTTTATTCTTGCATTTGGAGTGTCATTTCAGCTACCTCTGATAATGTACGCACTTACCGCATCTGGACTAATTGACCCAAAATTTTGGAGAAATAACATCAGATATGCAATTATTGCAATGGTCATACTAGGTGCTGCAATTACGCCAGACGGTAGCGGAGTTACAATGTGGTTTGTTGCAGGACCAATGATCGTATTGTATCTAATAGGTATGATAGTATCTGAAAGGCAGGCAAAAAATATTGGAACACTTAAATCTTGATCTGCCGCATTTAAGCCACTAATGGCATACGAAAATGTAATAATTGCAGTAGTAATAATAGGGGTTTTGATATTTGGTGCCAAAAAGATCCCTGAACTTGCAAAAACGTTTGGAAAGGCAAAAGGCGAGTATGAGAAAGGCAGATTAGAATCAGAAAAAGAGCTCAAAGATTTCAAAGACAAAGAAGACCTCAAGTAGTTTTTTCCCAAAAATTTAATTCCATTTTTGCCGCATGATTATTCTTAAGAAATGATCATATTTACTTGGATAACGCTTTTTTACCCAAGTAAAATAGATACGACGTGATAAAAAAATCTGACATTATCAATATTGTAAATGACTATTCTGAACTAACAATTGGTGCACTTGGGAGCCATTCCGCACTTGAGATAATGGATGGTGCAAAGGA
>JAJPEA010000083.1 GCA_023252335.1 Nitrosotalea sp.
GGGTAATAGGGGTTACCTGGGGATATAACACAAAGGCCGCACTCGAAAAGTCAAAGCCAGACTATATAGTGGAAAAGCCAGAGGATCTTGAGAACATAATCTTGCAGAACAGCTGAATGGGACTTCTGATGACAGGGGGAAACGATGGCCTGCATATGCGCGCGTCTTAAAAGTTGACGGGGTTTTGAACTGTATCTGCCACAGAATACGTCCTGCCCCTCCATGTTACTGCACGGCTGCTCTTTGCGTTCTTGATCCCGCTTGCAAATCCGCTAACTATGATGGCACCTCCAAGTGGCGCACCAAGCGCATACCTTCCAGCAAGTCCAAGTCCCTTGACTGCATCGACCAAGCTTGCAAGATACACAAGCCCTGATGTAACAAGGGATGCCATAAATAAAACCGCAAATGATTGCGACGCAGGCTCAAAGACTGTAGCATAGACAAGTATCGGAAACGGCATGAACAGCAAAAACAGCACCGCAACAAAAACTCCCAACGCAATAGTTGCGGATTGTATATACAATGGCGTCATTAGGCGCTTTAATGCATGCCAGAGCGTGACCACGTCCCTTGCCCAGATTGCCTCAACAAGGTGCTCCCCTCTTACCATCTTTATCTTGTATCCCGACTCCTTTACCTTTTTGCCCAGTGCCCCGTCTTCGACTAACTCGCCTTTTACGCCCTCATGAGTGCCGACCTTGGAATATGTCTCCCGTCTTATGATAAAGAAGCTACCAAAGAAATAGCCCGTCTTTTTTGAAGGGTCGTTTACCCTGATTGCGGAAAACCTTGTGTGCAAACACGTGAACAGGACCGGCAATGTTATCTTTGTCCACCAATCCAAGCAGAGCATCCTTGGTATTACAGTCAAGGCGTCCAAGTCCTCGCTTAGGAGGTGTGAGACTGAAAGGGATATGGTATTTTTGGAATGAGTCGTATCTGCATCTGTAAATAGCAAAAGTTCGCCTGATGCTTTCCTGTATCCTTCCACGCAGGCCCAGCTCTTTCCCATCCATTTTTCAGGTTTTGGGCCTGCAAGGACATACTTGACCTTGGGGTGGTCTTGTGCAATCTTTTTGATCATCTCGCCCGTCCTGTCCTCTGATCCGTCATCGATTGCAACAATCTCATAATTTTCATAGTCTTGGTTGACCAATGATCCCAAACACCGCTCGATGAACCCCTCCTCGTTTCTTGCAGGTATTATGACGGAGACTTTGGGATTGTGGTGGGGCCTTGGAGTAAACCTGTCAAGAAAAGGCGAATCGCGGAAGGTTATCAGCATTGATCTTATCAAGAGTACCCATGTCACTGATATTGCGGTCAGGATTGCAACCAGTGCATAATTGATCATGTCTACTGTGATTATGCTCATCTTGACTATCTCTCTGCTTCTTTGATGCTTTGCAAGGCGTTAATCTCAATGGATGTTTGAATTTGTGACATGGGTTAACGAGTCTTGCATTCCTATTTATTTTGTGACCTGGGCCAAAAACCAAAACCATGCGCATGTTTTAAGATGACCAATTTGCAAAATCAATTTTAATGATGCAGAAAAATAAATCTCCCACTGAAGATATCACCGTACATGTAGTCGCATTGTCTAATGATACCTCACGTGAAGCGAGAGTACACTCTTTGATGCTTTTGATGGGTGTCAGGATGTGTTGCAACAAATAGAGAAGGCCACGAATTTAATCAAGGTTTTACCTAGTTTAAAATGGATTTAACAAGGGGAGTGTACAAAAATGCAATTGATGTTGATGTTATTTTTTAGCCAATTTGTTGTACAAGTTCTTTCTTTCCTTTAACAGATCTTCTGCCAATTCCTGAACTTTCTTGCCCTTCTGTTCCTTTGTGGCTTTTTGCATAATCTTACCCAATATTCTCATGTATCCATTTCCTAATATCCCTTTCCGAGATTTTACCCGAGGCCAAATCCACCAGCGCAGACAAGAATTCGTCGTCTGTAGCTACCATCCTGAAACCGTTGATACGAAGGAAGAGTTCCCCTAAAAACGCCGCCGTCCTTTTATTGCCGTCTGCCAAGGGATGGCCATTTACTATCTGGGATATTAGGTACGCTGTACACTCTTTCACTTGACACGAATTCCATCTAACCAATCCTTGACAACTCGCGTTGCAATACAGTCGTCCTCGTTGTAATCCAAAATAGGATCAAGCTTATTCTTGTTCTCCTTTGGATTTGCAACATAATCCAAGTACATTGCAATTGATTCTGTGGCATCCACACCTTTGTGTCTCCAGCTAAACCCAAGAAACTTGGCCACAGGCTTTAGACCAGTTCCATATGTGGGAAAATATACAGAATCAGTTGCAATCTTGTGAATGTCGATCATGTTATCAAATACCAGGTGTCGGGTTTTCTCGTCAATTTCATATTTTTCCATCATCTTATCCAAATGAACCCTTTCGTAATGATGGTAGTGATAAATGACATAGTCTTGCTGCTTTTTTACAAACTCTAAAAATTCAACAAGCATCTCTTTTTCATGATCCAAGTCTTGGCTAACAAACGGAAGATACTTTTCTTTTGAATCCACTCTAATCAAAACTCCAATGAGATAATCCATCTGGACTAGCTCATCTCCAGCTGTTGAAGGATCAATTCCCTCAAGGTCCAAAAACATTTCAACTTTACAATTAGGAAATGAAATTGCGTTCTTGTCTTTTATTATGGGCTTTTGTGACTGGATTGCTCTAGCAGTGTACACAAACTTTGATGCAGTTTTTCCACCAACACCTTTTATTTTTAAAAGCTCGTTCATATCTGCGCAAGCAAGGTCATCAAGTGTCTGAAATCCATTCTGGGCTAGCTTGTTTTTTGTCTTTAACGATATTCCTCCAACAAGAGAAATGTCCTTTGTTGCTTCTGCCATCTTGTTGCAATAATTTTCCCATGGAAACTTGCAGCTGCCATATGTTGGCGAGACAGGCTCGCCCTGGAGTATCTTTCTTGTCCCCTCGATTGCGTCAAGTAACAATCCCTCATACTCGCTGTATTTGCATGCAAGTTCTTCACCATCACGATTTATGATGTAAAATGTTTGAGGCGTAACACCTTGAATCTTTCCTAGCATGTAATTGTAAAATGCGCCCTGGATTATGTGGTCATCTCGTATGTTCTTTGCAAGTTTTATTTCCTTGACTGTATAGTGGTGTCCACCAAAGACAGAACCACCAGAAGTTGATTTTTCAATGATATCTGCGTACCCTACAAGGCCTTCGGGCAGGTAAAAAACTGGCATCCCATGCATGACCTTTGAGCCCTTGGCCATTGATTCCAAAACCATCTTGAAACCCTCTTGGGGTGTGGCAAATGAAATGGGTTCCATGTCTGGGTATTTTGCCTGTACAGTCTGTGTTTCGTGTTCGTTTCCACGCTCAAACAATAATTGTTGATATTCACTTTTGGTATCTTTTTCATTTTCAGGTACAAACTTGTTGCAATAGATTGCAAATGGTGAAGACAAGTACATTGCAACGGTGGTTGCTGTTAGCGACTCTGAACTCAAAGGTTTTAGACAATTCTCAAATATCTTGTTTACATCCAACGTTGTTACCACTAGTCACTATGAATTAATTGTTCTCAGATTTTATTAAATTTCTAATCCAGACTAGGCAATGAATTGTTTTTTGTTCTAAACAATGGGAGAATATAGAAGTGTGAAATTATTGTACGATCGACATGTCAACTTTTCCACCTCTTGGTTGTCAGTTAGAAGTATCTTTCTTGTACATCATCTTCCGCCCCTGGATGACAAATACAATCATGACCGCATCTAGGCAAACTAGAATGGCTCCGGATGTATGGTATGAAATATTTGTAGAATTAAGAGGGGCTTCTCCAACAACCAAAAGAAAATAGAAAAAAGCCCAGAGCGATAGAGCTATTATTGATGGGGTCACTGGATTTCTTCTAGTGAACAGTTTGACTGCACCTATTATTGAAAAAACTGCAAGAATGCTGAGAGCAATCGCTGTTGCAGTAATTTGAAGATTTAATCCTATGCCACTATTATTTGGCGGAGTAGTGTATTGTACATATGTTGTGATTGATGTTGTCATTATGGTTGAAAATACCAAAAATAAGCCTGCTACTGTCCAATATAGATTAGGTCTGTGCCACCTAGAATCGTGATTTGTTCTTGCTTCTGTTGTCAATTTGATACTAGTATACAAATTATTTCATATACAACTTGTGTATGTGTCGATTGCATACATACATCAATACAACTAATTTCATACGGGAGAATATTTGGGCGATTAGAATGGAAGTTCTTTTGGATGATGACTATAACCAAAATCTGGAAAAGAGATGTTTGATTTACTAGATTCTAGAGTTCTTATCTTTGAGGGTCAGTTACTTGTCGGCAAGTAAGAATGTTACATGCTATACAGTAAACACGACTTATTAGCAAAGACAGGATCTAATCTAAACTAAATGAAATTAAATGCAAAAGTATTGTCTATTTTTTTGATCATCGTATTGCTGGAATCCAGTATCCAGACAAGCTTTCTGAATATTTCACAACAAACCCTTGACCACGCAAGTATGATTAAAAGCGCATTTGCTACTTCAAATGATGACCTACAACAGATTGGAATCTATGGCATCTTTGGACTGGAAAATATGGAAAAAGATACAGTTGCAACCGGGGCATTCATTGCAAATTCAATTGTCATAAAGCAAGACTCTGTAATTTCCAAAGATTCTGCCTTTAATCGACCAAAAATAACTTGGACTTCACCTTCACTTGACATACAGGCTAGACCGTTTGCACCCATTCAACTCAACTTTACAAGCAACCCAAATATACAAAGTGCTTCGATAGTGATTTCAAATCAGATAGGAGCACTGATAACAGCGCCAAAAACGCCTATAGATGCAAATGCATTACAACACCTTCCCATAACAATATCGATTCCGCCAAACACCTCTAGTGGTTGGCATAATGGCACCATTACGCTATTTGCAAACAATATCAAGCTATCAAACTCATTTTTTCTTAACATACTAGTGCCAACCATCACGTCACAAACAGTGCAAACTTCAACAGGAAACTTGACGTATATTGCGACTCCCTCATCATCTCCATTTTTTACCAATACGTATGATGTTGCAACCTACTTTACTTTTACAAACGGTACAACTATTCCAATCCGTGCATACTATGATGTCTTTACCAATCTTTCCACAATTACACCTGTGTCTTTACATGCCTCAACATCAGGATCGTCAAACGGGTTAATGTCAACATATGATTATCTTAAAACCGTCATGAATAAGATGGCAGTGTTTAATTTTTGGCAGTCACATGAGGCTTCTGCTACAACCCAGGCATCTACTTGTACAAACTATGCCATGACATATCATTTTCAATCCTATCCTTCTACAGTATCAAATGATTTGGATGTTGCAGTCAGTGCTCTTCATGCCAATCAAAATCCACTGATAATAAGAAATGACATATACTGGAGTGATGTTGACAAGGGTTCTTTTGACAGCAACGGAAACTGGGTTCCAAATTATGACGATACTATCATTGATAATTATTTCAACAATGTGATTACCTCGGGAAAGAATGCCATGGTAATACTAGGTGTACATTCTCCTCCGGGAAAAATTGCTGAGAAAGGAACCAACATCTTTAGACAAACGTATGAACAATACGCATATGCAAATGCAGCCAATGCATTTATCAATCACACCATCAACAGAATCAAAACACTTGGAGCACTAGATAGAGTCCAGTCTTGGCAGATAGATAATGAACCAAACACACATCCAATGTTAAAATCGTTATTCAATGGTGGAATATTAACAAAAGTTGTAGATTGGCAAACGACATCCAGTGCGTTAAATCTATGGTCCAGTACAGTAAAGGCTCTTGACCCAGGCAAGCCAATAATAATCAACGTGTATCAACCATCACCCCAATATGTCATTCCACGAGCGTTACAAACAGGTATGGTGTTTTCAATAAAGCCGTTTGATAATTTACTTTCTAACAATTTTGCGTCAAGCCAACAATTGGCAGCTAACATTAGCATAATGGGATTTGACATTTACCCAGATCAATGGGTGAATCCATTTGAGAGCCTAACTAGTGGATTTAATGGAGCCCTGTTGCAGGTACAAAATCAGTTTACCGATGTACAAAACAATTATGCTTTTAGTGGCAGGTGGGGTATAGTTGAGATGCCTTCAGGCCCGCGAACTAGAATTGCGCTAGCACCACCTGTGACTATCCACGCATCAGATATATCCAATATGATTAGTGTAGCAAGAAATACGTTAATCAATGGTCAGCCTCCTGCATTGATAGGGCTTTTCCAGCTTAGGGCACCTAACGATCTTGTTGCAAATCTGAACTTGAGCAATGAATATGGTCTCATAAAAAACTCAAATGGTCATACATACTCTAATTTTCTTGCATCTATCAAAACTTCTGTTGTGCAGAACTGTCCTCCTCCTACAGGTCAACTGACTGTAATCACGAAAGATGGAAATGATAAGCCACAAATGAATTGAGGTAATGAAATAATATGCAAGAAACCTGAAAATGCTCAACAAAAGATTTTAAAAAAATATATGAATGTGCCAGAAAAATCCTAGCTAAAAACGTTACTTGCTGCTGCAGTGAGGCTGACTTAAGAATCTAAAGGATGTACCGTATATGATGATCAAGTCCCGTACTATACCAAGTCTGGTCTTTATGATATCCCTAGTCGCATCTGCTCCAGTACTTGGTTCCATCCTAGTTCCAGCACATGCCGATTCTCCATGGGATGGACAGGGACAAATTCATCCTGCAGGAAAAAAAATTGTCAAGGATCTTGATCTTGCACACGCAACGCAAAAACCAACTCAAAAAGCAATACCATATTACAGAATTAATGAAATACCATCCAAGTTACCATTAAACCAATCAATGGCTACAATTGTTGACACGCAAAAAATTAGAGCCCACTATATCCCACGCCTGGAAAATACCAAGTCTCCTTTTAATTCCTCTTCCTCCAACTCTAGTACTATGAACGGTATTGCCTACGACAGCCTTACACCACCAGATGTCCAAGTAGCTGCAGGACCATCTGATGTCATGGAGATGGTCAACCTGCAAGGCAAGATATGGGACAAGAATGAAACCGTAATACGCGGGCCTTTTGATCTTACCAACTTTTTTGGCACAGGCTCTGATTTTGTCTCAGACCCAAAGGTATTGTTTGACACTCAAAGCAACAGGTGGTTTAGCTCAATTACTGATGTATCAACTAGTAACGTTCTAGTCGCAGTATCTACAACAGCAGACCCAACAGGAGGTTACTGCATATACAACATACCTGGACCAAGCTCCACCATACTTGACCAGCCAATCATAGGTACAAGCGACGACAAGCTTACAGTCTCTGTAAATATTTTCTCTTCACTTACCCAACAAGCTAAAGGTGCTCAATTTTGGGTTATCAACAAAGGTGACATGCTACAGTGTTCCGGGGCAGGCTATGTCACAAAGACATTTAGCAACTATTTTTCAATCCATCCGGTACAATCTGATACCAGTACAACAACGCAATACATGGTAGCAACATCGCAGACCAAGCAAGGATCTTTTGTTAATTTATTTTCTATAAACGGTGCTCCACCAAATCTAGTGTCGTTTTCAGTAAAAAACATCAAGGTTTCATCAATTGCAAGCCCTCCTAGTGCAGTCCAGAAAGGTTCTGTATTCAGACTAGATACAGGAGACTATCGTGTACAAGATGCTGTCTGGACAAATGGAATCCTGTGGCTTGCACACAATAACATGTGCACCCCTACAGGTGACACTAGTGCAAGGTCATGTCTGCATCTAGTAGAGATAGACACTGGCACCATGTCAATAAAACAAGATTTTGACTATGGTGAAGCAGGCAAGTACGTTTTCTATCCTGCACTACGACAGATTCCAAGCAGTGGGAATCTAGTGCTTGTCTATGGTTATTCGTCATCTTCAAACTATCCTGGCATAAAAATAACAGATCAGGCGTCAAGTGACCCTGTTAAATCATTTGAGACCCCGCAGGTGGTGCAAGCTGGAAGCGGTCCTGTGAACCTCTTTTTTAGCTGTCTGAGTATCAACGGATGCAGATACGGCGATTACTTTGGTGCAGGCCTTGATGGAAATACAAACCAAGTCTGGGTTGCAGGCGAGTATGGTTCAGGTGTACGCAGTGACATCTTTGATCCAGGCTCGACATGGGCTACAGAAATAGGAGACTTTGAGGGATAAAACAAAA
>JAJPEA010000084.1 GCA_023252335.1 Nitrosotalea sp.
TTTGTAGTACTTGTGACCTTTGTAGTACTGCCACTAGCAGGGGCATGTCCATTTTGTGATGTTGGATCCGCTACAATGCTTGCCCAGTTTGGGTTGTGGATGGGCATTCCTTTTGCTTCTGCAAAGTGACCTGATGTCATGCCTGCGACTCCTACAACTAGTGCCAAGATGCCAAGGCTTGCTACTAATTTTTTTTCCATGATGAACACCGTAAATTTTTTAATATAACGCGTTTGGAAAAATGTTCCATAGTAAATCTATTTTGAAATTTTTAAAACCGTTTTGTGCTAGAACAATTTTCCAAATTCCTTTTTATTCTTGCCAAAGTCGTTTTTACAATGCAATCAAAACTAATCGCATCTGTTACATTGATGGCTATTATTGTAATATCCCTTGTACTGCAAGAAAATTTTGCGCTTGCACAGCTTACTCAACTTCAAAATAAAGCAAAAAATCCACAAATCATGGAACCAAAAGTCTTTGCACGGTCAGACACTGTAGTAGTGTATCCGATTTTTACCCAGGCTGCATATGGAAACAACGGCTTTTATGACTATTACAAGAAAATATGTGATTCCAAGTGCCTAACAATTCCCATTCCATCAACGATCTATGGAAGCTATGTCTCAAGTGGGATGGGATTCATAATGTTAAGCTCTCTTAAATTTGATACTTTGACAGATGTGGACGTTGACAAAAATCCTGACATTTTAAAACAGTACAAAAGGGTCATAATCTTACACAACGAATACGTTACAAAGAAAGAATTTGACGCAATTACATCGCATCCAAATGTAATCTATCTATATCCAAATGCCCTTTATGCAGAAGTCAAGGTAAATTATGCCACAAATCAGACTACCCTTGTTCGTGGACACAGCTATCCAACTCGAGATGTTGTCAATGGATTTGGATGGAGATACGATAATTCAAAAATGGAGTACAACACTTCCTGTAAAAATCCATCATACTTTAAAGTTGCAAATGGGATGATGCTTAATTGTTATCCTGAGCTGGTGATATCTGATAAAACATTCCTAAAATCACTTGTACAGCAATAATTACATACACTGATTTCCTCTACAAAATTAAGGTTAGATGATAATTCAATGGAGATGATATGATTTGGTAAACGAGGAAGATCTGGTAAATAGAATAGTCAAAATTAAAAGTCTCAGAGAGGAGTGTTTCAAATATTTAGAAAGTTCTAATCAAGGGATGCTTACACGACAATTGATCTACAGTATTGCAAAACTTACGTCTGAAAAGATGGGGCCAGTCAAGCTTGCCGAGATTTCTCAGGATGTATTTTCAATCTCGGATAAATCAAAGCAAGATACTATACGACTCACAATAGAGAAGAGCTTACTAAAATGTGGTATGGTTGAGAAGCTAAAATACGCTCCAAATGACGTCAGGTACATTTTAACAGGTTATCGATTCCAAAAGACAAAAAAGATTGAAAGTTTCAGAGGGGATTCCAGTGATCCAGTAGGTGAAGTCTTTGAAATACCTCGAACAAGTTGGCCCATACCTGATGATTATTTTATCTTGCGCGCAAAAAAAGAAGGACATGTAGAGGCATTAAAGAAACTACATTCTGATTATGATTCTGGTCATGTTCAAAAGGGCACATATGAGATATTGTCGCATAAACTTAATGATAATCTGGGTCGTCTAACTAAAAAAATTACAACAAAGTACAATGATCTTGATGAATTGGTAGGCAAGTAAACCTTGGAAACAAAACTTCTTACTGTATTGCCATATCTGGCAAGTGTTGTTTTATTGACCGTATCATTTTCTGTCTTTGGCCATGATTGCATAAAACAAGCCTATGCAGATTCCACTGTCAATCTGACAATAAAATTTGCAAATGAGACTTTTCAATCTAATATTATCAATATTGGTAATGGCGAAAAGTATACTCTTTCACAGGAATATTCTTGGGTGCGGGATCAAACAAGCAGATACAACTTGCAAGCATATTCTATTGATAATGGACCATATGTGAACATTCCAAGAGTAGCACGTGGAAATTTTACTCTTGATGTGCCAACAGATTCCAACCATGAAGTTACATTTTTGGCAGCAATACAATATCCAATAGAGATAGTAGGTATTGACTCGGTCTCATTTACACCACCATCTCCTACAAATGACAACTGGTTTGATATCAATTCTGATGAGCAGATCTCAGTTCCATATGTCATACAATCTGATGATAAAAATACTCGAGAACAACTCAAGGGATGGTCATATGACGGTGAAGATGCACAACAAATCCAACGATTAGAATCTGGTGTATTTACAACTCCACAAATCCATGTATCTAGTAGTCACAGTATTAATTTCGTATATTCAACCCAGTACTATCTTAATCTGATCTCTGAATATGGCCATGTTACAGGAACAGGTTGGTATGATTCTGGTACCAATGCTACTTTATCTTCAATTTCTAGCGATGACTTTCCAATACGACATGTATTCTCAGGATGGAATGGACAGGTTTTAGATCAAAGCAAACCCATTACCAGTGTTGTAATGGGAGGTCCTATGACAATTACTGCAAACTGGACTGTAGATTATACGCCTATGGCAATACTTGGAGCCCTGGTGGTAGGAGGGGTAGCAGGGTTTGCCATTTTGTACAAAAAGCGAAGAACAAAGTCATCGCAAGAAACACTTTTCACAAGACCTATGGTCTCCGAGTCTGCAAAGGCTGAAACAGCACCAGTTGAGGACCACTCTACAGTCTCTGCCAGAGTATCTGACAATGCCTATTCAAAGGAGATTGATGACTATGTGATACAAAAATCCATAGACAGCCTTGATCTGTTTGAAGCCCTTGGAGTTCTATCAAAAGAAAAGATTGCCAAAATTAAAGAAAATATGGCAAAAAGAGAAACTGATTGATAATTTCATGTTAAAACCAATGGTTCGCATCTTCGAACCTGTTTACAAGGAAATTTCAGGAACAAAAAATTGTCAGTTCGAAATAGTTGCTTAAATAGACTGTAAAGAATCCACAATCATGAACCCAAAAGTGGCATACATGACTATAGCAACGCTACTGGTAGGTTCACTAGTCTCAAATGTAGCATTGGCAACAGATGGGGGTAATTCCAACCTTGTTTCAATACTAAACCAGTCCAAGCAGGCTGCCAAGGATAGGATTGCGCAACTACAAGATGCAGGAATTAATACAACGGCTGATGTGCAATCTCAATACTCTCAGGGTCTTGTTGAGTACCAGGCTGCTTTGGGCTCGTTAAATAGTAATACTACTGATGGAAAGACACATGCGTTTCATGCCATGGAACTATTCAAGAATGTAATAGAGGCATCGCAACAACCCCTTACCACTCAATCAAATGATACTGATGTATTGTTACAAAATATTGCAGATTCCGAATCATATGCCAAAAAAATAAGGGTAATTGCATTGGCAAATGGAATATCTGCTAATTT
Source organism: Nitrosotalea sp. (assembly GCA_023252335.1). Classification (GTDB taxonomy): domain Archaea; phylum Thermoproteota; class Nitrososphaeria; order Nitrososphaerales; family Nitrosopumilaceae; genus Nitrosotalea. The sequence continues at coordinate 3,472 of JAJPEA010000084.1, forward strand.
TTCAGATTATGACAAGGCGATCAAGATGGCAACTGGATTTGTTGCCACAAATGATCTCACCTCTGCAAATGAGCAACTATCTACCGCACAAGATTTGCTTGACAAGATATATTCAGAGATGGAGATGCAGGCAGCATCAAACCAACCAGATAGGGTGACACAATTTCTAAAAGATACCCAAATCACATTGTCCCAAATGATAGATAATGCAAAATCGCTGGGGCTGTCGCAATCAACAATTGACACTCTTCAGGCAACATTAGATAAATTACAAAACGCAAAAACTACTGAAGATATTATAGATACAACCAACCAAACAGGCTCACTACAAAACGTAGCAGACCAGTACAATGACCAGCGTTTAGTGAACTTTCAAAAGGAATCTGCAAGAATTGAGCATCAAGTTGGTGTATTACAAGCAAATGCAGTTAATATACAATTTTTAGGGTTTACTCAGATAATCCAGTTACTAGATGACATAAAACAAAAGATTGCAAACGGGCAGACTGATGAGGCCTCACAAGAACTTGACCAAGTGGATTCACTTTTAGCAAACATGAATGATGTAGTCAATGGTGCACCTGCATTAATACAACACATTACAGATGGAAAATCTCTTGCCCGCTCATTACAAAATCAGGCCCAGGGCAATCAAAACTTGCTTGACAATATAGGTCAGGCAGCTCAAATGCTTGACAGCGCATATTCTATGATTATAAACGCAACCTCTACCTCAGATCTGGACGAGTCCAATCAGGTAATATCCCAGGCAACAGGATCTCTCAATGACATAAAAGATTCGCTTAATCCTAGCCCACAAGATAACTCTACACAAGCTCAAAATCCTCCAGATAATTCTACCCCGACTCAAAACCCGGCTGATAACTCTACGCAATCTCAAAATAATCAGGACAACTCTACACAAGCTCAAAATCTTCCAGATAACTCTACTCAATCTCAAAATCCACCTGATAATACTGTGACTAGTTCCAATTCAACACAGAGTTAGATAGACGGTTCACAAAACAAGGACCTTCAGCTAGTACGGGCAACAATTTTCACATATTGAATAATTCTTGTTTTAAATCTGATGTGTGTGATTCTAAATTATGTTTTTCTGAAAATCTTTTGTAATTTGACCAAATTGTGGTAGTTCGATGGTTCGAACTAGAAATTAGGCACAATTTTTTTTGCATGAGAAAAAAATCCAGCCGATCCTCGAAATGGTTCTTTATCTATTTAGTGAAATATGTATCAAGTAATCAAATGGCTTACAGAAACACGTTGCAAATCATAGGTGACATATTGGAGGTTGCCCATGAATATGGAAGAGAAGGTGCAAATGCATCACGATTTCTAACCAAGGCAAATCTCTCTTACAAGACATATCAGGGATTTGTAAACAAGCTTCTTAATACCGGTCTTCTTAATGCGGTACAAATCGATAGTGAGAGTAGGGCATATGTTTTGACAGAAAAAGGAATGCTGTATTTGTCAAAATATGCAGAGTTTGAATCGCTGGCATCGTCATTTGGTCTAGTCTCTATCTGATTTTATAACCTACCTTGAAATTTAAAGAACGCTTAAAAATTTGATAAATGATTGACAGGTGATGGTTAGTTGGAAACTGTGTGGTTGGTTTTTGTTTCTTTTATTGGTTGCATTTCCATTATTTTCTTCCATTGGCCTAGCATATGGTGAATACAAGGAAATGAGTATCAAGATAGTTGTACTGCCAAGCAAAGCTAGAGTTATAGAGGAAATTAATCCTAGGACAATTGTTTCTACCATTAATATTCAGGCAATTTCTCCAAAAATCTCTCACATATTGGCAACTGATGAAAAAAACACTGTTCTTGTAACCTCTCAAAATCAAAATGTTATTCGAATAGATACGCTTGGCGCCTCTCATGTTATCCTTACATATGATGCAGATATTGTAAACAATAACTCTGGTGTAACAACTATTGATTATAACAGCACTAATTTAGAATCCTCTGTTGTACTGCCTCCTGGATCTGACATTGTTTCTGTAAATAATATTCCAAATGATATCAAAAACGGTACAATAACAATGCCTATTGGGCATATGTTGATAAGCTATGTTGTAAGGACAGTAAATCAAAATAATTTCATGGCAACAACTAATGGGACCAAATATCCTGTGGATGTAATCACTGCATCAAAGATAGAAAAATTTGGTTTTGATGTTTCTTCAAAAAGCCTTTCTATGAATATTGACAATCAGGCACCAGTTCTTGTAATTGTTCCAAAATCATTACTTGCAGGACCATACGCTGTCCAATTAAATGGAAAAATTATCCAGTCAAAAGAATATTATGAAAATTCTACTCATGCTTGGATAAGAATAGATCCTTTGGAAAGTGGTGTGATGAAAATTTCGAGCTCTTCTGCAACAATACCTGAATTTTTCTCTCTGCCTGCATTTGTTCTTGTTGTTGCAATGATATGCGCAATGATGATAATCAGAAAAAAAACATTTCAATACCAGTTCTAGGATGGAACATTTTTCCAAACTAGTTTTATAGAAAAAATCAGATTAAGGAAATCAATGACAAGAAAATCAACAACGGTATTTTCAATCGCAATAATTGCGATGCTGCTAGTGTCACCCACGATGTTGAGTTCAAAATCCTCCACATCTGTGATGGCATTTGCAACAGACAATACTGACAACAATCAAAACCAGACATCAAATGAGATATACGTCAATGGAACATCACATGATGGAACAGTAGTTGTTCACCTAGCATCAACAACTCCAAAAGCTGGTGAATCACTACCTCTTGAAGTATACTTTACAGACTCCAACGAAACTGCAATTCGACATGTTCACTATTCGATGAACATCACACAAGATGGAAATCAGGTAGCATCTCTACCACATGTGTTTGTAAACCAAGGAATGATTGAATACAACACTTTGCCACTAGGTTCTGCTAACCAAGTGGATATTCAAGTAACGATTCTTGGAATCGGACTGCCATATGATCAAAGTCATTGGACTGGTCCTATTGGTGACGTAATTGATCTTAAGATTGGAGATGTCCCACCTTCGCTAAACGTGTCTACAGACCAGACCTCCTATAACCATGGAGACACTGCAACAGTTAGAGCAGAACTTCATGAATATGGACAGGGGCAAAACATTGCAATTACTGTGAAAAATCCAGTAGGTGATGTCATCGTATCAAGATCCATAGTTACAGATGGCAATGGTGTTGCTGAAGTATCATTCAAGATTCCTGACATCTATCAAGTTGGCACCTATGATGTTGCAGCTTCTGCAAATGCGGGAGGCATGGCATATCAAGACACTGCACAATTTTCTGTTGAGGCACAATCTGCACACTTTACAATTGTATCAGTGCAGGCAACAGATCAGAATGGTAACCCTGTAACATCATTTAGCAAAGATACTACTGGATTTGTCAAGGTGATAGTCTCTGCAGACTCTAATCAGACTGCCTTGATAACAGCAGATGTCTTTGATTCCAATTCTGTAAGTCTTGGAGTTGGCTCAGTCAAGACCAACATAGGTGCAGGAGAATCTCAAATGATTGTCTCAATATACATACCAAAGAATGCTGTAGTGGGAACCGCTAACGTATTTGCCAATGCATTTTCTGATTGGCCAAGTAACGGTGGAATACCACTCACATCAGAGGTATCAAGTTCTGTGGAGGTAAACTAAAATGACACCTTCCAGACTTGCCCCAACTTTTTTTAGAAAGATTTCTGGTTATCAAATACTTAGTCTAGTCGCAATAACAATTATGATAATGGGCATACCTGAATCGTTTTCTGTTAATCAAATCACTTTGAGTACATCTACAAATTCGTATACACCCGGAGAAGTGATATCTGTAAAAGGTCAAGTAGAAAATTCTCCAAATCATCTTGTTGCAATCGAAGTAAAAAATCCTAATGGCATTTCTATGATGATAAGAACGGTACAGACTACAAATGATGGCAACTTTATACTCTCATTCAAACTATCACCTACTGCACAATCTGGTGATTATGCCATTATAGCAGATTCCGAAGTAAATGGTTCGATGATGAAGACTGCAAAATCCATAACTTTCACAAGTGTAAATAAGAACATTCTACCGCAAAATGCTCCAGTACAGACTACAATCAGCATTCCTAACTGGATCAAGAATAATGCCAATTGGTGGTCAACTGGAAAGATTTCAGATTCTGATTTCAGGTTGGGAATTGGATACTTGATACAACATGCAATAATTGTAATTCCACAGGTTGCATCAAGTTCTATCTCATCTCCAAATATTCCATCATGGGTAAAAAGTGATGCTGGTTGGTGGTCAGAAGACCAAATATCTGATTCTGAATTTGTAGGAGCCTTACAATACCTTATTTCAAACGGAATCATAATTGTGCGATAGGATGTGAAAGGAGATGGTTTCAAAACTATTGGGCTTTATTGGATTTGTAATCTTGGCACTTGGCATCTGGAGTCTTTCACTTTATTAGAATATTAGTGAAATCTGGGGCTAGAATCTGAAATTCAGTTTATTCATGTTTTAAAGTGAGGACTTGAACCAACTGAACAACCCCTCAAGGGCCCCTTTAACTCACTAAATAATTCCCACAAATGACACCGAGTTGAACTCAATGATTGATGCATCCAAACAGTGTTAGGTGTGACATTGTCCAGCAGCTCCATCATGTATCTTGAGAGTTTTTTAAATCACAAAAAGCATACTTTAAAAAGTCTTTT
>JAJPEA010000085.1 GCA_023252335.1 Nitrosotalea sp.
TGCAAAGATAATTCTTGTAGAGGCAAAATCTGCAGGCTTTACAAACCTTCTGGGTGCAGTTGATTATGCAGTAAACAATGGAGCACATCAGGTATCCATGAGTTGGGGAGGATCTGAATTCTCATCAGAATCAAGTTATGATTTCCATTTCAACAAAAGCAATGTAACCTTTTTTGCATCGTCTGGTGACAGTGGAAGCGGAACAATCTATCCTGCAGTATCTCCATATGTTGTAGCAGTAGGAGGAACTACGTTGAACGTAGACAGCCAAGGAAACGTAACAAGTGAGACTGCATGGAGCGGTAGTGGTGGAGGTGCAAGTATTTACGAGTCTGAACAATCCTACCAGACTAGCTATGGAGTCTCAAGCAATGGTAACAGGGCAGTACCAGATGTTTCATACAATGCTGATCCAAGTACTGGCGTGCCAGTATACGACAGTTATGGCTATCAAGGAAGTAAGGGATGGTTCCAAGTAGGAGGAACTAGTGCAGGTGCCCCACAATGGGCTGCCTTGTCTGCAATTGTAAACAGTGCACGAACAACTTCCATGTCCTCAATATCATATGGCATTGAGACCTTGCTATATCAGGCAGCAAATGGCACTGATTATGCCAACAACTTTAGAGATATCATATCAGGGAATAATGGAGGCTTTGGTGCTGGACTAGGATATGACTTTGTAACTGGGGTAGGAAGCCCACTTGCAAATGGCCTGTTCTCTTATCTACAAACACACTAAATCTGTGAATGTTCAAGCTTGTAACCAATATTTGGCTTTGACTAGTTTGGATTGTTCTTAATTGACGGCTGTTGTGTTATACACTAGTTTTCCTAACTTATTATATCTGTTATAACAAAGTCGTGTATTGGAATTAACAAAAGAAGAAGAGGATGCACTTGATGGAAAACAAGGAGAGACTCTTGCTCTTGCATATAGAACCCTTGTAGCAATTGGTGAAGCATCAAATGCTGATAAATTAATTCCAATCGAATGGGCGCACCTATCTGGAGTCAATTACAATACCATAGGTGATGCAGGAAAAGAATTTCTTTCATCTATAAGTAAGGATGCCAGATTCAAAGTAAAGACAACAGTAAATCCAATGGGATTTGATTTTGATTCGGTTTCACAATACAAACTAGATGACAAATTCATTGAAAATCAACGCAGCATCAAGGATTCGTATGAAAAAATGGGAGCAATTCCATCTTACTCTTGCATTCCTTATGAAATTTTTGATATTCCAAAACAAGGAACACATGTTTCTTTTGCAGAAAGTAATGCTGCAATTTATGCAAATTCTTTTTCTGGGCTAAAGACAAACAAAGAGGGTGCATTTAGTGCTCTTGCAAGTGCACTCACAGGCAAAAGTCCATACTCTGATCTAAGAGACGATGATGTCCGAAAGCCAAACCTGACAATTCGTATGAAGGTAGAGCCCCGCGATGAATTGACTTATGGAATGCTTGGATATTTTGCAGGCAAAGTTGCAGGCAGTTCTGTTGCTATATCTGGTGTAAGCAATCTTGACAGACGCAGCTGCAAGTCTTTGTGTGCAGGCATGGGTACATCTGGGGCATGTGGCATGTTCACATTTGGAGAAGAAGAGGGCGAGAAAATTGATTTTGATAAAAATGAGATGCAAAAAATTCATGATGAACTCAATACTTCTGAGAAAGGAGATTTGATAACACTTGGCAGTCCTCAGCTTGGCATTGAAGAGATCAGCGACTTGACTTTGATGCTAAAGGGTAGATCATTTCAAAAACGTTGCATGATCTTCTGTCCAAGTGCAATTAAAGGACAAATAAGAGATCTGGGTTATGCAAATGAAATAGAACGAGCAGGGGGCGAACTCTTGTTTGATTGCTGTACTTGTTTGTCTCCTTTGGTTGATAACAAAGAAGTGGATTCTGTTGTTACAAACAGTGTAAAAGGTGCATATTACTTGAAAACTTCAAACAAAGTTGATGTCAACCTAAAGAGTCTCAAGAGAATTGTAGAAGAGGAAACAAAATGAATGTCAAAGTAATAGTGCGAGGAAAAGCACAAGGCTCGTTACTTGTGGCTAAAAACCCAATAAACTTTCTTGGAGGAATTGATAAAAAAACAGGTCTAGTGCATGACAAAAAACATGATCTTTTTGGAAAATCAATTGGCAACAAAATTTTTGCATTCCCCTTTGGTGTGGGAAGCAGTGTCGGTGCATATACGCTATATTCTCTAAAATATAACAACTGTGCACCGCTTGCCATAATCTGTCTAAAAGCTGATTTGACAACAGCATCTGGATGCGCAATATCAAATATTCCGTTAGTTGTTGTAGACAAGAACGATTATGATTTGTTGCACGAAAACAATCAAGTTACACTTGACGCAATTGAAGGCAAAATTCTATAGCTCTACCCTTTTGACTTGACCATTTGGTTCTGTTTCTTTAAAGACAATTCCTTCAAACTTTAAAATTTTTGCACTCTTTTGTTTCCAATAGTTTGAGGGAGCTCCTGCCTTTTCACATGTATGGTTTAGAAACTCTTCTGCATTCCATCCGTATTCAACAGGAACCTGAGGTAAAAGCAGACCTGACCCAAACTCCCATTTTATAATCAGTCCATCTCTTCCTATCTTTACCATTTTGGGATATTCAGACGTGTCCTTGACTTTAATCTCAACAGGTGGAGTAAGTATGGTAACTTCAAATGTAATCTCGTCTAGCTCTTCAAATCTTACAGGTGCAAAACGAGGATCCTCTGTGGATGATGCAATTGCTGCATCTAAAAGAGATTGATGCAATACTCTATCAGGCATTGGAAATCCTATACATCCTCTGAGATTTTCTTTTTTATTTAACGTGACAAATACTCCTGACTTGAATGCAAACTTGGATTTGATCTCTTTTGACAGTTCGATTTTTTTTCCTTCTTTGAGATATTTCGTAACAACTAGGCGTGCAGTTTTTACCAATGTTTGACCGTCTTCATCTGATATACTCAATTTCTTCTATCATTTAGTTTCGCTACAAACTCTTGAAGTTTTTCAAAATGAGTCCCTTCCCAGTAGATCTTTTTACAAGAGTCACACATCCAAAACTTTTTTTCTCGCTCCAGTATGCCTTCTGGAATTTTACCTATGATTCGATATTTTTCAACTGGTTGTAGATTTCCATTGCATAGGATACATCTAGAATTGTTTGTATCTATTACAAATGTGCCAAGGTTAATTTTTGCATTTATCTGCATAATTTGTTCTACTTCGTCGCTTCCTCTAATGAGAACAAAACCAATCTCTTGTTTTTCTGCTTTTCTAGTAAGTTGTTCATCTTTTGTTATAATCATGCGTTTTTCATTTTTTGCTATCAAAATTAATTTGTCATCCTCAATTGAGGAGAAATATTTCGAGTCATATCCAAGAACTCGCAATTTTTTTGCTAAATTGCCTAACATTGAATCCACGATAAAATTTGGTTTTGGTGTACTCAATAGTATGCCTCTCCATGACCTGCTTCCACTATGTGACTCTCTCCTGTAGGAAGTACTCTGGTAAAGTCATCAATTGAAATTGCTTTTACTATATCCTCTTTATCTTTGAATTTCATAAACTCTAGTTTCACTTTTTTTGCAAACTCTGCCATGTCCACTCCAGATGGCTCTATTGTGATATAATAGATACAATTTTTCTTGATTGCCTGTGGCGTTCCACACATCAAGAGATAACTCTCATCTTTTTCGTACAGACCAATTGCCAGTTGTAATGTAGTTACCTGCACAAAATTCCTAGACCCTTCCACAATAAATGATCCTTTTGCAATGAACTGTCCACTTGGTGCTGCAGTCTTGATTTGTTCTGGTTTAACCCAATATGCATTTAGTCCGTATATGCCTGCTTTCCACGCTCTGCTAAAACATACGGTAGCTTGTGAAACTTCTTTTACGCTGGCAAGATCGCCCTCTTTGCTTTCTCTTAAAAGAAAAAATGGTGACCCTACAATTTCTGCATGAAACACCATGTCATTTTTGTTGAGATGTTTTCTGATTACTGCAGAATTTGAAGAAGAGTCACGTCCTCCTATTGCAAGACGACCATCTGACGTGATAAACCATCTGTATCTTTCAAACCACTCTTTCTTTTTCTGGACTGCAAATACGATAGAATCCTGGGCAATGCTTGCTTGTTTTTTGACAAGCTCCAGACTTTTTTCAGTTTTTTTCTTTTCTACATTGATTGTGTCAGTTGCTCTCATCTGTTTCTTTGATTCGTTAAACAACGATGAAGCAATTGCCTGAATTGATGACTGGGGATCTACCTTTATTTTTTCTCCAATGATATTTATCAGAAAAATACCGCTCTCTCTTGCTGTATGCGCGTTGTATTTTTCCAATAACGGCTGGATTGATGGATCCTCAATAGATGTTATACCAGTGTATGACATCTCAAGAATGGCCTTTGCTACACTAGAGATTGCGTTTGATCTTTCTTTTACAAGTAAAATTGCTTTATTTTGCTCTTCAAGTTTATGCTCAAGCTCTACGATTTTCTGGTTTGCAGTAGTAGATTGCGATGATTTACCATGTTCAAGAAGGTTTTCTGAAAAAAGTGAATCTAGTCCCTCCATGAAACTAGATACCTTGACTGCATTATGTCTCTGGCTCATGTCCCCAAGAGGTACGGGAATGACATCTGGATTTTTTACATCACGTATAATGTATGCATCGTGATTTCCTGTAATTATTTTATCAATCAAATTTTTTGTTGCCTGGAAAATGTCATCGATTTCCTTGTCTGATATTGTATTTCCCAACTTGTCTGGGTTTAGATTACTTGCCCGAACTATCTCTTCAGCATATTTTCCTGGCAGTCCTAATGTTCTTCCTACCCATCTTACAACTGGTGCAGAACTTGTTTTGATCTCTTCAATATTTTCTCTTGTGACATCTAAAACATTTAATCCAGAAGATGGAGGAGGAACATAATCCAATCCTACTGCAAGTTTTCTATGTCTGACATCAATTGAATGTAACAGGGATAAAATCTTCATTTCTTTATTGCATAGTATGATGTTGCCATCTCCAAAGAACTCTCCAACCAAGATAAATTCTTGGTCAAATCCTGAAAATGTTACATAAACAATTCGTTCACTTCCAAGTTGTTTTATTTCTGTTATCTTGCTGCGCAAAAGATCATTTCTTAATCGTTTTACCAGTCTATTTTCTTCCATTTGGTTTATCTTGATTCCAGTTACCCACAAGCCAAAAGTAGAGAACATTACAAGCAAATCTGGTTTTTCTGAATGGTGTAGCTTGAAAAGAAGACTAGTGCGACTAATGCCGTAAATATTGCTAACATAATAGTCCTTTACTTGCGTATTCATCTCCGTAATCAGATATCGTAACTCTATGCCCGCAAGTGTCATGATTACCAACTCTTCTGGCCATTGATTTACCTTTACTATTGCAACCAAACATTTTAAACGGGATCAAACCGAGTGATTTTGAAAATTTAGTTGGTACGACATCCAAAGAAAAAAGAAGACGAGAAATCTAATGCTGGTGATACTGTAAAAGATAATCCGGAAGGGGCACCGCCATCAACTCCTACTCAAACTGAAGAGTCACGAGTAAAGGGTGGACTGGATAAATTATTCTGGTTGCGAGTAGGTCTTGGAGTTTTAGCAGGAGCACTTTCTGCACTAATTGGAAGCAGCCAGTCTGTTGAATCGTCTAGAGTGGGATTGGGCTTTGGAATAATGATAATTTTATTCATTGTTTCATATGTTATGGCAAAATCTATGAGAATTCCTATTCCTGCTGCAGACAAGAAGAAACTCATTACAACAGGATATGGAAGCTATTTTCTCATGTTCATCTTTTGTTGGATATTGGTAAATACACTAATTCATCCCGAAGTAGGAATTGCAGCAGTCAGGTAATTCTAAATATTATCTAGTTTCCAGTAAATCAATGTGGCAACATAAAACTCCGGGCATTCCTGATGAATTATTTGAACGAGTAGAAGATGTACCAATTACAAAAGAAGAAGTTCGTGTTATCCAAATAAGCAAGGCAAGACTCTCATCTGGACAGACAGTATATGATGTTGGATGTGGTAGTGGGTCAATATCAATAGAAGCCGCACATCAAGTGGGATCTTCTGGCAAGGTCTTTTCAATAGACATTGATCCAAATGCGGTCGAGCTTACAAAGAAAAACTTGGAAAAATTTCAAATTTCTAACGTGTCTGTTGTTTTGGGAAACGCAATGCAAAAAATTAGTGAACTGCCAATAGCTGATGCCATATTCATTGGCGGAACAGGTGGGGAAACTGCTGAAATAGTAAAACTATGTGAATCAAAGCTAAAACAAGGGGGTAGAATAGTAATAGGAACAATTCTTGTTGAAACGCTTTACTCTGTGCTAAATATAATTGAAAAACTATCATTTTCATCAGTTGATATAATTCAGGTGACTATATCCAAGAGCAAAAAAACTTCGACAGGCACCATGTTTCTTGCAAGAAATCCTGTCACCATAATATCTGCAACCAAAATCTAGACTTTAATTAGGTACAACTTTGATTTCAATTAATGCCTGATCTTATCTGTGTTGGCTGCGGTCCTGGTGACCCAGAGCTTTTAACGGTAAAGGCAGTCAAGGCAATACAAAATGCCGAGATTATTGTATGTCCTACGTCTAAAGAAGGCAAACCCAGTATTGTTTATTCTATCATTGAATCTCTAGTGGACAAGTCCAAAAAACCAGAAGTTGTTAACTTGGTCTTTCCAATGGTCAAGGAAAAAGATACTCTGGAAAACAGTTGGCTACAAAATGCCAAAGTTATTGCAGAAAAGGTTCTTTCTGGCAAAAAAGTAGTTTATCTTACAGTGGGAGATCCATATCTTTACAGTACATGGATTTACATTGACAGAGAATTGCATGAAAAATATCCAGAGATAAAGATAAGCGTCATACCTGGAATTGTATCCATGTTTACATTTGCATCCAAAGTGGGAATCAGTCTTGCTGAAGGTGCAGAAACCATGGCAGTTATTCCCTCTTGTTATGATTTATCGCGAGTCAAAGAGACTGCAAAAAATTGTGATACCATGATATTTCTCAAAGACGGGAGATATTTTGATCAGGTGATAACGTTACTTCGAGAAGCTGGTTTTCCAGACAGTTCAATTTTTGCAATTGGCCAAGATATCGGAACTGATCAGGAAATAATTAAAAAGCTAACTCTTGGTCAAGTTACTAAAGATACAATGACTACAAAATACTTTTCAATAATGGTGGTCAAGCGTGCATAAGGTATACTTTGTTGGCTGTGGCCCAGGTGACCCTGAACTAATAACGGTAAAAGCAAAAAAGCTAATCCAAAAGGCTGACGTTATTGTATATTCTGGCTCGCTCATTCCTCAAGAAATAATCAAGATGTGCAAAAAATCACAACTCCATGATGCTGCAAAACTTGTGCGAGAAGATATTTTCAAAATTCTAAAAGAGAATGCATTGAAAGGAAAACTTGTGGTAAGATTACATGATGGGGATCCAAGCATTTATGGCGCAATTAGGGAACAAACAGACAATCTCAAAAAAGAAGGAATAGACTATGAGGTGGTACCAGGAATTACATCATTTCTGGCTTCTGCTGCTGCACTTGGGTGTGAGCTAACATTGCCAGGTGTTACACAAACCATCATTGTAACAAGAGCCGAGTCAAGAACCAAGGTACCAAAACGAGAACAAATATCTGAACTTGCAAAACACAAGGCAACTCTAATTTTCTATCTCAGCATTCATCTCTTACCAAAAATTGTGCAAGAGGCAATCAAGGGTGGATATCCAAAAACAACACCTGTTGGAGTGGTTTACAGGGCAAGCTGGAGCGATGAGAAAAAAATTACAGGAACTCTACAAGACATTGCAAAAAAAATACGTGATGAAAAAATAACGAGAACTGCAATTATAATAATTGGAGATGTTGTCAATCCCCAGTCATATGAATATTCAAAACTATATGACAAGACATTTACTCATGGATATAGAAAAGCTACAGTAAAATCATAACTGATTTACTTTATTTTTAATTCCAATCTTTACCAATTGTTTGTGGAATTTTTTCGTATCACCTGAGCAATAAATTTTTAATCTAGATTTTTCTGATT
>JAJPEA010000086.1 GCA_023252335.1 Nitrosotalea sp.
GACGAACTTTGAATTTTGGTTTTTATGGCAAAGGCATACGATGTACCAGCGGATTTACTGATCGGTAAATTATCCGAGACTCTAAAAAATGAAGATATCGTACAACCAAGCTGGATTCCATTTGTTAAAACTGGTGCTCATGCAGTAAAACCTCCTCAACAGAGTGATTGGTATTATACAAGATGTGCATCTCTTCTAAGAAAGATTTACCTGCACGGACCTATCGGCATAAATGATTTGAGATCAATGTATGGTGGTACAAAACCTGTTGGTTATGGAGGAGCACATCATAGAGATGCTGGTGGTGCAATAATCAGAACTGCAGTACATAGTTTAGAAAAATTAGGCTATTTGGATAAAGTTGAAGGAAAAGGTAGAACCATATCTCATGAGGGTATGAAGAAACTTGACAGACTATCAACTGAGATCTTGAATGAATTAATTGTAAAGAATCCAAATCTGAAGAAATACTCCTGATAATATCATGAGCTCTCATAATCCAAATGATGATAGAAATCCAAGCGATGCAGAAGTTTCTGCTTTAAAGGATAATGCACTAAAGACTCTTCTAACAGCTGAAGCAAGATTGAGGTTAAACAATGTTAGATTGGTTAAACCTGATCTCGCAGCAATGGTTGAGAACTATCTTCTAGGGTTGGCATCACAAGGAAGGCTAAACTCTCAAATCTCAGACGATCAATTAAAGCAAATTTTGTTATCTACGCAACAACCCAAACGAGATTTCAAGATTAACCGAAAATAGTTCTAGGGAAAATATATTAGGGGTAAACGGGGCGATTAGAAATATGAAAGCAGTTGTTTATGACAAATATGCTCCAAACGATGATTACAAATCGATTCTAAGTGTAAAAGAAATACCTGATCCAAAACCGAAGCCCAATGAAGTTGTTTTTAGAGTCAAGGCAGCAGCATTAAACTATAATGATATCTGGGGAATGAGGGGGCAACCAGTTGCAGTACCATTACCACACGTTTCTGGTTCTGATGCTGCAGGAGAAGTCATCGCAGTTGGTGAAGATGTTGTAAACTTTAAAGTTGGTGATAGAGTTGTTTCACATTCCAACATGTCATGCAGAGTATGTGAAGCATGCACTGACGGACGTGAATATGATTGTCAAAAGAGAACCATATGGGGATTCCAAACTGGACCTACATGGGGTGCATTCTCTGAAATCACACATTTACCTGAAGTTAATGTTGCAAAAATTCCAGAAGGCGTAAGCTTTGATGAAGCTGCAGCAGCTTCTATGACATTACTTACTTCATGGCATATGCTTGTAGGTAGAGCAAGAATTCGTCCTGGTCAAACAGTCCTAATCATGGGTGGAGGTTCAGGTGTAGGAAGTTTTGGAATTCAAATTGCAAAATTATACAATTGCAATGTTATTGCTACAGGAAGTCCAGACAAGCTAGACAAATTAAAAGAACTCGGAGCTGATTTTGCAGTTGATCACAGAAAGCCAGATTGGAGTAAAGAAGTAAGACAAATTGCAAAACCATTTGGTGGAATCGATATATCATTTGATCACATAGGTCAAACACACTGGAATGATCAACTCACTTTGCTAAAATATGGCGGAACATTGGTGACATGTGGCGCAACGACTGGATATGATGCAAAGACAGACTTGAGACACATCTTCTTCAAAGGAACTAACATCTTGGGTTCTACACAAGGAACAAAGGCGGAATTAGAACAAGGATTGTACTGGATGGGTAAAAAGAAGATTAAAGCCATTATAGATTCAGTGTATAGCTTTGAAAATGCTGCAGAAGCACATACCAAGATGCTTACTGGTAAAGGACTGGTAGGCAAAATCTTACTCAAACCATAATTCTTTCTATTTATGGCAAGACTCTTGCGTAGTCTTTTGTTTGTTCCAGGAAATAATGATCGTTTTCTAGAAAAAGCAAAATCTCTTAATGCGGATATCATATGTTTTGACTTGGAAGATTCTGTTCCTTTGGAAGAAAAAAAATCTGCAAGAAATCTAATTAAAAATGCACTAAAACACAGATCTGAATACAATTCAGAAATTTATGTTCGAACCAATTCTCCTGCATCTGGAATGATATCTGATGATCTGTTGGAAGTTATTCAGAAAGGCGTTGATGGTATAGTGATTCCAAAAGTAAACACGATAAACGAGATAAAAAAGATTGAAAAAGCTATGTTAGGATTGGAAAAAAAGCGTAAATTAAAACCCATAGAACTCATGGCATCAATAGAATCTCCTGAAGGTGTCGTAAATGCATATTCTATTGCATCATGCAGTAAAAGAATATCTGCTCTGATCTTTGGCGTATTTGATCTACTAAATGATCTGGGCGTAGAATATAGCAAAAAACCAGAAGGAGCTGTATACTCTAGGGCTAAAATTCCTATAGATGCAAGAGCTGCTGGAAAATATGCAATTGATGCAATCTGGCAAGACCTTGACGATGTTACAGGATTAAAACAAGATTCTGTTACTGCCAAAAGTCTTGGATATGTGGGTAAAAGCATCATTCATCCAAGTCAAGTTGATGTTGTACACAAAGTATTCTATCCAACTCTTGCCGAAATCGAGTGGGCAAAAAAAGTTAAGAGTACATATGACTTGGCCAAGAAAAATAAGAAAGGAGCTACCACAGTTGATGGTAAAATGATTGATGAGGTACACTACAAGCAAGCTGTAACACTATTGAATTCTATAAAATAATTAGGCATAGTCAGGCTAACTCGATATATCTATTATCTGATAAACATAAATCATCTTACAATGAATAAAAATCCATTAATTATGTTCACTGGAATAATTGAAGGCTTGGGTAATATTGTCATGTTTGACAAAAAAACAAGCAATCGAAGTGCAGCAAAAATGAAAATTAAACTTGGTAAAATTGCAAAAAACCTCAAAGTAGGAGACAGTGTTGCAGTAAATGGTGTGTGTCTCACCGCAGTAAATATTTCCAAGGGAATAACAGAATTTGAAATGATTGGTGAAACAATAAAGAAAACCAGTCTAGGATTATTGGAACGTGGTGATAAAGTCAATATTGAAAGAAGTTTAAAAGTTGGTGAACGACTAGAGGGACACTTTGTACTAGGACATGTTGATGGCGTTGGCGTTATTTCCAAGATTGAAAAACAAACTAACCAAGTACAAATATGGATAAAAATTCCAAAGGAATTATCAAAATACATCATCAAGAAAGGTTCGATAACTGTTGATGGTATCAGCTTGACAGTTATCGCTGTATTGAAGAATCATTTCTCTGTTTCAATAATACCGCATACTATACAAATAACTAATCTACGTTACAAAAAAATTGGCGATAAAGTTAATATTGAAACTGACATACTCGGAAAATATATTTTATCTGAAGACTGATCCATTACCACTATTTTAGTAATTACCAATTTTCTAGTAAGATTTATAACAATAATGAAAAGCTGATCATGTATATGTCCTTAGATGAAGCACTCTCATCACTTAGGAGAGGCGACTTCATTTTACTCCATGATGGCAATAAACGTGAAAATGAGGTAGATATGGTAGTTGCAGCAGAATTTGTAACACCAGAACACATAGCACGCATGCGCATGGATGCTGGCGGACTAATTTGTATGTCAATTAATCATGAACTTGCATCAAATTTGGGATTAGATTATATGCATGAAATTCTTTTTCATTCACAAAATTTTGATGCAGGCCTAAAGAAAATGATAATTGGCACAGCTCCTTATGGAGATCGACCTTCATTTTCAATTTCAATTAATCATAAAAATACATTTACTGGAATAACAGATAAAGACAGAGCATTTACAATTTCTCAGATGGCAGAATTATACAAAAATGAAAACACTGACAAAAAAGATATTTTTAATTCCAACTTTAAGACTCCTGGCCATGTTCCATTGCTTATTGCATCTGAAGGATTGTTATCAAATAGATTAGGACATACTGAAATGTCTATTTATCTAATGAAACTTGCAGGACTGTCTCCAGTTACAGCGATTTGTGAAATGCTAGACTCTCAAACATATACTGCATTGTCTACAGAAAAGGCAAAAAAATATGCTAAAGATAATGTTATACCATATTTTGATGGTACTGAACTTGTTAAACTTGCTAGGGAGCATTAATTTTGAATATAGCAATTGTTGTTGCAGAATTTAATGGTGAAATTACTTCTAAAATGCTTGATCTTGCTATAGAAAAAGCAAAGGCATTGAAGATGGTTGTAAAATACACCAGTAAAGTACCAGGTGTATTTGATATGCCTCTCTTGATTGATACTCTGTTGCAAAAAAAAGATGTAGATGCTGTAGTAACTCTTGGAGCTGTAATTAAAGGCCAAACAAAACATGATGAACTCATTTCCCGTGTAACTGCAAAAGCATTATCAGATCTTTCAATAAAGTACCAAAAACCAGTAACACTGGGAATAACAGGACCTGGAATGAGTGATAGACAGGCTCACCAAAGAATACGACCTGTATCTGAGAGAGCTGTTGAGGCTGCCAAGAAATTATCTGAAGAACTGGAAAAAGTCAGAAAATGATTCAATTAACAATCATAAAGATTACTGGTTATGGGCCATGGACTCTGACCTTGGGTAGTGATCGCGAACATAGACTTCAAATGCTTCAGGCATCCTTGTACAAAGAAATACAAAATTTATTTTCAGAAAAAAACTGCCTTGCATTTCCTAACAGATTTGATGAAATTTTTGTAATAACTAATGGTCTTTCAGTTGATGATCATGTAAAAATTCAGAAACAATTGGTAAAATCCTTTGACTTGGGTTTGTCTATGTCCATTGGACAAGGAAATACTCCGTTTGAAGCAAGCTCAAATGCTGACAAGGCGCGACGCTCTAACACAAGTCTAAGCAAAGATCATAATGTCTATGGATTGTCGTTGAGTAAAGATGTAGATTTTGTTCAGATTATACACATGGATGTAGATGGCTCTACCTCAGTCTCTGCAAAAAAATCACCTTATGAAGTATCTTCACTTATTATCGCATTATATTCAGAAATGTCAACATTTTTCCTCCAAAGAAATTCTCTTACATTTTTCATGGGTGGAGATAATTTTATGATAATAAGTTCTGGTACCAACAAAGATGAAATACCAAAGTTTTTGGAAATTGTGAAACAAAAGTATGACATTTCATTTAACTGCGGAATTGGAACCGCAAAAACAGGAAGAGATGCAGCAAAATTGGCTACTCAATCATTAGATAAAATTCGTGAGCTTAGAGACTCTGGAAAAAAAGATACACGAATTCTTGAGACAACATGCTGATAAAAAATATCAGTTTGCTTTATGGTCCAGAACTAGATTATATTCAAAATACTAGTGTAAGAATTTCTGAAAAACATATCGAGAAAATAGGTACAAAACTCTCACCTAGTAAAGATGAAGCAGTCTTTGATGGTGAAGGTCTATTGATGATGCCTGGACTAATCAACTCACATACGCATATTGGGGATTCTATAGCAAAAGACATAGGAATAGATTCCAACGTTGAAGAAAAGATACATCCTGTTAGTGGATTTAAACAAAAAATCCTCAAAAATTCAGACAAATCACATCTAACAAGTTTTGTAAAAAATTCGTGTATCTCTATGGTTAAAAAAGGAATTACGTCATTTGTTGATTTTCGGGAGGGTGGTATTGAAGGAATTAATCTATTAAAAAATGCCGCACTAGATATCTCGATAAGACCTATAATTTTAGGAAGAATTGAGTACTATCAGGACTTGAGATCCATCAAGAATGATATTCCTATTCCACAGCACAATAAATCATCCCTTCAAAGCCTTCTGATGGATTGTGATGGACTTGGCATTAGTGGGCCAAATGAGTTTAGTGATTCTGCATTACGATATTTTGCAAAAACAAAAAAAATTCGTGCAATACATTCTGCTGAAACTGAGGAAAGTAATAACATATCAAGAAAAATATATGGAAAAACTGAGACTCGAAGAGCTTTACTTGCAAAACCAAATTTCTTGGTGCATATGACATATGCTTCAAAAAAAGATCTTGTGATGACAATCAAAAATGGAACAAGTATTGTGGTATGCCCGCGAGCAAATGGATCTCTTGCAGAAGGTATTCCTGATGTATCTCTCATGCTTGATACGGGTTGTAACGTGGCAATTGGAACTGATAACATTATGATAAATTCACCTGATATGTTCAGGGAGATGGATTATCTATGGAAAGTTTCAATGGGTATTACGAAGAAAAGACTCTTACCCAAAGATATACTCAAAATGGCTACTACAAACGCTTCAAAATTTTTAGGTGGTAAAGTTGGAATTATTCAAAATGGCAAAATAGCAGATTGTGTATTTATTGAAAAACATTCTATTGATCTTGAACCAATGCATAATCCTCATGCCTCGATCGTACAGAGAGCTTCAGAAAATGCGATAAAAGCAGTAATGTATGAAGGAGAACTAGTGCATGGAAAAATCTAGACCCTATGTAATACTTAGCGCTGCCATTAGCATCGATGGAAAGATAGCCACCCGCACTGGAAGATCAAATCTTTCATCTACAAAAGATTTGATAAGAATGCATAATCTTCGGAAAAATGTCGATGCCATACTAGTAGGAAAAAATACTGTCAATATAGACAATCCACTACTTACTGTTAGATATGTGAAAGGAAAGAATCCAATTCGTGTAATTCTTGATTCAAAAGGTAGTTTGTCTCTGAAATCAAAAGTAATCCTCACTGCAAAAAAAACTCCTACAATACTTGTTGTGTCTGAAAGTGCTCCACGGAATATGGAACGATTTATCGTAAAAGGTGTTGAAATTATCAGATGTGGGAGGAAAAAAATCGATATAAAAAGACTATTGAAGATACTTGGAGAAAAAGGAATCAAAAGAATTGTTGTGGAAGGTGGGGGTATCACTAACTGGTATTTTTTCAAAGAAAAACTAGTAGATGAAATCGTAATTACTATTACGCCATATGTTCTAGGAGGTAGTGATGCAATTTCTTTAGTTGAGGGTATTGGATTTAGTAAGATATCTAATTCCTTTAAATTAAAACAAATCAAGAAATTGCAAAATGAAATAGTTTTACGTTATGTATCTTAATGTTTTAGATCATCACGTAGCTGATCTATTTTTCCTTGTAAAGCCTTTTTCAGCTTTTCATTTTTTGAAAGATTTACCAACTTTCCACAGGTAGGACATTTGAAGGACAAGTCAAGAGCCTTTTCAAAGGTCAGTTTTTGACAGTCTTCATTTCCACAATGGTAAAAATCTGCAGAATTTTCATAATCTACTCTTTGTTGTAATCTTTCTACAATCTTTTTTTTCTGGTTTTCAATGAAATTATCTACTTCATCCTTTCTTGCTCTCCATCTGTAGACGAACCATCCTTTCTTCTCGTCTTTTACTCTTATTCCTGTTAT
Organism: Nitrosotalea sp.; assembly: GCA_023252335.1. GTDB lineage: Archaea > Thermoproteota > Nitrososphaeria > Nitrososphaerales > Nitrosopumilaceae > Nitrosotalea. The sequence goes on from JAJPEA010000086.1 coordinate 7,454, forward strand.
CAGAGCCTTACCGAAAAGATCGTACAATACTTTTCTAACTATGTTTATTCTCAGTCCTGTTGAGCTTGCTATTTCTTCATCTGTAGCATCTTCTGTATTAAGAAGAGAACGGGCAACTTTTAGATACTCATCTCCACCAATCAAGGCGGCAATTTTTACAAAAGGATCTTCATGTTCAACTGACATTGTACATCTTCTCTCCTAATCTCATATTTAATCAAATGGTTTTAAACCTGTTTTTATACGACTATTTCAATTAGCAGTTTTATCCATTACATTTTTTCCTTTTTTTGTTGGGATTATTTCTCGTTCTGCATTGGAATACTTTTTCTGTAGATATTCTCCCTGCGAAATTCTATCAAGTAGTATGGCAAGCGCTGAGATCTCTGAATGTGGTTGATTTCCAATTGCAATGTTGTAGTCAGCCATATCGT
>JAJPEA010000087.1 GCA_023252335.1 Nitrosotalea sp.
AGATATCTTGGTTTAGATGATGGCCTATCAAGAAGTGGTGCGTTTGCAACTATTTGACTAGGAAGTTTTGCAACTGTATTTTTGTCTAGTTTTACTTCCATTATAGTATCATTTTTTACTCGGCCAATGACAGAATATGGAACTCGGAACTTGTCACATATTTTTTTTAGAGTATCAAGTTTTTTCAGATCAGTGATTACAAGCATTCGCTCTTGTGATTCAGATATCATGATTTCTGAAGGCGACATGTTCTGCTCCCTCTTGTGGACAAGAGAAATGTCAAGCTCAATTCCCACACCCAATGCATCTGCAGTCTCTGATATTGCACATGACAGCCCTCCACCACCCAAGTCCTTCATTGCCTTGATGCATTTTTGATTTCGAGCTTCCAGGATTACCTCGATTACTAGTTTTTCAATGAACGGATCAGGAATTTGTACTGCAGAGCGGTTTTCTGCTTCAAGTTTATCAGAGGCAAATTGTGAACCGCCAACACCATCACGTCCTGTAGAGCCGCCAATTAGAACAACGTAATCACCTTTTTCAGCCTTGTTTCTGATTAGATTTTCTTTTTTGCCAAAACCAATTGATGCCACATCAACTAGGGCATAATTTGTAAAACACTTGTCAAATTCAATCTCTCCACCAATTGTAGGTATTCCAAGGCAGTTTCCATAGTCTGCAATTCCTCGTACTGCATTTTTGAATAGCCATTGTGCATGAGGATCTTTTTCTATATTTCCAAAACGCAATCCATCCAAGAGTGCAATAGGTCTCGTACCTGCAGACAAGATGTCCCGTATTACTCCGCCAACACCAGTTGCTGCACCGCCATATGGTTCAACAGCAGATGGATGGTTGTGGCTTTCAATGTGTACTGTAACAACATAACCATCTCCAACATCAAGTACACCAGAATCATAACCTGGGCCAGATATCACGCGTTCTCCTTCTTTTGGCAGGATTCGGAGATGCTTTTTAGATGACTTGTAAGAACAATGCTCTGACCATTCGGCTGCAACAATTTGTAGCTCTAGTGGATTTGGTTTTCTGCCTATTTTTTTTTCTAAATATTCAGACTCTTGAGGAGTAAGACTCATGCTGTTACGCCCAGTGTACTCAAGAGTGATTCAAAAATTAATGATGCGGGTTTTGAATTATTTGGGTTTATGATTTGTTCTGCAGACCTTTCAGGATGTGGCATCATTCCAACAACATTTCCCTCCTTGTTTGAGATACCAGCAATGCCAAGTGATGCTCCGTTGACTTCACTAGAATAAGTAAATACAATTTGGTTATTTTTCTTGAGCATGGCCAGAGTTTTTCTATCTGCATAGTATCTACCCTCACCGTTTGCTATGGCAATTGGGATTCGCTGGTTTTGCTTGAGCTTGTTTGTAAATGGTGTCTTGTTGTTTTTGACAATAATCTCAGTCCACTTGCACATGAAATTAAGCGAGGTGTTTTTGAGCAATGCACCTGGCAGAAGACCTGATTCTACCAATATTTGAAAACCATTACAGACTCCTAAAACAGGCATTCCTTTTTCAGCCATTTTTTTTACATCCTTGATAACAGGGCTATGCGCTGCAATCACTCCTGCACGCAGTCTATCGCCATATGAGAATCCACCAGGCAACACTATGGCATTTACATTCTTTGGCAACGCATCAGTGTGCCACACTAGCTGGGACTCTAAATGAAAAACATCTGTTAGCACATGATGCATGTCACGATCGCAATTACTACCTGGAAATACGATTACTGCAACCTTCACAAATTACATTACATTTTAGACATATTAAATTGAATCGGGGGATTGTACCGCAAGATATGCTCTGATCGCATATCATACATCGATCAAGATAGAGACAGGTGCTAGTGTCCTATCATTTTATTATAGCAACTTGCATTTCAAGAAATAATGCTAAGGCTTGGTTCCCTTCCGCCTGTCACAACAGCGCTTGTTGTTGTCAACATCTTGATTTTTGCATATGGTACCCTTAGCAATACACAAAATGCAGTGATTTCCCAGTACGGGTTTGTTCCAAATGGTCTGTTCAAGGACAGATACGTTGGAGACAGCCTAGTGAGAATGTTTACCTCAATGTTTGTTCATGCAAACATTTCACATATTGGATTTAACATGTTTGCACTTGCCTACATGGGCGGGTTTGCAGAGAGGTCAATAGGCAAACCAAAGTACATTGCGCTATACCTTTTGGCAGGACTAGGCGGAGCTCTATTTGATGGAGTCATTTCATCATACGCACTTGGAAACGGAGACTCGATACTCATTGGAGCATCAGGGGCAATATCTGGAATCATGGGAATCTCGGCAGCAATGGGAGATATGCGAGGATACTATTGGTTTGCAATCCAGGTACTCTTTGTATTCATAGGCTCTTTTGCATCACTTTCAATAGCATTTGCTGCACATGTTGGTGGATTTATCACAGGACTTGGTGTGACAAAACTTTTGATCGAAATGGAACGCCGCAAGAGAAATCCATATCGCGGATTAACGTAGAGCAAACATGGTTTTCAAAATAGACCAATCCAGAAAAATACATTAGATGCAGTTTCATGTCACCTTGTTTGCAAAAAAGAGTGGAATCGTTTTTATTCTAATATTCGTTGGTACTAGCTATGGGTCTAGTTCGAGACATCATGGTCCGCACTGTAATTACCATCGAGCATGACAAGAATGCAAAAGATGTTGCACTGCTTTTTGCAGAAAAAGGAATCAGCTCACTTGTTGTAGTCAAAGACGGCAAGCCAATTGGACTAGTTACTGAACGAGATCTTGCCCGCAAAGTTTCAACAACAGACAGAAAAAGCGTTGATGTTCCCTTGTCTGAGATCATGTCACCCAACTTTAGATGGGTAGAGCCAATGACCCAGATAGAAGATGCAGTACAAAAGATGCTAAACAAGAACGTCAGAAGATTGCTAGTTTTAGACAATGATAACCTGGTTGGAATCATAACAGAGACAGACCTGGCAAAATACTTGAGAAGCAAGTTACTCATAGATGGTGCACTGGACGATGTTACTGCACTTAATAGAAAAGTGGTAAAAAGCTAGGCACCCAGCGTCTCAACTGATACCTTACTTACAAGAGGATTAAAGATTCGAAATTCATTGCAGATTCCAAGCACTGTCTTTTCTGCAGTAGTCTTGTCTTTTGCATCTATTACAAATCTGAGCATTTTTGCAGCGCGAACCTTTTTGATGGTAGTCTTTTTGTCTTTTAGAATCAAGTCATTCAAGATTGTATCACCTTCAGGATCTACAATCTCTGGCTTGTTTTCAATTATTACATTGACCCTAAAGGAAGGCATAAAATGCGTTTAGTTGCAATCAATTTAAGCTTTGAGAAAGCCGCAAGAAAATGAAACCAACTTTTGATCCAACGCAATACAAGATAACTGCCAAAGCAAACTGGAATACTGTCGCGTCAGAATATCATTACAACTGGGCGGACAAAAAGATTGGGCCATTCAAGTCTACAGGTGAGATTGTCAAACTGGCAAACATCAGACCCGATGACAAAGTACTGGATGTGGCGTGTGGTACAGGTGTAGTATCAAAAGAGATTTCACAATGCCTTGGGCCAAAAGGTCTCTTGGTTGGAATTGACTTGTCAAGAACTGCGCTAGGAATAGCCAAGGGAACAATATCATTTCAAAATTCAAACTTTGTAGAGATGGATGCAGAAAATATTGGATTTAATTTCAAGTTTGATAAAGTTACATGTCAATACGGATTGATGTTTTTTCCAGATTCAAGTAAAGTCTTGGAATCAATTAGAAAGATTTTGAATAAAGACGGAATGCTAGTTGTTGCAGTACATGGACTTGCAGAAGATGTACCATACTTTAGTACAATAATGAAACCCATTTTGGAATATATTCCAGACATTAGACCTGCTGGAACACCTACGGTACACAGGTTTGGCAATCCCAAGGATTTGGAATCAGAGTTGGCAGGTGCAGGTTTTGAGCATGTCACCGTTACAAGATATGATCATGCCTACGAGCCAGGAACCTTTGAAGAGTACTGGGAAGACTATATGCACTCTACTGCAAACTCTATCAGAAGTAAAATACAAAGTCATGGACAAGAGACCATGAACAAGATAAAACAGGGCGCACAAAAAAATGCGTTACGGTATGAGAAAAATGGCAACCTCGTGTTTCCATGGACTGTACTTGTTGCATCAGGGATTAACAGATAAGTTACTTTATTTTTGTTGCGTACGATTCAAAATCAGACTCGTACCAGATTGTCTGTGCTTCTTTTGCTTTTTCTGTAAATATGTTAAGCGCAATATGGGTAAGATTTTTTCCCTTGATTGCACCATGCCAGTGCAGGGTATTTTTCGGAATAAAGACCACATCTCCTGCGGCAAGACTGGTCTTGGATAATTTTTTTATCTTTACTGTATCAGCCTTGATGTTGGCTTTGTAAATCACAAGCATACCAGTACCCTTTGTGACAACAAGAATTTGTCCTCCTTGATGATAATGTACTTTGGTTCGTGCACCATTGTTGAAATTTGCAAGATATGCCTTTTCTCCCTTGATTTGTATCTTGACTGAAATGTCACTCAGCCATGCATCTCCTACAAAATATTTTTTCTTGCTTTTTACAAGTGACTTGTCAGGTCTTAATTTTGCGGTATTGATTTTTTTCATGTTAATTTATTCCCTACAGTCCACCAAATTCATAAGATGATGGAACTGATGGCGGTACATCTCCTGACACTAGAACAATTTCATCATGTGCAGACAGGGGTATGGTACCATAGCTTGTATTTACTTCGGTTCCATTTACAAACACCTTGAGGTCTTTACCTCCACGAGTCAGATCCTCAAACGTTGGCGATATTCCAGGTGTATTGTCCCAGACTTGGATGAATTGACCAAGTGTAAATGTGGTTTGTGCTGGAGATTCAATATGTATCACACCAGATGTGTTGTGAGTATGAAGCCAGTAGAGGCACTCGTTTGACTTGATACCAATTCCTGCAGGAATTGTAACTTGTTTTGAATCAACAATAATGTCAAGATGTGCATGAACATGATAGAATGAACCTTCCATTGGGTCGCATTGTATTCCTTGTATAGTTCCAGTTGGTACAGATGAAACTGCAGGAGTTGGTACAATAGTTGTTGATGGCATGTCAGAAAAATACACCATTGTGACAATTACCACTGCAACAGCAGCTGCAATCCCAGTGGCTTTGTAACGCGAAGACTTGGAGACCTTGGGTCTTTCTTTAGAATTTTTTTCTTTGTGAGACTCTATATGCTGAGCTAGTTTATCTGAATTTTCAAATCTACCTCCACAGATATCGCATTTTTTTTCTGTGTCAGTCAATACCAAAACTAGCAGAACAGACTATAAATTTCGTTTCTAACACCAAACAAGGCTAAAACACTTGTTACATTTTGTATTAGACAGCATAGGATAGGCAGGATATGGTGCGAGTCTACTAAATTTCAAGTGACCACAGCAAGACTAGTGCCTCAAATCATCAGTACAATCAAGTTTTACGAATTGATAGCAATGTCACTACCATTACAAAACCAGATGACAGAAGTTTATTACAGAACATTTGCTCAAATAGCTTATCTTCTATATTTACACTAGTCAAATATTTGTCAAAGGATCATAATGTGAAAATTGGAGATGATGGAATCCAAGTTATCAACCAACCAATTAGTGTCAAACAACTTTATCTAGCACTCATCAAGAATGCAAGTTTTGAAATATTATTGGTCTTTCCTACCATTAATGCCATCAGACGTGAAAAAAAGATTGGAGTCATAGATGAACTAGCCAAGGCATCCATTAGAGGCGTAAAGGTTAGAATGTTATCACCAGAAGATGAATTTGTAAAAGATCAACTGGAGATACTCAGAGTCAACAAAGTCAGTGTGCAAAAGATAGAGAATCCATCTGAGGCAAAATTCAAACTTCTCATAGTGGATAAGAAACTTGCTCTAATAGTAGAAACAAAAGATGATTCCAGATCTGAATTTCTTGAGGCAATAGGTTTGGCCACTATATCCAATAGGAAAGCAAGCGTCCAACCCTATGTGGGTATTTTTGAGAGTTTTTGGAAAGAGACACAGCTTTACGAAAAGGCAAGAGATGCAGAGAGGATAAAAGATGAATTTATCAACATTGCAGCCCATGAGCTACGCAATCCAATCATGCCAATCATAACAAGTACTGAGAATCTCAAAGAGGACATAGAGATGCTAGTGACAAGACCTGGTCAAAAGACCACACAGATAAAAGAAAGCATGGATTCCAGCCTAAACATTATTTCACGAAATTCTATGAGACTGCTTCAACTATCAGAAGATATTTTGCAGGTAAGCAAGATAGAATCAGGTACATTTGGACTAAATATTGGACCAGCTGATCTTAATTCTCTTATCAATCAAGCGTTGTTAGACATAAAAAGAAAATATTTTGGAGAAAAGCCACATATTCGATTCATTTTTGAAAGAAGACTTGTCAACAAAAATGATGATGCATTTACTATTTTCTGTGACAGATCAAAAATCACACAAGCAATAATAAATCTATTAGATAACGCATGCAAGTTTACCTCAAAAGGGGCAATTGAGATATCATCAAGTTACAGCAATAATGAGATCATCATATCTGTCAAAGACGGCGGTACCGGAATTGATCCATTGATAAAAGAAAAACTTTTTGAAAAATTTACAAGCAAGTCAGAGAGAGGAGTTGGACTAGGACTCTACATTACACGAAAAATTGTAGAAGCACATGGAGGCAGAATATGGGCATCAGACAATGTAAACAGAAAAGGAACAACCTTTTCATTCACATTGCCCACAGACCTGCAACCAAAGACCAATAGCATAGCACCAATATCAGAGAATACAATAACCAGCTCAAAGGCTCTGTTAATCTAGATAATTTGTTGAGTATACTTAAGATTGGTGACAATACAAAATCATGACAACTACCTTAGTAAAAATTCTCATTGTAGACGATGAAGCGGACATTATCGAATCCATTAGAAAGAGTTTGGTAAGAAAAGGATTTGAGGTTGATGCATACTCTGAGCCAGAAAAAGCATTGATAGAGTTTGAACCAAACAAGTATGAGATCGTAATTTCAGATCTCAAAATGCCTAAAATGACAGGTTATGAATTGTACTTGGAAATGAAAAAGAAAGACCCTAATGTGAAGATCATTTTTTTAACAGCATTTGAAGTCCAGCCCTACGAATTCAATAAAATTTGCCCAGATTTGACAGTGACAAATTTCATTCTAAAACCTGTCACCATGACCAGACTAGTAGAGGCAATTACTACAAGGATAAAAAATTGAAGCAAAATGGATCAAAACATTGGATCTGCCATAGCATGCAATAGTGAATAATCTCAAAGACTGTCTGCAATATTTACGTTAGATAACATTTTAAACCACCTTCCAAAGTCCGTAACGTAATGCCAACGTAGCTCAGCCTGGCTAGAGCATCTGACTTGTAATCAGAAGGTC
>JAJPEA010000005.1 GCA_023252335.1 Nitrosotalea sp.
ACCTTTTCTGCTCCCACCACGATCAAGATTTTTTCTTCTTTTTTTACTTGATCCTGTATATCATTGATGTTTTCACCATACATTGTTAAATGAACTATTTTGAACAAATCTTTCTTTTTTAATTTTATGATATCCTTCCAATTCTCAATTATTTCTACTTTAAAATCACTACCCCACATTTTGTTTACTTTGTAAATAGTATCTATGATCTCTGGATTTGCATCGTACATGTATATTTTTGATGCTCCAAATGCTCTAGATACGAGTGTGACATGTGTGGTTACTCTGTCATCTCTAACAAGTCTAGTACCTATACGTAAAACTTCAATCTTCATAATTTATTTTAATTTCTGGTCTGGGTATTTCATTTTTCTTCTCTGTACTTGGAGCATTCTCTAGTGCTTGATATATCAGAGTCTTTAATTGTGCGATATTAAACCCCGTTGAAGATGATATTGCTAGCCATTTTCTGTTATTTGTTAGATCAAGTTGATTAGCCTTCTCAGCCACCTCTTCTTTTGAAACCAAATCTGACTTGTTTAGAACAAAAATCATCTTGTCTTTATTTACACCAATCTCATCTAAAGTAGAAATACAGCTTTTGAATTTTTTTCTTAGTTCTAAGGTTGTATCACTAACATCAATGACAACTATTACTACATCTGTATAGACAAGCTCTTCAAGAGTTGACTTGAATGCTTGCACCATGTATGCTGGTAGTCTACTTATGAAACCAACAGTATCTGAAATCAAAACCTCTGAATTTTTTAGAGTAATTTTTCGTGTAGTTGTAGAAAGAGTAGTGAAAAGTTTTGGGCTCTCTTCTTTTACTTCACCTGTTAATGTATTGAAAAGTGTAGTTTTTCCTGCAGATGTATATCCTGCAAGAGAAATTGTCTTAAACCCAAATCGTTTTCTTGCTTGCCTGTGAAGTGCGCGTTGTGTTGATGATTTTGCTAACTTTAGCTTTATACCATTCATTCTGTTTTTAATGTCATTGAAGTAAACATCTACTTCGAATTTTCCTATTCCCATGAATCCTGGTTGTTCTCCCATCTTGGCCAACCTAACTTTTTCTTTGGCTCTTGACATTTCATATCTCAACTGTGCCATCTTGACTTGCAGAGTGGATTCTGAACTCTTTGCTCTTCGTTCAAAGATCTCAAGAATTAGAGCTTCTCTATCAAGTATATTCATTTTAAGAGTAGAGGCTAAATTGTAATTCTGACTTGGTTTTAGTATTTCATCGAAGATTATAACATCAGGCTTTACAGTACTTAGCATATCCTTTAGTTCATCTACCTTGCCTTCTCCAAGACCATATTTTGATTTGTTTAGAATTCTATGTTGTATGATTTTACGAACCTCATATCCTGCAGCATCACACAGGCCTAATGCTTCTTTTAGAGAGTCTTCCTTATCATATGTTATGAGGATTGCAGAATCTTTCAACATTTCACTATTATTGTTCGATATCTTATTGCTTTCGCAGGGTTTTTTCTATTGTAACATCTAGCACTATCTCTGCTATGTCGCTTGCATATTCTGATATTCTTCGTATGTTTTCGCTCATTCTTCTAACCCTGTAGATCTCTTCTGTATCTTTCAACGTTTTCAGGCTATCTTGAACCTTTTTTTCGTATTTTGCAATTTCTGCAGTTTTTTGTACCGTCCGTTCTGCCTGATTGGAATCCTTTTTGAATAAGGATAAACAAGCCTCGTCCAATACTGACAAGGTAAATACGTTCATTTCATTTATTGGTTCAAGTACATTCTTCTTAATTGCCTTCTTGTATTCAAGCAAGTCTTTTGCAATATCTGTTGCATGATCTCCTACACGTTCAATGTTTTTTACTATTAATCTATAACCCAAACAATGGTAGGGACTTTCTATTCCCATTTCATTTAACATATGTTCATTTTGTATAGCTATCTTGAGTTGTCTCATTATGTAAAAACTAAACCTATCAACTTCATCGTCGCTGTTTACGACCTCTTTTGCTAGTTCAAAATTTGCTTCTTCTTGTGCAAGTAAAGCATCATTTTGCATTGACTTTGCTATGATCAACATTCTTTTTAGCGCTCCATCAACTGAAAGTTCAAACAGATTGATTAGTACTTGAATAGTTATTCCTTCTACGGAATCTGCAGTAATCTCAGTTCCCATCAGGATACTTTTTACTGCATCTTTGATAGAATTTCTCTGAGATGGCTTTAATCTACCAATTTTTGATTTTACATTAATGATGGTAAATCCAAGAAGATATAGTGAAATCAGTTTTCTTACAATTGTCGAGTCTTCATCTTCTGGCTTGATTTCAATTGTTGCTTCTTCTGTACCAACTGATTTATTGTGATGCTTTAACGGTACAATTTGTAAATTGGAAACCCCTTGTCTTACTACTGCCACTTGATCTCCTTGCTTGAGACCCATATCTGTAATCCATTGCTTTGGTAATGATACGATGTATGAAGACTTGCCTGTAAACTGTATTTTTCGCATTTCTTCATTTGTTCCCATGTTACATGAATGATGAATTATTCTATATAGTTGTTAGGACTTACTATATAGGTCGCATTCATTGCAAAAATAATTAACATGGATAAATTAACATAATTTCATGGATTCGATTCTTAAAATCAAATATACTTTGGATGCACTTTTTGGTCAAGGAGTATCAAAATATCTTCCAAAGGATGTAACGATTACCTATTCAAAGAAAACTGGGCGAATAAAACATGCATACCAAAATGATATCTTGCTTTGTACACTACGAACAGATGGTGGTCTTGCAATCACTCCTTTTTTTGCCCAAATCCTTTTGAAAAGTAAAAAATTCAAGGAAAACTGCCTTGAAATAGATGATGACTCAAAGGCGTTTGTTCAAGAGGGCAGCTCAGTCTTTTGCAAGCACGTAACTTGGTGTGGGAAGAACATAATGATAGGGGGAGATGTGTCGGTATTGCATGATGGTAAGGTAATAGCAGTTGGCAAGGCTGTATTATCTACAAGAATGATTAAGTCATTTAAAAAAGGCGTAGCTGTAAAGATCAGAGATAGTTTAAAAAGTACAAACGGCGGAGTATGAATATAGCATGATGCGTGGCGGAAACCGGGAAATGCGAAGAATGTTGGACAAGATGGGTCTTGAGATGAAGGATGTCCAAAATGTTCAAGAGGTCATAATCAAGACAGATACAAAAGAGATCATAATTGCAAAGCCATCTGTTACAGAAATGAAGGCAAAAGACAATTCTATTTTTCAGATAATCGCTGAAAGTTACGAAGAGAGGGAACTTGAGGTGCCTATTTTTAGTCAAGACGATATAATGCTTGTAGCACAACAAGCCAATGTATCCTCTGAAGAGGCAACACAGGCATTAGTTGAGGCAAAGGGAGATCTTGCAAGGGCAATATTGCTATTGACAACTAAATGATATTTGTTGATTAAAAACAACACACAAACAATCTTTAAATTTTCTAGAGAGTATTGTTAGACATATCATATCCACCACAAAATAATATTGCAGTGGCAACGATATCAGGCAGGTCATATTTTAAATTCATCAATGTTTTGAGGCGACTCAAACTAACTTATGATTCAATATTGCCAGAAGAGATAACAAGTTCAGACAGGAGGTTAATCCTTACTACCGTGCATGAATCTTCCAAAATACCGTCAAATCTGGTTCTTTTGGAAGATGAATTTAATTATCATCCCACTATTATACGCGCAAAAATAGTTGAAAAATTACAATCAGGAATCAACAATAACTTGTTAGTAATAGGAATTGATCCTGGCAACAGAATAGGATTGTCAATTTTTTACTATGAAAAAGAGATTGAGAGTGCAATTTACACATCAACTGACGATCTGGTGTCCCATATTGTCAAAATTTTGGTTGGGATAAATGCTACAAGAAAAATTGTCAAAGTAGGTAATGGTAACATGAAAATTGCTTTACACATAGTAAACTCTCTAAATCTCAGATTCTGTTCCCATTTTGAACTAGAATTTGTAGATGAACGCAAAACATCGCTGAAAATAAAAAATTTTAACAAGAGAGGTGAGCGTGATAAGATATCTGCTAGATATATCACACAAAGAGAGGGTTACAGACATCTTGTCCTACCTCTTTCAAGAATTGGGTAAAAAAGTGAAAATCGATCAAAAACCTCTGGAAGTTGCATTTAAAGTTAATCTTTTACGCTAGATGTGAAAGGACGATAGATATTTATAGTGTTTTTCATTTTTTTCTTGAAAACTGTTCACTCTGTAATACAGATCTAAAATAAAAATTTCACTAAACATGCATTAAAGTTATGGAATTTCTTGATCCATGCTTAAATATTTACTATATCTATATGATAAACAGGTAACTACATATGACATGTAAAGGAATATGCACAAGATACAAAGCACAGAAGATGCCAAATTTGTGAAATTTTCATAAAATGGGAGGGTCTTTGGTGTCCTTGTTGTGGATACAGACTGAGAACTAAACCACGAAACCTCAAGTACAAAGCAAAACTAAGAGCTAGAGTCGAAGCTGATCAATTAGAGGCTGTTGCTGTAAAAGCTGCAGAAGTCGAAGAGATTGAGCTGATAGAGCCAATAGCGGTGAAAAAAGCTACAAAAAAGGCTAAAACTGCAAAGGCAAAAACGACAAAAGCTAAGACAGTAAAGGCTATGAAGAAAGTAGCAGTTACGCCGGTAGCAATATAGGCCCTAGTAAGCTGAAGTAGACTGTTGATATCACAAATCGGTTATACGAAAAAAACCGTAAAGGTGAATCATCGGGAATTCTTGGTACAGATCGTTCCATACGATAATGGAAATTATATTTCTATTTCTGAGGGAAAAGAAAGGATAGGAACATTAGTTGTTTCTATTAGTTCTGGTGGTCGTGTAAGCACAGCTGCTGTAATACCATCAAAATCAGATACACTTTTTCTTAAAATGGTTTCAGAGCGTGTAGCATCAACAATAAATGGAATTTGTATTTTTTCATTAAATGTTGAAAAAGATTTAGATCTTGATAGTATGAAAATTCTAATGAACGAATTGATGGAGATTATCAAACAATGACTTGTGATATGAGAAGCTATCTGGATCTTATTGCTAAAAAAGGGGAATTAGCTCTAGTAAAAAAAAAGGTTTCTACAAAATTTGAAATTGCAGCAGTAACAGCCAAAATGGACGGCTCTAAAGCACTGTTATTTGAAAATGCCAAAGATAGCAAGTTTCGTGTAGTTTCAAATCTGGTTGGTACACGAAAAAGATTTGCTTATGCAGTAGGTGCCACTGATGCCACTATACACGAAAAAGTAATCTCTGCCATAAAACACGCGTCAAAACCAAGAATAACCACAAAAGCAAAATTTCTAGAAAATCAATCACGAGATCTTTTTACTTTGCCTATAGTTACTCATTTTGACAAGGAACCAGGACCTTTCATCACATCGTCAATCATTTATACTAAAAATCAGGAAATGGGGACACAAAATTCATCATTTAATAGATTATTGAGAATTGATGAGAAACACTTCTCAATTAGAATGGTAGAGGGAAGACATCTTCATAGAACTTTTGTCTATGCAAAAGAACATGGTGAAGACCTTAAGGTTGCTATCTCCATAGGTGTACATCCAGCTGTTTCAATTGCAGGTGCATATCAAGCTGATTGGGGAAAAGATGAATTAGAAATTGCAAATGAACTGCTAGGAAAGAAACTCACTCTTTCCAAATCGCCTTATTCGCAAATGTTCGTTCCATCTGAATCAGAAATAATCATAGAAGGAAGAATTCTCAAAGATAAAACGCACAAAGAATGGATGGTAGAAATGCTTCGAACATATGATTTTAAACGAGCACAGCCTGTTTTTGAACTTGATAGGATACACTTTAGGAATAATCCTATCTTTCACGATGTACTAGCTGGCTTTGGGGAACATCAATTACTAATGGGTATGCCTATTGAAGCTAAAATAAACAAGGAACTAAAACAAGTCCTACCACAAACCAGAAATGTCGTATTAACTGAGGGCGGTTGTAAATGGTTGCATGCTGTAGTTCAAATTTCTAAAAAACGAGACTCTGATCCAAAAAAAGCAATTGATGCTGCCTTTTCTGCACATCGTTCTCTTAAGAATGTGGTGATAGTTGATGATGACATTGATCCATCTAATCCTGTTGCAGTAGAATATGCAATGGCCACCAGATTTCAAGCAGACAAAGACCTAGTGATAGTACCAAATGTACGAGGTTCTAGTCTTGATCCTTCTAGTGATCAAAAAAATCTTCGTACTACTAAGATGGGAGTGGATGCAACAAAATCATTCTCAAAAAGGGCAGAAGGATTTGAGATTGCTAAAATCCCGGGCGCAGAAAATATATCGCTAAAAAAATATTTTAAATTTTAAAGTGTAGAATCAATCATTAACGCAATAAATAATATTGCAAGATATGGACTTGAAAACTTGAATAGCGTCCATGATGCTTTCTCAGATGGTTTTACAAGTAACCATACACTTAGTGCAATCATTATTGCACCTGAAACAATTGCTGTATACAGATATACTTCATGAAACAAGTGTTTTCCAGATGCTCCTGTCATGAAAAAAGGAATGACACTAAAAAGAACCATCATGAGAGTGGTTCCAGCAATTACACGAACTGATGTCTTTTCAGATTCTACTGCAGTCAACATTGGAACATTGACTTTGTTATAATCTTCCTTGACATGAAGTGTGAGACTCCATATGTGCATTGGAATCCAAACGAAGACTAGTCCGGCCATTACTAATCCTAGATCCCATAGACCTGTAGTTGTAACTGCAACATAGCCAATCATTGCAGGTGCTCCTCCAGAAAAACCTCCTAAAACAATATTTGTTCTACTTCTTCTTTTTAGTAATTTACTATAAACTAGAATATTGTCTGCAAGTCCAAAAGCCATGAAAATACCTGCCCACATGTTTATGGCAAAAGCACTGATTAGAGATATTGCCGCAAGAATTAATCCAAAATACAATGCCTTTTCAGCTGGGAAAATTCTCCTGCTTGGAATTGGCCTATCTTTTGTTCTTTCCATTATTGCATCAATGTCTCTGTCATTATAGTTTGTCAGTGTATTTGCAGAAGCAGAGCCAGCTATTACGCCTCCTATAACAAGACACCATGTTAATGGAGATACTGGAATATGATACAAATTCGACGCCGTGAAGGCTGCTCCTATCGCAGTAAAAACAAGGAGATACCATATCTTTGGCTTGGTAACCTCATAGTATACCTTAATTCTTGAACTGGCTTTTGTTGTTAGCACACTCTTACTTCCATTTGGATCTTATTACTTATTTATAGGTTGAATAGACCAATCATTTTGCTGGCTTGTAAGGCATAGGCTTTGTAGTCCTCTTCATTTCGATAAAACTCTCAGAACGCTGAACTCCTTGAATTCTTCCAAGTCTTTCAGATATTAATCGATGCATCTCATCAAGATTTTTGGCATACATGGTTACAATGATGTCAAATCTTCCAGTTACCTCTGAAATCTCTCTTACCTCTGGAATCTTCATCAACTCTTCAATCACATTATCTCTCATCTTAGAGTCCATGTTTATCCCAGTAAGTGCCTTTACTGTATAGCCTAACTCTCTATCATTTACCACTATTGTAAAACGTTCGATGAGTTTCCTCTTGATTAGTCTCTTAATTCGACTGTATACTACAGATGAATTTACGTTAATCTTCTTTGAAATCCGTGGAACTGATATGTTTGCATCTTGTGATAATTCTGATAAAATTATCATATCTAAATCATCAACTTTTGTCATCAAAATACAGATTATTGTGAATAAATGGATCTTATTAAAGTTGTTAGTATAAAATTTCTATAATTCTATGATTTGTTAAATGTAGCCTTTCTTGTATAACATTTCTGCCAACAAGACTGCACCTTTTGCAGAACCCATTTTTTCATTATGTGAGAACAATACATACTTGATACCGTTGTCAAATACTGTGTCCTCTCTTAATCTTCCAACCACTGTAGTCATTCCCTCGTTAATCTCTCTGTCTAGTCTTGGTTGTGGTCTTGTAGGATCCTCATTAACCATTAGGTATTCTTTTGGAGCAGAAGGTAATCCTGTAACACTTACATTATTTGAGAAATCTTGCATGGCTTTCTTTACCGTTTCAGGATTTACATGAGTAGCAGTTTCGACAAAAACAGTTTCGGTGTGACCATCTAACACTGGAACTCTTGTACATGTACAACTTACTTTCATCTTTGCTGGATCAATTTTTCCATCTATGAACTTTCCAAGTATTTTGCCTGTCTCTAGTCTTACCTTGTCTTCTTCTTTTGGTATGAATGGAATTATGTTATCTGTAATATCTAGTGCAGAAACACCAGGCGATCTACCAGCGCCTGACATTGCTTGCATGGATGTCATGATTATTTTTTGAGCACCAAATTTGTCTAAAAGTGGTCTCATTGTTATTGCAAGTCCTGTTGTTGTACAATTTGGTAATGGTGCTACAAATCCTTTCCAACCCCTATTCTTCCTTTGAATATCTAATAATCCAATGTGGTCGTCATTTATTCCTGGGATCAAAATGGGAACATCTGCTTCGTATCTATATGCTGCAGAAGTACTGATAACTGGAACATGTTTTGCAAATTTTGTTTCTATGTCTCTTGCTGCTTCGCTTTCTACTGAACTAAAAATTAAATCAAAATTCTCTGGATTGATATCGTCTACAGCATCTATTACCATGTTTTTTACATATTCTGGAATGGGTTCTCGTAAATGCCATTTCAAAATGCCACTATTTGGATCTCTGATTGCCTCTACAAATTTCTTATTTGCTGATCGCTCAGATGCGGCTATTTGTTTTACCTCAAACCATGGATGCTTGTTCAAAGCTAAGACAAATTCTTGTCCTACTGCACCAGTAACTCCAATGATGGCTACACGTTTCATAAAGAAAATAGTCATTATACAATTAATATTCTTTTAGAAGCGCAAGCAAAACACAACTAAATACCGTTATTGGTATTTGAAAAATATGCGAATTAGAGTAGAAAAGGCCATAACAAATCACAAAGTGGCGCCTCACGGAGGTATGTTTGCAAATGGTCTCAAACATAATCTGAATCTGTTAGATTTTAGCTCAAACGTTAATCCTCTTGGATTTCCATCAAAAGTCAAAGATGTTTTCAAAAATATGTCACATGTTTCTGTCTATCCAGATCCTAATTCAAATGAACTAAGAACTAGTCTTCAAAAATATATCGGAGTTGCAAAAAACCAGATTATAGTTGGAAATGGGGCTACAGAAATAATTTATAATTTTTGTGCTGCATTTTTACGAAAACAAAAAGTGTTGATTCCAATTCCTACATTTAGTGAATATGAATCAGCTGCAAAACTAAATGGCGCTAGACCATTTTTTTTCAAAACAATGAATCTAAATCACAACTTGTCAGAGTTTCAAGATGCAATTTCTGCAAACAATTGCATTTTTCTATGCAATCCAAATAACCCTACAGGCGTACTTGTGAAGAAAAAAAACATGTTAAAGATTATAGAATCAGCATACGACAAATCCGCAATGGTTTTTCTCGATGAATGCTTTATTGAGCTAGTTCCTAGTGGTGATGAGAGCGTTGTCTCACATATGAAAGAGTTTGATAATCTTTTCATCCTTAGATCTCTGACAAAATCGTTTGGATTGGCAGGACTGAGAATTGGATATGGACTTGGCAATAAAAAAATGATTGAAATTCTACAAAAAATAAAAATTCCATGGAATGTTAGTGGAATTGCACAACAATCATCAATCAAGGCATTATCTGACAAGTCATATCTACCAAAGACGCTAAATATTATTAGAAAAGAATCAAAATTTCTTATAGACTCTATATCCAAAATAAAGGGCTTTACTTGTTACAATTCTGATACAAACTTTATTTTAATTAAATCAAAAACAAAATCAAACCAAATTCAAAATAGATTACTAAAAAGAAATATTCTCATAAGAGATTGTAGTACATTTCGAGGATTGAATGATAACTTCATAAGAATTGCGGTTAGAACCCACAAAGAAAATCTTCACTTGATTGAGGCGTTACGGAAATCATGACGGCAAAAACTTTGATGATACAAGGCACTGCTTCAGGTGCTGGAAAAACAACTCTAGTAACAGCCCTTTGCAGAATTTTCTCTGATGAAGGATACAAAGTGGCTCCATTCAAGTCGCAAAACATGTCTGCTTATTCTTATGTTGGCAATGGATTTGAGATCTCAAGGGCACAAGCCATTCAAGCAATTGCTGCAAGAACTCAAGTAATGCCAATAATGAATCCAATTTTACTAAAACCTCTCGGAAATTACAAAAGTGAAGTTTTTGTAAATGGTATATTGCATGGCAAAATGCATGCTCGAGATTATTACAAAAAATTTGTACTCTCTACAGGACTTGAGAAATCAAAGAATGCACTTGATCAATTGATAAAAACAAATGATATTGTAATTCTGGAAGGGGCAGGATCTCCGTCTGAGATAAACTTGCAACGATATGACATTGCTAATATGAGAATGGCAGAGTATTGCAAATCACCAGTAATTTTAGTAACTGACATAGATAAAGGTGGAAGTTTTGCCAGTATTGTGGGAACAATGTCTCTTCTTGAGAAAAAACATCAAAAACTTGTCAAAGGGTTTGTCATAAACAAGTTTAGAGGAGATGTCACTATATTACATCCTGGCTATTCTATATTGAAAAAGAAAACTATGAAACCTATAATTGGTACAATTCCTCTAATTGAGTTTAATATTCCAGATGAGGATTCTTTACATGCAAATCCAAAACATGTATCTTGGACAAAAAAATATCTCAAAACGCTAGACAAAGAAATTAACCATTTGTCTCTAACTGTGAAAAAAAATCTGGACATGAAAAAGATACGAGGTATGCTAAATTGATTCTAATACCAATCATTGCAGTTATGTTTGCACTTGCACTTGATTTTCTTTTTGGAGATCCACAAAATCGATATCACCCAACTGTTTGGATGGGAAAATTAATTGGCAAGTCTGTAACATATGCAAAATCCAAAAATCCAATAACTGACAAAATTAATGGAATAATTCTTCTTGTTTTGGTAATATCATTGATATCCATTTTAATTGCCTTATTTTCATATTCGTTAAAGTACCTAGAAAATCTGGGTTCAAATGGACTTTACAAAATTCTGATCATGGGTACAAGCATAATTCTAGTTGGTATTCTACTGAAAACTACTATAGCAATAAAGGGAATGGAAGAGCACGCCTCAAAAATTATGGATTCTCTATCAAAAAATGACTTGAATGGTGCTAGAATACGACTTTCCATGATAGTAAAACGAGATACCAAGAATTTAGATAAACAACATGTAATTTCTGCAACACTAGAAAGCATTAGTGAAAACATTGTTGATGGAATAACCGGTCCGCTTTTCTACTTTTCAATTTTTGGTCTGATTGGTGCATTTGTATATAGATCTGTAAACACTGCAGACTCTATGATAGGATACAAAACAGAGATATTCAAAAACATAGGCTGGTTTGCTGCAAACTGTGACAAAATACTTAACTTCATTCCCTCTAGACTCACAAGTCTTGTAATGGTATTGTCTTGTATTGTACTAAAAGAAGATTGGAAACATTCAATCCGTATAATGAAAAGAGACGGTTCAAAGACTGAAAGCCCAAATGCTGGTTATCCAATGGCTACTCTGGCTGGTGCACTTGGAATAAAATTTGAAAAAATGGAACACTATGTGCTAGGGGATGGCAATTCTGAGATAACTGAAAGACATTTCAAATCTGCAATTTCTATAATGAAGATGACTTCAATATTGTTTGTTTTATTTTTTACAATTCCCATGATTCTGGTGTTGTCATATTTTGGTTGGTGGTTTGATGTTTAAGGGAATATCATCTGTGGTATCATTTCTGACTATTATTCCTTCTAAGAATAGTGAGCTAGAAACTGTAGCAAAGAACATGTATCTTTTCCCAGTTGCGGGAGCTTTGATTGGTCTAATCATTGGCGCATCGGGTTATGGGCTATCGCTGTTTCTTCAACCCTTGATTACTGGCTTGATCTTAACTGGAGCCCTTGCTATAATCACTGGAATACATCATACTGATGCACTTTGTGATTTTGCAGACGGAATTATGGCAAAGGGAACAAAAGAAAAAAAACTCCAAGCAATGAGGGATCCAGCAGTTGGCTCTGCAGGAGTAATGACAGTTGTTCTGTATGTTGCAGGCATGATACTGGCCATCTCCATGATCAAGGGTTTTGCATTATTTGAGGCAATACTACTAAGTGAACTCATGGCTAAACTATCTATGGTAATACAGGCAAATCGTGGTCTTTCAGCTTGGCAAGGACTCAGTTCTCCATTTACTCTATCTATGAAAGATCCACGAAAACTTGCTGTAGCTGCACTGTTAGCAATAGCACCTGCTGTACTTTTGGCAGGAATTACAGGTGTATTTGTAGTAATATCATGTGTAGGATTATCTTTTCTGTTGCTTGCCATTGCAAACAGAAGCTTTGGAGGAATTTCGGGTGATGTATTTGGCGCAAGTAATGAGTTGGTAAGATTGGCATCACTATTGATTTTTGCATCTGTATGATTGGACTAGTCATGTGTGGAGGAAAAGGTACTAGAATGAAATCATCTGAGGAAAAACTACTTTTACTATACAAAAAACCGTTAATAGAACATGTTCTCAATGCTTTGGAAAATTCAGAAATATTTTCCAATATAGTGTGTGCTACAAGTAATAATGCTCCAAAGACTCGTGAGTTTGTTTCTAGTCTAGGTTTTGACATATTGGAAACAAATGGAAATGGATATGTCGATGATCTAGGGAAATCTCTGTCAACGTTCCAAGAATCAATTTTTGTAACGTCTGGAGATATGCCGCTTTTAGATTCTGATATTATTAAAAAAATTGTAAAACTAGTAAATGAAGAAAATGTGTGGACAAGTATACTGGTACGAAAAAATTTTCTTCAATCTCTTGGATTGGAAGCAGAATTTTTTGTTAATTACAATGGTGAAGAATGTGCATATACTGGAATTTCGATAATTGATCCTACACAGATAAACAAGTTACAAACTGTAAAGGAATCTCACATTGTCCTTGACGATAAACGAATAGCTGTCAATCTGAATACAAAGAAAGATTATGATTTAATCTGTACTACCTAAAACTTTTCCATTGACTTTAGCGATGGAACCGGTTGGTTCTGCCAAAGTATTACCACATGCCTTGCATGTAACTATTGATGAAACATGCGAGTAAACAACGCTCTCTTCTCCGCATTCTTTACACTGTACTCTCTGGAATTTACTTCCTGGTTTTGGTATCCAAATATGGGCTCTTTTCATTATGCAACTAGCTCCAATTTTCTCAGTCTTATTCCGGATACATTCCATTTCTTCTTACATTCTGGACATGTCATGATAGGAGTGATCTTCTTAGTAGTCTTTGCTGGCTTTGCTAACTTTGGGAATTTCTGACCACCATAACCCTTCTTATCCTCTGCGTGTCTTCTTTCACCAATGGCAGAGCCTCTTCTTTTTCCTGCCTTGTATATGGAGACCTTGTGTAACGTATGTTTCTTACACTTGGGACAATACCTATTGATCTCCTTTGGCATGTTCATAAAAAATGAGCTACGTTGACCGTAATTTAAACATCGCTTTAATAGATCATAGATTACATTATCATTATGAAGGCCAGCTCACTTGCCTCCATGATTCTATCCCTCAATGCTGTTGCAATGGGTGAAAGCAAGGCAGATGTTGTCTTGAAAAACTGTAGGCTGGTTAATGTTTACTCGAGGGAAATTATACCTCAAATCCATGTAGCAATCAAAAAAGACAGAATTGCATATGTGGGAAAGGATGCCTCTCACACAGTTGGAGAAAATACTGGTGTAATTGATCTGCAGGATAAATACATCACGCCAGGATTTGTAGATCCCCATATACACATAGATCAATATGTTCTTCCATCGGAACTTGCAAAAAAATCACTTTTATCAGGTACTACTAGTTTATTTGCAGATCCGATTGATGTTGTAAGCGTTTGCGGTTTTAGGGGATTCAAAGAATTTGTTAAAATGACACAGAACCTTCCAATTCGGGTCTACCATGTAATTCCTGGAGGATTACCTGTTGATAGAAAATTTAGCCACGCAAGAACACTGACAAAAAAAGAAGAGATCAAGGGATTGGATATTGAAAATGTGGTTGGATTAGGCGAAGTATTTTCTTGGACCAAAGTCACAACACGAGATCCTGATACTATGAAAAGTATATCAAATGTTTTAGAAAATAATGGCATCATAAACGGTCACACGGCAGGTGCAAGTGATAAAAAACTAAATGCGTACATTGCTTCTGGAATTTTTTCCTGTCATGAGCCAATTGATTATGATCAAGTCCTCGAACGACTCAGACTTGGAATGTGGGTCATGATGAGAGAAGGATCTATCCGACGAGATCTAGACAAAATTCTGCCTAACATATTGTCTCATAAAACATATCTTGATAGATTGATGTTCTGTACAGATGGGGTTAACCCAAAAGATATTGTAGATTACGGAATGATTGATCATTGCATACGAAAATCTATCTCTATTGGTATGGATCCAATAGATGCTCTAACTATTGCATCAAAGAATTCCTTTGAGTATTACGGCATGAGTAAAGATCTTGGTGCAATAGCACCTGGCAAGTTAGCTGATATTCTAGTCTTCGATGATCTTGAAAAGATCAAACCAAACAAGGTCTTTGTAGGAGGAAAGCTAGTGGTAGCCCACAACAGCCTTGTAGTGGATACACCCAAGACCATAATCCCAAATTGGATGCGAAAAACTGTAAAAACAGGAACAAAGTTTGGAGAAAAGGACTTTGCTATACCAAGCAAGGGAAGCACTGCACAAGCATTGGTTATCAGGCTTGATACTGAAATAATAACAAAAATGGATCAGGAGGAACTTCAGGTTAGAAATGGTAACGTGATTGCATCACACGATAAAGACGTATGGAAGGTAGCAGCTATTGATAGAACATATGGTACTGGAAAAAAGTCTGTGGCGTTTTTAAGAAATTTTGGTGCTGATGTAGGGGCATTTGGGTGCACGCAGAGCTTTCATGAAAATGATATGATAATCATAGGCTCAAATGAAAAAGACATGGCCTTTGTTGCAAATAATCTTGTCAAGATGCAAGGTGGCATGCTGGTCGCTAAAGATGGTAACATACTAAGTAAATTCTCACTACCTCTTGCAGGCCTAATCTCTTCATTATCTTTTGAAAAAACATTGGACGAATACTCTAGTATAGATTCTAAACTAGTTGAGATTGGATGCAAATTCAAAAATCCTCATCTAATACCTCTTTTCTTACCGTTTCTTGCATTGCCTGAGATCAGGATCCTGTATACTGGTGTTGTGGACGTTAAAAATAGAAGATACTTGAAGATCTTGAATCGATAAGGTATTAAAAGGGGCAATTAGTTACACGAATCAAGGGATTAATTTTGGCATCTATTCAACAAACACCACAAGGACCTGTATTGGTATTAAAAGAAAGTGCACTACAACAAAAGGGACGAGATGCACAAAAGAATAACATTGCTGCAGCAAAGTTAGTTGCAGAACTTGTAAGAACAAGTCTTGGCCCTCGTGGAATGGACAAAATGCTTGTTGATTCACTAGGTGATGTTACAATTACAAATGATGGTGCTACTATTCTAAAAGAAATCGATGTCCAACATCCAGCTGCAAAAATGATGGTTGAGATTTCAAAAACTGTTGATAATGAAGTAGGTGATGGTACAACATCTTCGGTAGTATTTGGTGGCGCCTTGTTAGCAAAAGCCGAAGAGCTTTTAGAAAAAGATGTTCATGCTACTGTAATCATTGAAGGATATCAAGCAGCTGCAGAAAAAGCACTTTTGCTTCTCACAGAAATGGCAAAACAAGTAGGTACAAGTGATAAAGAAATCCTGTTGAAAATTGCAAAAACAAGCATGCAATCAAAGCTTATTTCAGAAGACAGTGACATGTTATCCAAACTTGTAGTTGATTCTATACTACAAATTGTAGAAAAGGAAGCAGAAGGACACAAAGTAGATCTTGACAATATTAAAGTAGAAAAGAAAGCAGGCGGTTCTATTAGAAATACCCAGTTTATCAAAGGTATAGTACTAGACAAAGAAGTTGTCCACAGTGGAATGCCTACTAAAATAGAAAAGGCAAAGATTGCATTACTAAACTCGGCTCTGGAGATTGAAAAAACGGAAATGAGCGCAGAAATTAGAATTAGTGACCCAACACAAATGCAGATGTTCCTTGAAGAAGAAAATAGAATGCTCAAATCAATGGTAGATAAAATTCATCAAATTGGCGCAAATGTGTTGATTTGTCAAAAGGGAATAGATGACATTGCACAGCACTATCTAGCTAAACAGGGTATACTATCAGTTAGAAGAGTAAAAGAAAGCGATATGACAAAACTTGCCAAGGCAACTGGAGGCAGAATCAGTAGTAATATCGATGACATGATCTCAAAGGACTTGGGTTTGGCAGAACTTGTAGAACAAAGAAAAGTGGAGACAGACAAATGGGTCTTCATTGAAGGCTGTAAGAATCCAAAAGCCATTACATTGTTGCTTAGAGGAGGATCTCAAAGAGTTGTGGATGAAGTTGATAGATCAATGCATGACTCACTGATGGTTGTAAAAGATGTGATAGAAAAACCAGCAGTCGTGGCTGGGGGTGGTGCACCAGAAGAATTCTTGGCCTCAAGTCTAAAGGAATGGGCAGATAAATTTGAAGGAAGAGAACAACTTGCAATTAAAAAATATGCTGAAGCTCTAGAGGTAATTCCATTAACAATTGCGGAAAATGCAGGAATGGATCCAATCAATACTATGGTTACACTTCGCGCAAAACATAGTCAAGGAAGAAAATGGACTGGCATTGATGCAAGAAATACTAGAGTTGCAGACATGTTTTCAATTGATATCATAGAACCAGTTGCAGTAAAAGAGCAGATAATAAAATCTGCAACAGAAGCAGCATGTATGATACTTAGAATTGATGATGTAATTGCTTCGTCCGGTGGCAGAGGCGGTGGACGAGGTCCTCCAATGGGCTAAGCCTTTGCATGTTAGAAAAGCTACAAAATCTAAAACTAGTTAATTCCGTTGTTGTTCTAAATGATTTCTTTTTAGATCGTATAATCAAAATTGAAAATTTAGATAATCTCTACAAACAAATTTTAGAAAAAAGCAAGTTGGGTGGAAGCATTCGTGGAATTCCACAAACAGATCTAAAGGGTGGCAATGCAACAAATGTTGCATATGCTCTTGCAAGACTTGGTTGCCCAGTATCACTGATCACAATTGCAGACAAGACTAGCTCTCAAATAATAAGAGAAACATTTTCAGAATTTGACCAAGTCTCATTGTCTATAATAGATGGGAAACCAGGACGAACAACATCGCTTGAATTTAGCAATGCTGGAAACATTGTAAACGTCATGATTTCTGATTTAGGTGATAATGAAGACTTTGGACCTGAAAAACTTGGAACAAGAGAACAGAATATGCTTGCAAATGCTGACGCAGTAATTGTAACAAATTGGGCAAGCAATAAAAAAGGAACAGAATTGGCACAATTCGCATTTTCCAAGTCTGCATCAGCTTTTCATTTTCTAGATCCTGCTGATATCCAGCCAAGATCGGAAGAATTTCAACAAGCACTATTCAAACTTGCAAATCAACTAAATTCTTTATCTGTCAACGAGAATGAATGTAATATTCTTCTAAAACAGTCAGGACTGGACACAATTTCTGGAGAAAAAGAAACCCGAAAACTTGTACTAGAATTAGCTAGGAGATATTCGATACCTATTGACCTTCATACCTCTACCGGGTCATACTGGTCAAATGGACAAGAAGTGGAATATGCCAAATCTTTCCAAGTCCGACCAAAATTTGTAACAGGAGCTGGGGATGTCTGGGATGCTGCAAATATGCTTGGATATCTTACAAATCTTGATGCTCTTGAAAGATTACAGTTTGCAAACGGTTCTGCCTCTCTATATATTAGCAACCCACTTGGAGTTCCACCAATAATGGACGAGGTTTTGTCGTTTGTTAGATCTAATGGCTCATAGCCTCTCAATTATCTGTGGTGCAAAATTGATGAAATTACCATATCAAACAGTGTTTTTAGATCAAAAAACTGATCTTGGTGACACCATAAATTGAGAGAAAGGTTTTTTAATAATCTAAAATTTAGATCTGACAAGTTGAATTACAAATTTTTTGTTGCAATACTAGCTGCGATGATTTTCTCTGTGGCATTGCCAACAATATCTGCAAATGCTCAAACAGGCTCGTCAAATACTGATATTGCATCACAAGCCCTTCAACAATGTATTCAACAATTCCAAGGTACAGATCACGTTTATTGTACTAATTTCTATACATCTGATGTTGCAAGATCAGGTACATTAACTCAATATTTCTTACAAGGCTCTCTTGCAAATAGCATTGTAGTGTACGAAAATACCAAGGTTACACTTTCTGGTCTCAAGTCAACAACCCCTGATGCTGGTAAGACACTGACTTATCAATGGGGTCAAGTTTCTGGTGATACCGTAACATTTACTCCAAGTTCTACTGCTCCAGTGATATCTTTTGTATCTCCTGCAGTACCTGCAAATGAAGTCAAGACAATAAAATTATCACTAACTGTAAATGATGGATATGGACTAAACGATACAACAACATTCAATGTTATAGTTTTACACGTTAATCATCCTCCGGTTGTTACAATAAATCCTGATCAAGTAGTCGATGAAGGAGCTACTGTATCTCTCATGGGTACTGCAACAGATCAAGACAACGATCCATTAACACTAGCATGGGGTCAATATTCTGGTCCTTCTGTACAGTTATCATCAATTAGCACTACTGGCACATCATTTGTTGCTCCAGCAGTGGCGCCAGGCCAAACTGCAACTTTGTTATTTGTATTTACTGCAGATGATGGAAATGGAGGCAAGGCAGCAGCCATGACCAAGGTTACTGTCAAAAGCACTCACCAAGATCCAACTGTATCATGCCAAGATGCTTCTGTTAATTCCAATACTCTAGTTAGATTGCCAATATCAGTTGCAAACCCAAGTGGTGACACAATCTCATACTATTGGAGACAAATTTCTGGACAGCCAGTACAATTATCCTCTAGCACCGACATGAGCCCAACATTTGTAGCACCAACTCCAAGTGGCACAAGCAGCACACTTCAATTCACATTAGATGTATCTGACAACATGGTTGACATTCCATCATGCTCTGTCACTGTAAAGGTCAACAATCTCCCAGTAGCAGGACAAGCACCAGTTGCTAACGCAGGTCCAGATCAAACAGTCTCTCCAAATAGCAGAGTTGTATTAGATGGAAGTGCTAGCACAGGTGACAATATCACATACAAGTGGGAACAAATCAGCGGTGACCCAGTCACTCTAATATTGGGCAGTACTGCTAATCCAGCATTCTACTCACCATCTGCTGACTATGGTCAACAGAAAGTAGTAGAGTTCAAACTCACAGTGAGCAATCAATATGGTACAGATAGCAGCACAGTAAAGATTACGATAGTTCAGGACAACAATCCACCAACTGCCAGAATTAACGTAGCACCATAATTCTCTAATTTTAAAAAATAATTTTTAAAATAAAATCTCTTTAATTCTAGATGAATTTTGTATTTTTATTGAGGCTCTATTGTAGCAGGTGGCTTGCTTGAAATTACATAGCTAACCCAAGCTACATCTTCTACTTCGTTTGTAATTCTATTGCTGATTCTTTCAAGTATCTCAGACGGTAGTCTTGTCCAGTCTGCAGTCATGGCATCAATAGAATCAACTATTCTGACAAGAACCACATGACCATATTTCCTCTCATCACCAACTACTCCTACGGCTCTATCGTCTCCAACTGCTGCATATGCTTGCCAAACCTTTCCATGCCATCCTGATGATACAAGCTCGTCTTCTACAATCTTGCTTGCATGCTTTGAAATCTGTAATTTCTCTGGAGTAACTTCACCCATTATCCTTACTGCAAGACCAGGTCCTGGAAACGGGTGGCGATAAAGGAGTTTATCAGGAACACCCAAGATCTTGCCAGCTTTTCTTACTTCATCCTTGTACAAGAATCGAAGTGGTTCCAAGACTTGCAAGTTCAACCATGATGGTAATCCCCCAACATTATGATGAGTTTTGATTACTGCTGCCGGGCCTTTTGAGACTCCACTTTCTATGACATCTGGGTAGAGTGTACCCTGAGCTAACCATTTGAAGGGACCGTTTTTCTCAGCAAACTCTGTGAATACCTTGACGAATTCTTCTCCTACAATCTTTCGTTTCTGTTCAGGATCAGTTACTCCCTTGAGTCTTGTAAGGAATCTTTCTTTAGCATTTATTATTGTAAAATTCATTCCAAAATTATTTTCAAACATGTCTTTTACTTCTACTTCTTCATCCATTCGTAAAAGGCCATTGTCAACAAAAACACATCTGAGCCTGTTTCCTATTGCCTTTTGAATCAACAATGCGGCCACTGTAGAGTCAACACCTCCACTTATCCCACATAATACATTACCATCTATCTTTGAAATTTCTGATACTGTTGATTCTATGAAATTCTCCAAGGTCCAGTCTTGTTTTGCTTTACATATGTTCAAGACAAAATTCTTGAGAACCTGAGTTCCATTTTCAGTGTGAATTACCTCTGGGTGGAACTGGATGCCGTATACCATCTTTTGCTTGTTTGCAATTGCAGCTGCAAAAGAATTCTCAGTATGGCCTATCACGGTAAATCCATCTGGTAAGATTTCGGCAGCATCACCATGGCTCATCCACGCTCTTGTTGATTGACCCATGTTTGCCAGCAGATCAGAATTGTTGTCTATACTAAGCAAGGAAGATCCATATTCCTTGTGAGAACTTTTTACCTTGCCTCCGAATTTATTGACAATTAATTGGTGACCATAACATATGCCAAGTACCGGAAGTCCTATCTCAAATATTCCATTTGTTGGCTGTG
Organism: Nitrosotalea sp.; assembly: GCA_023252335.1. Classification (GTDB taxonomy): domain Archaea; phylum Thermoproteota; class Nitrososphaeria; order Nitrososphaerales; family Nitrosopumilaceae; genus Nitrosotalea. The sequence goes on from JAJPEA010000005.1 coordinate 21,209, forward strand.
GCGAGTCTTTGTTGTATACACTTGCAGGTCCTCCACTGAATACTATGCCCTTGGGATTCATTTGTCGTAGTTCTTCTAGTGATATGTCATATGGAACAAGTTCAGAGTAGACTGAAAATTCTCTGATCCTTCTACAAATGAGGTGACTGTATTGCGAACCAAAATCTAGTACAATTATTTTGTCCATGGTATCACTTTTGAGAATTCTCAAGCATTCTTGAAAATGACCAAGTTATTGTATTTATTATCTCGTTTACTCTTTCCTTTTGACGATAATTCTTGATGAGAATTTCTCTTATTCTGCTACCGTCTTTGTTTACTAGACATGATATTGCAGCATTTTGTGGAATTGTACCATTCTGAACATCTAGCTTATCTTGGTTTTCCATTCCTCCAATTATTCTTCCTAGAAAAAATGACTTGAATGGATGGGTTTCCATGTCTAACATGGTATCTTCTGATGGGATGATCACTAGCTCATCAGAAGTTACATGTACATTTGCTAAAATTTTATTGTCTTGTGTCTTGATGGGTATGATGGAAGATGTTGATGTTGGTTGATTCTGCGGTATGTTCTGTTTGTTGGGTACAAGCGAAGATGCTTTGCTAAAACTTGATTGCTTTACAAGAGAATCAAGAATGCGAAGATTATGTTTAAACTTGTCTACTTCTCTTTCTTTTTTCTCAATCTCTTCAGAGATCCATTCTCTTAATTCTAAAATATCGCGAAGATTTTCCTCTGAATAATCCATGTTTTTTCTATTGTTGAGTGGATATAAATATTAAAACAAATCCTATCGTCTGACCAATCTTTGAAGATCTGTCAATTTTATATTTTTGAATCCTGCTATTGACTGGGATGTTGTATAAAGATCCACATTACTCTTTGAGGCTAGCCACTCTAAGAGTGATTTTGCTTTCTTCATCTTTTTTATCTTTACAAATCTGTTATACACTCCATCTTTCGAATATTTTCCTACTTGTGTCCCAAAATCCATTCCAATTAGAATAATTTTAGATGCCCCGAAATGATTGGCAAGAAATACACATCTGTCACCGTCAGTGAATCCGCCAAAATTTCTGATCTTTCCAAATGGTTGGTCTTCTGTAGTTCCTATACAATATCTGAATGAAACTGCATATGGCAGTTTCCTCATATTGTCTCCATGTGAATGCACAATCATTATTGACTTTTCTGATGATTTTCTAAGGGATTCCATATTTCCATCAAGATCTGTTACTATGATGTCTGGTATCATGTTATTTTCAAGCATTGCTTGCGTGGCACCATCTGCAACAATCTTTGTGAATCCTTTGAATTTTTTAAGATATGTCAAGGAACGACTCAAAGATGGGCCTGCTCCAATAACAAAAACAGTTTTGTTTCTAATTTTTCTCTCCAAAACATTCATTTCAAATTTATTTTTTAGAAATGAATTGAGGATCTTGGCTGATTTTATCTCTCTTGATCTATCGTAATTGAATTCTTTTAGAATCTCTAGATATTTTTGTTGCCAACCATCTACTGTCATAAGTCTAAATGTATCTGGGTTAATCATAAACCATATGCATCAGCTGGCACAAGTGAGCATAGGTAATTCTAATCCCATACGAATAATGGGAATAATTAATACAAGTCCGGAATCATTTTACAAAAAATCAGTATTCACTAGTAAAAAAATTATAGAAAAAACTGCCAAATTGATGGAAGAAGATGGTGCTGATTTTATTGATGTTGGGGGAATGTCTACTGCTCCATATCTGAAGACTGTTGTGTCAGAAGATCAGGAGATAAAAAGAATTACAAATGCTATAGATGCTATTACCAAAGTCTCAAAGTTGCCCATCTCAATTGATACATGTAGGGCAAAAGTGGCTGAAGCTGCTCTTCAGTTAGGTGCAGAAATAGTCAATGATGTTTCGGGACTAAAATACGACAAAGATATGGTTAATGTACTTGAGAAACATTGTCCATCTGTTATTTTATGCGCATTTAGCAACAAACCAGTTGAAGGAAATCAGGTCTCACAGGCAAGAAAACTGATTGGCCAGAGTGTTAGATTAGCATTAGAATCTAGAGTGCCAAAAAATAAAATTGTAGTAGACCCAGCCATTGGTTTTTTTCGAAAAAAGGCACAGGGTGTGCTATTTACAAAAATAAATTCTGATTGGCTACAAAGAGATATGATGATATTAAAAAATCTAAATTACATAAAACAAGAATATCCCATTCTTGTTTCAGTTTCACGCAAATCATTCATAGGAGAACTATTAGGGGAATCTGATCCTGCAAACAGACTCTATGGATCTCTTGCAGCAGAAACTTTTGCTGCTCTAAATGGTGCTGACTTGATAAGAACTCATAATGTCAAGGCCACTAGTCATGTTGTGCAGATCGTAAAAAACTTGCAAAATTTCAAGAAAGGCTTATAACAGATTTTCATTCTAATCAAGAAGGTTTAGTTGGAAATACGGGAAGGACTAACATTTGACGATGTACTCCTTGTTCCCAAACGATCTAGCATAGTTACTAGATCTCAGACAAATTTACAAACAAAACTTTCTAAAAATATATCTCTTAACATCCCAATCATCAGCGCAAACATGGATACTGTTACTGAATCTGCTATGGCAGTGGCAATAGCAAGAGAGGGGGGCATTGGAATCATACACAGATTTCTTACCATCTCAGAGCAGGTAAATGAAGTACTCAAAACTAAACGTTCAGGTAGCATTATAATTGAAAATCCATATACAATACATCCAGATCAGACTGTACGTGAAGCCATAGAATCTATGAGAGAAAAAGGAGCTTCGGGATTACTTGTGACAGATAACCAGGGCCAGTTAGTTGGGATACTGACAAGACGAGACATTGTGATGTTAGAACCTAAAGATGAAAGTAAAAAGGTCACCGAAGTTATGACAAACGATGTTATCACTGCAAAATTTGGAGTGGATATAATTCAAGCCAAGGATATACTGAGGAAAAATTGCATTGAAAAATTACCCCTCTTGGATGAAAGAGGACATGTCAAGGGTTTGATCACTAGTAAAGATATCATCAATTCTGGCAACTATCCGCAAGCATCAAAGGACAAAAAGGGCAGGCCCCTAGTTGGTGCCGCAGTTGGTGTAAAAGGTGATTTTATGGAAAGAACTGAAGCATTGTTAGATGCAGGTGCAGATGTTATAGTAGTAGACATTGCACATGGTCATAGTGAAAACGCACTCAATACAGTTCGATTAATAAAAAAAGCATTTCCAAACTGTGAGTTAATTGCAGGAAATGTGGCCACTGCTCAAGGAACAGAGGATCTAATCAAAGCTGGAGTGGATGCAGTAAAGGTAGGAGTTGGTTCTGGTTCAATATGTATCACTAGAGTAATTACTGGTTCTGGAGTACCACAACTTACTGCTGTAATGGATTGTGCGGCAGTTGGTAAAAAATATGATATTCCAATAATATCTGATGGCGGTGTGAGAACATCAGGTGATGCTACCAAGGCACTTGCAGCAGGGGCATCTACTTTGATGGTTGGCAGCTTGTTGGGTGGAACCGATGAAAGTCCCGGTTCATTTATGACTAAAAATGGCAAGCGATACAAAATTTACCGGGGAATGGCATCATTTTATGCAGCCCTTGGAAGGAAAAATAAAGAAACTAGCAATGCCTCAATGGTAGAAGATCTCAATGATTATGTTGCAGAGGGTGTTGAGGCAATGGTTCCATACAAGGGCAGTGTGACTGATATCATAAAACAACTAACAGGCGGTATCCGTTCTGGATTAAGTTATTGTGGCGCAAATAACATTTCACAAATGCAACAAAATGCAGAATTTATAAAAATGTCAACTGCAGGATATGCAGAAAGTCAACCACATGATGTTGAATTGATGTGATTTACTTTAAATATAATCATGAATAGTTTTTCATAATGCTTACAAAAAGATCTGCAGCTGGAATTGGAATAGGTCTGGTTGCTGTTGTATTGGGCACATTTTTCCTGTTACAGACAATCATGACCAATATGCATGATGTCAATGATACTGTAGATGTTGGCAAAAACGATGTCTTTCAGTTTGATGCAGAAAAACATTATCATGAATTTCTTAATGTTACTGGAACTTCATTTCATGTACATATGAAGACGCCTAGTACAGGTCTGCAAATTGACAAAGATTTTCAAAAGCAAGTAACTTTTGACTGGTATAGCCTTGCTGATGGACAACACTTTATCAACATAACAAACACTGGAGGCTCATTGCTTCATGTTACAGGAAAACTAGAGGCAGTTACAAATCCAATAATATTCACATCACATCTAATAGTGATATCATCTGGAGTCTTGATAATTGGAATAAGTGCGGCATTTTCAATTAGAAGACCAAAAGGGTTCTAGACTAGTTCGGCTCGCTGGTAAGAACCTAATATCTTGAGAAATGTTGTGTTTGCCTTTATCTTTTCAAGAGTATCTTGGATATTTCTATCATCTTGGTGACCTTCAAAGTCCACGTAAAAATTATACTCCCAAGGGGTATTTTTTGTTGGACGAGATTCAATCTTTGTTAAATTGATGTTACTTGTGTTGAATTTTTCAAGAATGTTGTACAGTGCTCCTGGAACATGTTTTATTGCAAAAATTATTGATGTCTTGTCTTTGGATGTCCTCTCTTTTTTCTTGTTTGCCAATATGAGAAATCTGGTATAGTTGTTTGAGTTGTCCTCTATTCCCTCTCTTATTATTGGAACCTTGTATATCTCGGCTGCTTTTTTGCTGGCAATACAGGCAATGTTATTTTTATTGAGTTCCAAAAGGATCTTTACACTGCCAGCAGTATCATAAGTCGGTATAGGTTTCAAGTGATTCTCTTGAATAAATTTTCTGCATTGTCCAAGTGCCTGTGGATGGGAATACACTGTATCAATTTCTTTCAAACTCTGCAAACCAATAAGACAATGTGATATTCTGTGGTATGTCTCGTTTACAACACTTAGCTTGGTAGTAAGTAACAAATCATAGCTTTCACCCACGCTTCCTTCAAGTGAATTTTCTACAGGGAGTATAGTGTAGTCTGATCTTCCATTTTCTGTAGATTCTAACGCCTCATAAAATGTAGGATATGGTACTGTCTCTATTGATTCTTTGAAAAAACTAACTGCAGCAGCTTGACTGTATGCTCCTGACTCTCCTTGGAATGCTACTTTTAACATATTCTTAGTTGGAGTTGAATTTTATAAAATCGCTGTTTCCAAATCTGGTTGATAATTTTCTTTCTTCTATATATCCACAATCTATGCATTTTATGTTGCTGCCCATTGCAACAACTTTTGCTCCACACTTGTTACACTGGGTAAACAAAACTCCAAGTTCAGGTTCACTAATTGTTGCATGTACAACACCATTGAGAAGATTGATTATTTTTGCAGATACTATATCGCCCACTCTAACAAGAATTCTTTTCTTTGCTCCCTTTGCTTGACAAATGCATTCTAGACCAGAGTGTGTAGGTTTTCCATTTATGTACAAAATATTTATGGCAAACATGTTATTCATCAATGCTGAAATATTTCCTGTTATCACATCATTTGTTTTAGCAACTGCAGGTTTTCGCATCTCATTGATTTTTGCTATACGGTTTGTTTTATCAAATTCTGGAGTACCTATGACTAGTGATCTTATTGAATGACCGTCATCAAAGGTATTGTTACCCATTTCAAATTCTTCAATTATTGCAATTTTATCCCCTGGAAGGGTTGGTTTCTGAGACAATGCCTTGATCTGCAATTTGATGATTATAATTGTTTATTCAAGAATTCTAACAAATTTACTTTTCAATAGTGAAAATCTGTGTCTGTTTATCTATTAGGCACAAAGCATGAGACAAAACTTGTAAGGAACGCAACAACAAGAAATGTTTAAAATGCACACTTGAGATAGCACTGCTGTGAATTTGGTACCAAAAGTTATCCTAGCTATCGTCACAGTTTTGATTATATCATCTGTACTAGTAGTAACACCATCATACGCTTCTGCCTTGACTTTTCCAAAATCTATCAAAACAACATTTATCGTGCCATTTACTGCAATGAAGTGTCCTAATGGCAATCTTGCACCTGATAACAACGTGTCAAAATGTCCTCCATTAGTATCGTCATCTAAATCAAACAATCAATCACCACAAAATTCAAACTACAAGGCACAGGCAACCTATGTGCAAAATGGTGGAAGAAGCTTTGCAGGAGTAGTAGCACAACAAGCCACACAAGCTCATAATACTCAAAACTCACAACAAGCTACTAATGCACACCAAGCTACTCAAGCCACACAAGCACACGAACCACAACAGTCACATCAAACTTCGACTCCGTTGAAATTCCCAAGCACAACTCAATATCCTGCACCAACATTGAAGACTATACCAAAATATACTGCACCGAAATTACCCTGATAAAATAATTCTATAATATTTTCCTAGAATGATTATAATTTCTATTTAGTAACGCAATGATTGTTTATAGCCAGTGTGGTATTTCCAAGAATCCTTCCATACTCTCTTTTCTTAATATCCTCAATAATGCATTTGCCTGAGGAGTAGATAAGACCGGCTTGTGAAAATGATTATCAGTTGATATTCTTGGGCATGCAACCTGAA
>JAJPEA010000088.1 GCA_023252335.1 Nitrosotalea sp.
GCCCGTCGATGTATTTCACAATATTATGATACGAATATTGTCAAAGATAAAGTCGGGTTTTGAAGATGAAGAAATACGATTTATGAGTTTCTATGATGAAGCAATAAATCCAAATGATGTATCAGAATTAAGACCTGCTGAAGTCCTTGGTTTTAAGGAGATGATTAATAAAATAGGAAGAGATGATCAAATTCGATCTATTTCAAATCTACAAGATGAGGAAAAATTTCATTTGTATGCATGTGAATTTCAATTTGATTCTGAATTAGTCATATATTTCAGACATAAATCACATCAGAATCTCATAAGCAAAGGTAACCGACTTAGAAATTGGTTCAAATATTCTGATGCTATGTTTACTAAAGTAGAAGAGGACGTGTTTATGTTCGATGAAGTCATTGACTGTGTATATATTAAATCGTTAAACTCGATCATAGTTTTGAATAAATCTGATACTGAGTTCATGTTTGGATTCCATGAGTACTATTCCAAATTTGCAACAAAAATATTAAAAGAATTACAAGAGGAAGGTAAAATCAAAATAACTCCAGAGATGCTAGAGTTAGAAAACAAGGTTGCATTATCCAAAAGAATCACTAATGTGGCAAAAGCAGGTAGATTCAACAAATCCATAGAAAGTTTTCAAAAATGCCGTGATTTTTTTGAAGAACATCATGGAGAATATAGAGAAGAACTTACCCAAATTGACATTCAAGGCGGTCGATTAAACATAGACACTGATGATAAACTGGAAACGTATGCTCATTTATCAAATCAAGATATTGTAAGAGATCTGATGTCAGAAGAACTCTTCATTTCATTTAAGAAAGAATCCATGAGAAAACCAAATTCATCATGAGTTTTATCTAAAAATAGTCATTCAGAATTACTCTGACAACTTTAGGTATGGATTCAAAAAATATGAAATTTCAAAACTTATCAGATATTAACAAATTCCTAATATGTTAATAAAAAATCAAAAAAATGGGGCGGACGCGCTATAACTGATCTGGTGGGAACCTTTGGGCCCACTACTTGGTTTCTTTTAGTTTGTACCGTCTATCTTTGACTGCTTGATATCTCTCTAGTATTGATCAATAATGAATGAAAATGTAGGAAAATTTTTCACTGTCATATACTAATTTTAAAATAAGCAGCAAATTATCTTCATTTGGCCGCAATGAAGAATCAGAGTTATAACTGACACGATGATGTAAAGGCATTTGTCTGAGCTGCCTCTCTTTTGAAAATAATTTAATAAATTTTATGCAAGGAATCCTGTGTGAAATTTTATAGAGTATATATAAAGCGCATATTTAAACACCGAAATGCCTCAAACAAAACCTATTGTAAGTATAGAAAATGTTGTGGCTTCTGCTTCAATTGATCAACGAATTGATCTTAATGTGATAACTCAAACATTTCCTGATGTTGAATATCATCCTGATCAATTTCCTGGTTTGGTTTTTCGAATAAAATCACCAAAGACTGCAACATTGATCTTCAGTTCTGGAAAAATGGTTTGCACTGGAGCAAAATCTGAAGAACAATCAATCAAGGCAGTGCGTAGCGTTGTTCAAACATTGCGAAAAGGCGGAATTAAGATAAAAAAAGATGCAGTAATTGTAATTCAGAACATGGTTGCTTCTGCTAATCTTGGCGGAAAGATACACTTGGAACAAGCTGCAAGAAGCCTTCCTCGAAGTATGTATGAACCGGAACAATTTCCAGGTCTTATACATAGGATGCTTGATCCAAAAACTGTCATACTGCTATTTGCATCAGGAAAACTTGTTTGTACTGGCGCAAAAAAAGAGTCTGATGTTTACAGATCAGTACATAATCTACACACACTTTTAGAAGAAAAAAAACTAATGATCTACGAGAGCTAAATACATCTAACTTGATTTGGATGAACTCATTTGTTTTTTGATTCTATCAAGAGTTTGGTTGTCCAAAATATTTTCAGTATGCAAAATGTTAGAAATGGCAAGTATGTCTGTAATCTCGTACAATTTTATTTTTTCAATAGCTAGATTTTCAAGTGCTCCTTCAAGTCTATTGACTATTACAAATGCTGATTCTACTATCATCTTGGCATCTTTTAGAGCTTTGATGGCATTAAGTAGTGAGTGTCCAGTTGTACCAACATCGTCTACTAGAACCACTCTTGACCCCTCTGGTATCTTTCCTTCTATGAGACTGCCAGTTCCATAGTCCTTTGGCTTTTGCCTGATGTAAATCAGCGGTTTTGCGGTTTCTATGGCTAGAGCAGATGCTATTACAAGCCCTGATGTTGGAACTGAGGCAATATAGTCAAAACTGTCTAACCCTATTTTTTCTGATATTAGGTTTTGAATAGCTTTTACCATTTTTCTGAATTGGTGTGGAAAACTCGGTACTAGTCTAAGATCGATATAATACGCACTGTCTTTTCCACTTGAGAGCTTAAAGTCTCCAAACTTGATTGCACCACTCTTTTGCAAAAATATTGCAAATTCTTTGACAAAATCCACTGCAAAATTTACCGAACTAGATTTATTTTAACTGTCCCTTCGGTATGGTATGCCTGAAATTTGGCTTAGCTATGGACCTACCGACGTTGTTCTTGATGTTAAAGCAGAGAATCTAGAAAAACAGATCGAGTCTGGAGGTGTAAACTTGAGCGACTCTGAGATTGCTTTAAAATTAGAATCTCTTGATATGTCAAAACCGACAGAATTTGTTATAATGGAACATTCTAAAACTATACAGAAAATTATTTCTGTTTTGTTGGATATTTGCACAAAGAAATCTCTTCCAAAGCCAAAATTCTTGGTGGATAAATCAAACTTGAATTTTATAAAAAATGTTTTCTCTGATCCTACCATTTCTATATCTGAGTTTGATGCATCCCAATTTTCTAATGCCAATTTGATCTTTATTGGAGAGATGGAGTTTGATGGACTATTTGGGTATAATACCATGTCCACCAAACTATTGCGAAGATTTGGAAAAGACAATATGCTTGAAGCATATGAAAAAAGAGAAGGAAGCCTTCCACTTCCTGGTTATGAGTTACAGACTATGCAAGTTGCAAAAAAATTCACTGATGGATTTGAAATATCTTCTATTGAAGTTGTAGCAAACCAAACTGGAATAATTGATGTTGCCACGGGTCATCCATCCTCAACGTTTTCACTATCAAAATCTCTATCCTCGGTTGCAATGCATGAGACAGAAAAACATAGGGTAGCAATTGTTAGTACTGGAAAGGAGGCAAGCAATGAGACATTGAGTAGATCACTTTCCTCTATCTGGAATTGTTCAGGTGCAATAAAAGAAGAGGGATTGGTAATACTTCTTGCAGAATGTAAAACTGGATTAGGCTCTGAGGCAATTCAGCAATATGTTGAGGGGCGAATGAATTTGGACAAGCTGAAAAATCCTTCCAAATATGTAGATGGAATGGAAGATCTATTATTCTTGACTGAAATGCGTAAGAAATTTGGAATAGGTCTAGTGTCAATTTTGCCGAATCTTTATACAAAAGATAAACTTGAAATGATTCCATTTAGTGGCGCAAAGGAAACAATCGATTATGTTCTTAAAACATATGGTGAGAGGCAAAAGATTACAATTATTCCTGATGGTTCACACATCTTACTGCGATAAATTACGAGAAAACCGCTGATAAAGCTTAGTCATGCTTGACTTTGTGTCCTTTATTGTAATCATTTCTTTTATTGTTGCTTAAAGTTAAATAATTAATAATTCCAGATCATAATTATGCAGGTAGCATTACGAGAGATTGGAAATTGCGTTATTCGTAGATGTGATCTATCTGACTTGATTCCAACTATGGAGATAAATCTCAAAACATTGCCTGAGCACTATTCTGACTATTTCTATGAAAGCCTACTTGCTGAATTGCCTGAAGCGTTTCTAGTTGCTGAGGTGGAAAAGAAGCTCGTGGGATACATAATGTGTAAAATCGAATATGGTTTTTCAAATTTCAAAAAACTTGGCTTTGTAAAAAAAGGTCATGTTGTATCAGTTGCGGTATTAGATGAGAATAGAAGAAAAGGTATTGGAGAAGGCCTAGTTCTGGAAGCAATTGCGGGAATAAAACTGAAAAAATCAGACGAGTTGTATCTTGAAGTCAGGTGTAGCAATAGTGATGCCGTGAGGCTTTATGAAAAACTTGGATTTGTCATAAAACAACGACTAAAAGCATATTATCGTGACGGCGAGGATGCATATCTCATGGCAATTGAGTTTGCTTACTAGATTAAAATAAATAAGTCACAAAAAGACTCTAGCCTTATGGCAAGACAACAAACTATTGGAATAATGATATTTGTCTTGGCAATTGTAGGCTTTTTTCTCTATGCGTATCTATTGATGCTCTCTGAATGGAGTCCTATAGTATTACAGCTTTCAGTGCTCATGGCAGTGGGAGGAATTCTTGGAGTAATTTCATGGATTGGATACAATATGGCAACCTCAAGACCATCTCCTTCATCGCTTGTAACAGATGACAAGTAATTATTTTGATATCGCTGCATCAACTACTGCTTGGTAAAATCTTGGACCTACAGGCCGTACAATTTTTGCACCCAAAACTTCAGATTTGACATTTACAACACTTAGAAAATGTTGTGGTGCAAGCGATGAGACTAGGTCTTTTTTTTCTGCACGGATGTGGCAATAATAGTGTATTACAGCCTTTTTCTTTGCAGCCTTGATGGCAGATTCAAGAAACTCGTCTGATCTTTCTGGTAGTAGCATTAGAATTCTGTCTCCAGCATCATGTAATTTTTCTTCTATCACTTTTGCTGCATCTCCTTCTATTGATTCGACAGTTCCTTTTAGTTTGTTCAATGATATGTTCTCAGAGCATAATCTAGCAGCATCAGGATTAATGTCAACATTGTATACGTGGCACTTTTTCTTTTTTGCAGCCACAATGGAGAACATTCCAACTCCTCCAAACATGTTGATTACAGTTTCTCCATCTTTGATTATCTCTGCAATTCTTTCGCGTTCTGTTGAAAGTCTGGGTGAAAAAAAGGCTTTTTCCACATCCACTTTGAATCTACAACCATGTTCTTTGTATTCTGTTTCAGTCTTGTCATCTCCTGCAAGAAGCTCTAATTTTCTTATTCTATAATCTCCTTCAACTGGGGATGACTGACAATAAACTGATTTTGCTGTCTTTACCTTGTCTAAGAGAACCTCGCCAATTATTTTTCTTTTGGACAAAAGGGAATCTGGAACTCTGAGTATGATGATGTTTCCTATCTGATCAAATGCACCATAAAGCTCTTCTGCCTCCGCTTCTGTGAGAATCCCAGCTACTGCCTGTTTTAGCATCTTTGTCAATTTCTATAGTAAAACTTTCCAGACTGTTTTTGTTCTCTGTCTAGTCTGCTTTCCAACTTGTTTACTCTGGGTCTCATGCTAGTCTCATCTCTTCTATATGTCATGTCAAGAGATCTCAGGAATTCGTTCATTCCATCTACCTTTGGTTTTGGAGTTGTTGCATGACCTTCTCTTCCTGGAGTTCCGTGGAATATTACAATTGAATCAGAGATTAAATCCATAAGCTGAATGTCGTGGTCAACTATGATTGCAGATTTTCCATAAGATCTTACATATCTTTGAATGAGTTTTGCTACTGCTATTCTATCCTCTACATCTAGAAATGCAGAAGGTTCATCGAGTGCATAGACATCAACTTTTTGTAAAAGACATGCTCCAATTGCCACTTTTTGAAGTTCTCCGCCAGACAAGTTTTTGACAGACTTGTTGTATAGTTTTTTTATCTTCATAGGATTGATTATGACTTCTTCTTCGGGAGTTTCTTGTACTGATCCACCATATGCTTTCTCAAGGAGAGCGATTACTTCAATGTCAAAGTCATTTGTTAGATATTGTGGCTTGTAAGCAATCTTTACCTTGCTTTCTATGCTCCCAACATCAGGTTTTTCCACACCTGCTATCATCTTCATCATAGTAGTTTTTCCTAATGCGTTTGCACCCACAATGCCCAAGACCTCACTTTTCTTAACCCTGCCTGCATCAATTGATAAAGAAAAGTTTGCAAATTTTCTCTCAAGACTTGGATAATTTATGATATTCTCGATTGTAACAAATTCATCTGTTGATGTAGATGCATCAAACTTGAATGCCGCATCTCTGAACCTGACGTTCTCGTTTGGAAGATAACCATCAAGAAATACGTTGATTCCAACTTTAGTGGAGAGCATATTTGCAACTATGCCATATGCTGCAGGCTCACCATAGAGAATCTCGATAAAATCACTTAGATAATCTAACAATGTTAGATCGTGCTCTACTACCATCACACTTTTTCCTTCCTTGGCAAGGTCCTGAATTACTCTGGCAACTCCGATTCTCTGAAATACATCGTTGTAAGATGATGGTTCGTCAAAGAAATAGAAATCTGATTCTCTTGATGCTGCTACTGCTACTGCAATTCTTTGCAATTCTCCTCCACTCAAGTCTGTAAGTTTATTTTCTAAAGAATTTTGTAAACCAAGTTGTTGTATTAATTCTCGAGCCTTTCCACGTTCATCATACTTTTCCAAAAGTTCTTTTGCATTTCCATCAAATACCTTTGCTAGGTTGTATACTTGTTGAGGCTTTATGGATGCCTTTAATTCGTTATTTGCTATTTTTTCAAAATGCGGTTTAAGCTCAGTACCTTGAAAGTGTTTTAAAATTTGACTCCATTCTGGAGGTGTAGCATAATTTCCCAAATTTGGTTTTAGATTTCCAGATAATATGCCAACTACAGTACTCTTTCCTATGCCATTTCTTCCCAAAAGCCCCATGACTTGGCCTTTCTTCAAACTAGGGATTCTGTAAAGCCTGAATGAATTTTGACCATACTGGTGAATCTTGTCTGTCTTTAGTTCCTCTGCTAGGTTGACAATCGTTATTGCATCAAATGGACAAACCTTGACACAAATTCCACATCCATTACAAATATTTTCATCAATCTGAGCCTTGGCAGTTTCTTCATTTAGTACAATACAATCTGAACCCATCTTGTTTACTGGACAATATTTGATACATTCTAGACCACATTTCTTGGTCTGACAATTCTCCTTATCTAATACTGCAACTCGATGAGTCATACGTACTTGCGCTTTTCTTAATTTATATCTCTATCAAGCAAGATTAATACATAACATTAGAAGCCAAATAAAATAAGCCGGCCACAGCGTTGGGGTCCGACCCGGTCCCATACCGAACCCGGAAGTCA
>JAJPEA010000089.1 GCA_023252335.1 Nitrosotalea sp.
GGGTCTAGTTTTCTTTTTTAAAACTGGAAAATAAAAAGAGATACGCTAAGGTGAATATGTCACACTAAAGCCTGATGTAGCGCCTGAATCAGTTAATGATGAAGGTGTGGAATTTCCGCCATTTGGATCATGCATTGTAATATCATCATATGTGCCAGAACCCTTTCCGTCTATAGCATGTATAGTCCCTGTATAGTCGGTAAACTGGGCATCGCTAAATTTCATGGTTCCAAAATTTGCAAGTGGTAGGACTTCCCCTGAAGATGGTGCTTCAACGACCCATTCTGCAGATGATCTATGAGCATGGGCCTTGAATGTATTGGAATATGTTTTTCCTGTAGTTACATCATTTATTGATAATTGGAATTTGCTTTTTCCAAGGTATGTGACTTTGGCATCAACCACGTCACCTGTGTGTACAGTCATTCCAGGGATTTTGACAGACTGGTGAGGATACATTTCATACCAAGCATAGTTTTTCTGTGCACCGTTAAAGCAATCCTGCTCTGTGCCTATTTGCTCAACTGTTCCATCAGAATATCCATCTATTCCAACCCATGTCGAGGAATATGTTGTACTTTGTCCACAGGTTAAAGCAGGCACAGCCCAGCTGCCCTGTACATTTTTCACATAGTTACTAGCAAGTAAAGATAGGTTAGATATTGATGCATATCCACTCCAGTTTGCACTTGTTCCCTCTTTGAGTTTTATTCTAGGAGCAGATTGAACACTGTCAGCAAATGCAGCAAGTGGTGTGGTCATCATCATTGTTACTACCAAAACAGATGCCAAAACTGCAACTGTTTTGATTTTATTGTTACATGTCATTGAATGAGATTTTTTAAAATTTGTATTTATGTTTTAAGTAGCATTGCAACTTTACAAATTACAAATGGTGTCAAATTTTTTATGTGTTAAAAATATGAGAGGTCGGTACACATTGTTTACATCGCATGTGTCATGGGTAATGTAACCAAAAATGTGGCGCCTTTCTCCGGATTGTTAAAAGCAGAAATGTTGCCCTTGTGTTTGAGAACAATTCCCTTACTGATGAACAACCCAAGACCAGCTCCTTGATGTGGCTCATCTCCGATGGCTTTTGTTACAAATTTGGAAAATAGTCGTGGGATGATTTCATGTGGTATTCCAGGTCCTGTATCAGTAATTCTAATTTCCATTTTATCAGGTTTGATTACACGTGTTGTAATTTTGATGCTGCCATCCTTTGTAAATTTAATTGAATTAAACACAAGATTTGTCAATACCTGAGTTATACGTTCCCCATCTGCATCAATTATCAAATTCTCACTCTCGTTTATCTCAGAATCTAGTGACACTCCATTAGTTAACTCGATTTTCATGATGTTTATGATATTGGAGATTATATCATTAATTCTGATTTTTTCTAGAGTTATAGATAATGTCCCACTTTCAATTCTTGAAACATCAAGAATGTTATTTGCTAGTTTTTGTAGTTTGGTGGATTCTATTTTTATGATTTCTAATGCCTCGGTTTTATCTATGAGACCTTTTACAGCCAGATCAGTATAGCTAAGTAACGGCTGTATTGGTGTTCTCAGTTCATGTGCTGCAACATTGATGAATTCTGTTTGTATTCTGTCATGAAGTTCAATTTCTTCTAATTGTTTCTTAATTTGTTTTTCATTGTCTATTATTTTCGTGTTTGCTTCAATGAGATTCTCTTCAGCATTCTTCCGATCTGTTATTTCAGTACGTATTGCTACATATTGCTCTGGTTTACCATCATCATCTAAAAATGGAACAATTGTTGTTTTTACCCAATAATATTTCCCGTGTTTACTTACGTTCTTTATTTCTCCATACCAAGTATGCCCACTTGATACGGTTTGCCACAAATGTTCATAAAATTCAGGTGGATGAAATCCCGATTTTAAAATACGATGATTTTGTCCTATGAGTTCGGTTGGAGTATATTCAGATACATCACAAAATTTTTTGTTTACGTACGTTATGGTGCCATTTTTATCAGTTATAGCCACCAACGATGATTCATCTAGTGCATATTTAATTTTCTCAAGCTGATCAGTTGATCTTCGCAGTTGTTCTTCAGCATTTTTACGGTCTGTTATTTCAGTACGTATTGCCACATATTGCTCCAGTTTTCCCTCATCATCTAAGAATGGGACAATGGTAGTTTTTACCCAATAGTATTTCCCATGTTTGCTTACATTCTTTATCTCCCCATGCCAAGTATGTCCACCGGATATGGTTTTCCACAGATGCTCGTAAAATTCAGGTGGATGAAATCCCGATTTTAAAATACGATGATTTTGTCCTATGAGTTCGGTTGGAGTATATTCAGATACATCACAAAATTTTTTGTTTACGTACGTTATGGTGCCATTTTTATCAGTTATAGCCACCAACGATGATTCATCTAGTGCATATTTAATTTTCTCAAGCTGATCTATGGATCTCTTCAGTTCATCTCTAGTGCTTTGAAAACCTGGATTATTCGCCGTCAAGGTATTTTTTTTCAACTTCCAACAGTGTTTCTAGTAATTTTACTAATTGTTTATGAGAAGGAGATTTTTTCTGTGACTCTGGTATGCATATTCCAAATGTTTCCAACTGTTCAAAAATCTCCTTGTCTTCAACTTTATCGACAAGTGTATCTAATGAAAACGGTTTTTGCAACATTTCAGTGGCTTGTTTTAGTTTCTCCGTTGAATTTACCAGAATATTTTTTATGTAAGCTGAAGCAAAGACTATTCTTTGATCTGGAACTAGATCAAAAATTTCTTTTGCAACTTCTAGTCCATCTTTTTTTGGCATCTTATAGTCTAGTATGACTACATCAAATGGAGGTGCAATTGTATTTGAATTTTTTAACTTGTCGAATTCTTGGCGATATATCTGGATACATTTTTCACCATCTTCTGATGTAACTACTTCATGATGTCTAGATTCAAGTATGATCTTGTATGGGCCTAGTATGTTTTTTTCATCTTCAGCAATTAGTATTTTCATATCTGGACATCCTTTATAGAAGACACCGACATTCCAACGTCGCTTAGATAATTTGTAATTTTATCATAATCTTGAACAAATGATCTACCTTTTTCAGTAACAGATATTGGATTTGTTGAAATCATTTTTAGTTTTTCTAATTCACTCAAATAAGACAAAAGATTATCATATGACAAATTACTCTGGAATTGAATTCGTGTTGGTTTGATTTCTTCACCTTTTGTTAATTCTTCTTGTATTACTTTCATAATGTCAAAATAGATCTGCATTCGTGCTCTAGGACCTTTTCGTACCATTGGTTCGTTTGTAAGTGTATAATATATAAACTAGAATCACTATTTTGCGAAATTGTATACGTATTTGCAGTAATGGTAAAATTTTCGAGTATTTTAGCAACAAAATAGTAATCACACATAACGAATCTATTCGATCTAGTGCCAATTTCACATAATAACATAAACTCATTTGGAATGAGTATTCGGAATACTGATTTCAAATGCTAATGTGGATTGCACGATTCTTTTTATATGCAATTTGTAACCAGTTGCATGACAACTGTAATAGTAGTTGATGACGACAAAAATACCGTGAAAATTTTTTCGGAATATTTACAACTAAAAGGATTAGAAATAATCGGAAGAGGTTATGACGGTCAAGAAGCAGTAGATCTTTTTATACAACTGAAACCTGACGTGGTATTTTTGGATGTGATGATGGATGGACATGATGGATTTTACGCATTAGAGAAAATAAGAGAAATTCGAAATGATGCCATAGTAATTATGGTAACTGCAGACTTGACAAATGATACTGGAGACAGGTTATCCAAATTAAATGCATCAGCAATAGTTTACAAACCATACAATATTGATCAGATAATGAAAACCATAACCAAATTGGTTCCACTCAAAATTGACACACTTGAGAGAGTAAGATGAACAAACCAGAGCAGACGTCACAGAACTGTAAAACAAAGGAGTTCATGACTTGAAACAGGAATTAATTGCAGATCTCATTTCACAAAATACGCTTCTTGATGAGATAAATAGTATGTTAAAAAAACAGGCTGGTGACTTTTCTGCAAAAGCAGACAAGTTTGAGCATGACGCTTTGGAAAAAAATAAAAAAATAGATGAATTGCAGGAAGACAAGAAAGTACTTGTCGAAGTTGTAAAAAGAACACCTAGTGAATCCAAGAATCTTCGAAGCATTACAATCACGACAATTCTTGCAATATCTGTTTCATTTTTTGCACTACACATTTCAAATGATTTATCAGTCAATCCAAATTCCAAAGATCCTCTCAAAACACAATATTTGATACAGAATTTAGAGGGTGCCACTGTTCAAACCTGGAAACCATGGCATATCTTTAATGGTCAAGCTCTAAACGTCAATATTGTTGATGCTGACAAGATCTCAAAGGATCAACTAGATGCAATAAAAAGTGCTATTCTGGACGAAAAATCAGTACAAATTGATGATTCATTGGTTGGTAAAGGTCCTACTGGCACCACATCCACCTATTATCTAGGCTGGCAGGGTGCATTAGAAAACATACCACATGATACAAAATTTTCAATTCCTACAAAATTCAACATTATTGAATCAGCAGATGGTGGTGGTGACATCATCATACACCTCTCAAACCTTGAAAATGCCGATGGGTATTCTGGATATACAAAATCTACAATGGATGGAGATCAGATTCTAAGATCAACTATAACAATTTACAATGTAAATCACATGACGCCCCAAAGACTTGGAGACATAGTGCGACACGAATTTGGTCATGCATTAGGTCTAGGACACTCTTCAGATGAGCAAGACTTGATGCATTACATGATTGTAACTCAATACCCATTTGTTTCATCCTGTGACACTGATACAATAAAGAGCCTCTACAATGGTGATATCACAAACAGCGCGGTATGTCAAAAACAGGCATAGTCAATGGACAAGACTCTACGCAACATAATAATTCTGACAGTAGTCTCAATAGTACTAGTTACTACAATTACTACCGCATTGACAAATATAATTATTGAACATGAAAAAAACAATATTCTTAATACAAGAACAATTAGAACGGCCATTTTAGCTAATGCCGCAAAGGAAAAAGTAGAACAGATGATCAATTTATTGGTTGCAACAAGTAACTTGCCGCAGGTAAAAAATACCAAATATGCAGATCAAATCACTGAAACCCTAAAAGGAATTCCCGAAAATTCAGATGTGGAAAAAAGACAAATTGCACAAAATATTCTTGCATCAAGTAATGACTATGTAACAATTCGTTTTTTTATGCCAAATGGAGATATGTATATGCAAGAACCATACTCTTCTCAGGCGCATCTAAAACAGATTAATTTTGCTTTCAGGGATTATTTTCAGGGAGCGATTAAAACAAAACAACCATACATAAGCGAGATGTTCAAGGCACAGTCAACTGGTGATGAAACTACTTGTGTTGCGGTTCCAATCTACGTACACAATTCATTGATTGGGGTTTGGAGCGGCTTGGTACAAGTTCATACTTTTCAAAATAGTCTCTCAAATGTACCACTAGAAAAAAATGTGAGTGCGAAATTTTTTGATCACAATGGCCACATAATATATGACACAGATACTTCAGTCACAAACAATTTCAACTATTCTGAATACAAAAAAATTGTAGAAATGGCCTTGAATGGAACTAGTGGGAATGACATAGTAGACATCCACGGAGTGAAAACATTTATCGTATACCACACATTCAAAGCCGGACCTCATACTTGGGCAGTACTTTTGACCCAGCCTTACAGTGATGCGTTTGTTGTAGTAAAGGAAGCCCAGACGTTATTGAGTGTGATTTTAATCACGCTATTGTCAGGTGCGGTAATTACAAGTAGCATGGCCTATAAAATGATCAAAACAAAATTTCAGCTAATTAACAGTCTGCTACAAACAAATATAGATCTCACTGAATCCAAGGGTAAATTCAAGAATTTGTATGATGGAAATCCCGATCTTCTCTGTACAATAAATACAAAGGGAATGATTATTGACTGTAACAAGACACATGCTACTACTTTGGGATATTCCAAAAAAGAATTGGTTGGAAAATCAATATTTGATCTTACGGCAGATAAAAGCATGGAAACGGGCCAAGTCTCTTTTTCATCTTTTCTAATAAATGGACAGATACGTGATAATGAGATTTGGATAAAAAAAAGAGATGGAAGTACATTTCCAAGTCTAATTAGTGTTAACGGAGTATATGATCAAAACCACTTGTTAGTTGAGGGCATTGTTACAATCAAGGATGCAACACAACTAAATGACGCAAAGATGATGCTAGTAGAAAAAGAGAAACAACTAATTATCAAAGAAGAAAAATCTAAAAACGAAAGACTGATAGCAATAGGCGAAACTGCGGCAAGACTTGGTCATGATTTACGAAATCCCTTAGCAGTCATAAAAGCAAATCTTGAAGTCATGAAATTACTATCCAAGCCTGGGGCGTCTGATCAAATAAGTCAGGAAAGATATGACGCCATGGACGAGTCTGTTTCACGAATGTCATATCAAATAGAAGATGTTCTTGACTTTGTAAGAACAAAACCGCTAGAACTATCTGATAATTCACTTGGCGAGATTATAAACAATGTAGTTAGGCAGATTCCAAAACATGACAATATAAAAATAAACATACCTCACAACGACATGAGAATAACATGCGACGCAAGAAAGATTGAGATCGTCTTAATTAATCTAATAACAAATGCGATTCAATCAATAGGAGACAACAAGGGAGAGATCACTGTTAGTATCACAGATCATGGTGAGAAAGTAATTGTAGAAGTTGAAGATTCTGGTCCTGGAATACCTGACAATATATTACCAAAAATATTTGAACCACTTTTTACAACAAAACAGACTGGAACCGGACTTGGATTAACTAGTTGTAAAAACATCATAGAACAGCATGGGGGCAACATAACCGTGAAAAACAATCCCACCAAATTCACAATAACACTTTCAAAAGTGTTAGAATTGGCCAAAAGCGCATAGCAATTGGTTCAAAATAGATGTAGGATTTACCAGACTAATCACCTTGCAGCATTAATCTCAACTGCAACATCATCCCAGAGATCACCAATATTTGCAGTCCAGCCACATGTTACT
>JAJPEA010000090.1 GCA_023252335.1 Nitrosotalea sp.
TATTTGCATGTCACAAGAAATAGAATCAATGTATGACTATGTACTTGAAAACATTTCCTCCAAGTTGCAGAAAATAGATCCAGGACTTGCCATGAGGGTGATGGAATATGAAAGAACATTCAGCGACGTAGCGCCTGCTGTAAACTTGCATGTTCATTACAAGGCAGGAACAGATAGTGGAAAAAAACTGGATCAGCTACGATCAAGATACGGATACCTTATGGCAAAAGAGGGAAAATCTAGTCTATTTGTTCAGGGAAACATGAGCCTAAAGACAATAGATGCAATATCAAGTGATTCAGATGTTGATACAGTAACAGGTTCTGCCTCAATAGCGTCATACTAGAGAACTAGAGCATCCATGCTAGTTTCCTATTGTGGAAACTAGTTATTTTTGAATTTATTTAATTTAATCATGGCCAAACTTTCCTCTTGTCCATGTTGAAAGTGCCTCAAGAATTGCATATCTTTAGATGACAAGAAAGCCCTATGAAATTATCGTAATTGTTTTTACACCATGCTAGAAATTTTCTTATGCATATTTTGTCTAGAAAATTTTACTTGAATATTTTGTGGAAATTTTTTAGCATAGCAAGATAGAGTAGCAGGTTATGTTATGTCATGCAAATTCCACACATTGCTTGTAGTAATGATCGCTTGCTTGTGCTAGTTCTTGCCATGCTTGTTGCCGTGTTGCCTGCGCTTGAAACCAATCCCGTACACGCAGATGATGTGGTTGTCCCAAGTACTGATATTATTTATGTAAATGGCACAACTTACTTTGAAAAAGACTCTGCAAACAACGTGCTAATGTCTTCGACCAATCCCGAAGATGTAATATCTGATGCAATTAAAAGGGCAGGAAATATCTACATTGGGGCAGGCATGTATGATCTCTCAAACAACTTTGCAGGATTTGTAGTAGGCTCAAAAACGCAGATAAACTTGGATTCTGATACCATGCTACTGGTACCAAGCGGGTACAACGGATTCGTCTTTAAAATAGGCGGCTCTAGCATCTTCTCCACCATCCAGGGAGGACAAATAGCCGAAAAGCAGCCGGTGCAGAAACACTGGACTGGAATAATAATCCAGGCAGGGATGCCTACGACTGCATGGAATACGATAAACAACATCCAGATCGAGGATCCACATGTTGGGATCCTGTTTGACGGCACACACAATAACTACGTTACCACGAACTTGATATCAAATACAATGATTGACAGACCGGTACGTGGAATTGATTTTAACTACACAGGATATGTCTGCTGCACACAGGATGGCTTTAACTATAATACGTTCTATAAAGTGGACATCCAGTCTAACGCAGATACCGCTGTTGGTTTCAACAACATAGGCAATGCCAGAAACGAGTTCTATGATTCAAAGGTCTGGGATTCCACGCCTGGGACTATTGAGACAAGGATTGGTCCTGATGCTACAAACACCGTAATTTTTGGAGGCAAAATGACCGAACCTGGAAAATTCGTTGATCTGGGCTCAAATACTGTGATCGATGACTCTATCACTGGTATGCGGGCAGTACATTATGACGGAAACTCTACCTGGAGTGCAAATAGCAAGCTCACCTTTACACCAAACTCAAATTTTGCCGGTGTCAACATCGGATGTACGACAGGCCCGCCAGCAAACCTCATTGATGGGGACATCTGGTGTGATTACAATTCTAACAGCCTGAGGGCAAGAATAGGCGGCTCTACACTCACTGCCATCATGGGCTCAAACAACAACGTCTTTGCTAAAACCAATACTTTTGATGGCATACTAAATGCGGAAGGCACAGTCAAGGTGTCTGCAAATAAATTGCTAATACGAAATCCAAGTGACACATATGCTACATCGATCCAAAATTCAGATCAAGCGGCAAACAATACTCTGACAATACCATTGTTTGCAGGGTCCAAAACGCTTGAACTTGTACCAGCGTTTAATTCCACGACGGGTCAGCAAGATGGAAATGGAACAGGCACAGCAACACTGTCCCCTGTAATGGACGGTGTCTATGCAACTCTGGTCCCAATAACATCAGGCAATGCAGCAATAACGGTATCAGGAGATGCACAAAATTCTGTGGCAGGGGATGGTTGTAGGGTGGATATCAGATATTCTGCTGGCATGATGCGCGAAAATGGCGCTGCCCCTGTGACCCCAGTCGCTGGCGTAAACATAAAAACTAGCAGCGCAACTGCAGATCAAACAATACCCTGGTCAAGGAGCGCAGACGTAACCGGTCTTGTAGGCGGAACCCGATATTATTTTGACTTGACACAGGCTGCGGTAGGTGGCGGGACCTGCACGCTTACCAACGTGTATTGGACGATTCATGAATACTAGGTTCTGTCACCTTGTGTGACACGAGCCATCAAGTTGACAGAATCCATTTCAATATAGAAAATACTGGAAACCACTACTAGTATAACTACAAATGTAGAACAATTCCGGGTTAGGGATATCTAATGAACATCAAATCGTTTTTCAGGTTTCTAGGTCCTGGATTGATAACAGGTGCATCAGATGACGATCCCTCTGGAATAGCAACATATTCTCAAGCTGGCGCACAATTTGGTTTTGGGACTCTATGGCTTGTACTATTTCAGCTTCCAATGATGATAGTAATCCAAGAGATATGTGCACGAATAGGGCTTGTTACAGGCAACGGATTGGCAGGAATCATTAGAACCAGATATTCCAAGAAAATAGGTTATCCAATTATCAGTCTGCTCTTGATTGCAAATACCATAAACATAGGCGCAGACATTGGTGCAATGGCAGCATCAGTCAAGCTTGTTTTACCTCAGTTTCCTATAATTATTGCCACACTTTTATTTACTGGATTGATTGTTTGTACAGAAATTTTTGTCCCGTATAAAAAATACGCAACCATACTCAAGTACCTGACTCTAAGCTTACTTGCATATGTAATTACAGCATTTATTGTTGGTGGAAATTTAGTGACAATGCTGACTGCAAGTGTAATACCTCATATTGAATTTACACCAACTTTTGCAATGTTATTTGTTGCAATTTTTGGTACCACGATTTCACCGTATCTATTTTTCTGGCAGTCATCAGAAGAAGCTGAAGAAGATGTTGCAAAAAACAAGATAAAAGAAATGGGTGAGGGTAAACCCAGAATTAGAAAAAGGGAAATAAATGCAATGAGGATGGATGTCACAATCGGAATGATATTTTCTCAAGCAATCATGTGGTTTATCATAACAACTGCAGCTGGAACACTTTATGCGCATGGAATAACTAACATATCAACTGCAGATGAAGCTGCAAAAGCATTAGAACCATTAGTGAAAACATTTCCTAACTCAGGAGAGTTGGCAAAAACTGTATTTGCACTTGGAATAATTGGTACTGGATTGTTGGCAATACCTGTACTTGCAGGTTCGTCGGCATATGCTTTGTCTGAAGAACTTGGATGGAAGCAGGGCCTGAACAAAAAATTCAAGGAAGCAAAGGGGTTTTACCTGATAATTGCAGCGTCAACACTAGTGGGACTGTGGATAAATTTTCTTGGCATTGATCCTATCATGGCTCTCATATATGCAGCAGTAATTAACGGAATTATTGCCATTCCACTTCTTGTAACAATCATGAAAATTGGTAATGATAAAAATATTCTACAAGGAAGAACAAATGGCAAAATATCTAACATAGTTGGTTGGATTACAGTACTAGTCATGGGAGTATCTGTTGCAATGCTATTTTTATTGTGGATTAGATGATACTTACGACGAGTGATTTTGTCATGACATTTTTTGGTTGACACTGGAATATTTTTTATAATGAATCTAGAAAAAATTCTGTATCTAAACTACAAAATCATGCATACTGGAAAAACACGAATAAAATTCTCATTTAACCGATCGCTAGTTTTTAGTATCCCTTTTGCTAGGATCAAATCATGACAATCGCAAAGACTATGAAATCTGACCAAATATGCAAGTCTATAATGAATATCGATAGAAATGTACGCTCTGTTGCAATAATGGATGCAAATGGAAGGATGGTTCACAACGAAGTTCATCGTGGGTTTACACAGCCAAGCTTTGACAAGTGGAATAGTATTCATTACATGGAATGCGCGTTTGAGGTTTCAATGGGTGCAAAACTTGACGATCTCTATGGACCAATAAGGTACCACCACTCAGACAAGGATGATTTTATGATGTTCAGCTTTCCATACAAAAAAGATGTCATCATTGTTACTAGCACAAAAAAAGTCAGTCCAATTGCATTTGCAACAAAAATATCAAAATTCATAAACGAAGTTCTAATGCCACAACAGAGAAAATAACCTAGTTTTCAAAATCCGTAAAACGTTTCCAAAACAGTATGAATAAAAAGTTCGAAATACATGACTGACTTGATTGAAATTATCTGATGACTAATTGTACGTCCTGGAGATAAAGTAAAACTTGACAAATGGCCTAAACTTGACAAAAAACGAAAACAGGAATTAAAAACAATCCGAAAACTGCTAGAAAAGTAGACGTCTGCGCAGGCACAAGTCTGAAAATATGGAAAAAATGTCAGATTCAGGTGCGGTTGTTCTGAAGGGATTTTTATCCCTTAGAACCTTTTCCGCTTGTAGAGAATCTGCATGTATCTATTGTATATCTGGATAGAAAAGATTGTGTTTGTTTATTATAAAATAATTGGTAAGAATATGGCTAAAAGTATGTTTGAATCAAACACACTATTTGATATATTCTCATGATTGTACATGTACTTCAAGTAGAAACCGCGGAAATAACAAAACCATGTAGAGATGGTAATCTGCTTCCACGGTCTTCTATATTTTTTATCCAGATGCGTTTAGTTCTATTGCTGCGTCATCCCAAAGATCAGCACTATTTGCAGTCCAACTACATGTTGTTGCCCCAGGGGATTGTACCATTGTTGAACTTGACGCACCAGTGATTGCACTTGGCATGTTAGTGTCCCACTGTTGTGTGCATGTTGGAGAGCCAAGTGTAGACCCACCATAGATTGATGCCAAGTCTAAAACCCAGTCATTTGCATATTTTGTTGTAATGGAAATGTTGGGGCTGCTTGCAGATGTATTGTGCTTTATGACATGAGTTGGTATTGGATCTGTTTGATTTACACCTGAGAAAGAATATGCTCCTACTACTGCTGGGGTGGGTCCTGCTGTTGTAACAACAACATTTCCAGTTCCGCTTGGGTTTTTGAGATACCAAAATTCAGCGTCGTTGTTGTAAAACGATGATGCTATGTTTGTTAGTGCTACTCCGCCAAATGTGACAGATACCACATTGTTGTTGTTTGCGCTTATTCCAACTACGAGCAAGCCGTTACTGCCTGTACCTGCATTAAAGTTTGCAAGTGTTATTGTGTTTGATGCTGTGCCAGATGTTGACTGGACACCGTTTAGGACGATGCCACTTGAGATGCCATTAGTAGTGGCAGTTGCAGTGTTTGATGGTGAACTGGTACCAATTGCATTTATTGCAGATACACGATAAGTGTAAGAAGTATTTGGAGATAATCCAGTGTCAGAGTATGTTGTGGAAGTAGAGCCAGTACTGGACACTATGGTACTCCATGTAGAACCGTCAGGTGAGCGCTCTATCTGGTATCCAGTAATTGCAGAACCGCCATTATCTGATGGTGCAGTCCAGGACAGGTTGATTTGTGAATCTGATGTTGCACTAGCAGAAAGACTGGTGGGAGGTTGCGGTGCAGTTGCTACATTACTGTTGGTAGTGGCAGATGCAGTGTTTGACGGAGAGCTAGTACCGATACTGTTGATTGCAGATACTCTGTACGTATAGGTCGCACTAGGAGCAAGTCCAGTATCAGAATATGTCGTGGAAGTGGAACCTGTGTTGGATGCAATGGTACTCCATGTTGTACCACTGTCAGTTGAGCGTTCAATCATGTATCCTGTAATGGCAGAGCCGCCATTGTCACTTGGTGCACTCCAGGACAGGTTGATTTGTGAAGTAGATGCTGCACTAGCAGCAAGTCCGGTTGGTGGTTGTGGCACAGTTGCAGCTCCTCCTGAAATTACAGAATATGCATCACCACCATAGATACTCTCAGGGCTTGATGCAATGACATTGCCACTTGAATCACTTACCTGAATTGTTGCATTAAGTGGGAAATCGTACTTTCCAATGTCAAGTGTTGCAGTACCAGTTGTTACAGCAGAGCTTTTCAGAACAGCACCTGTAGAATCAATCAAAGATACTGTTGCAGCGTTTGTTGGATTGTTTGTAACTTTGATCTTTTCACTAGATGTAACGTAATAATCCTTGAAGACACCATGTCGCATGTAATTATAGTACGAGTTCATCGTCTGCAGATAGTAATCAAATGGTGCGGGCATTCCAAGTGAGAGTGTGTTGCTTGAATACACCAAGACTCCATCCATGTAAAGTTCCAGATAGTTTGAACCATTTGTAATTACAGTGCATTCCCTTGTGAGTGGCTGGTTTGGACTGGTATCTACCCATAATGTGTCAAAGTTATAGGCCTCTACTGTATCCCCATAGCCATGAACAAGTGTCCAGTAGACTCCATCAGAGTTTTTTATTGCAGCACAGTCAAGATAGTTTACCACGCCACTTGTTGTCATGATTTCTAGCTGGCTTTGAAAGTCATTGTGTAATACGGACTGGCTTGTTGTAGTAACTGTGACATGGACTAGTCGTGCAGTTGTATCAGGCGAGACAGCATAGTATCCAGAATAGCTCCCGTCACCGAATTGTGTCGGGTCAGGTCCTGGCTCTCCAATGTGTAATCCTTGTGAATCCTTGTAAACGTTATATGCCGTGTTTTTTTCAGATACCGCAGTTCCGTAATAATTCCAGTATCTAGTGTCTGACAAGACTTGTTGCATTGTCT
>JAJPEA010000091.1 GCA_023252335.1 Nitrosotalea sp.
AGCCGCTGGCCAACCACTACAGCCGGAAGCTCTACCAGGCTGAGCTAGCGTGGGACTGTTTCTCACGCAGTTTTTTCGTATTAAATAACTATCGATAATTCGATTTTTTTAAAAAATTTTCAATACATTTACTAAATTTTTCATTGATCAAATTACATATAAACAGGAAAGAAAGTCTCGATACTGTGTCGGGGGCTACATCTGCAGGAGGATATGTCTGTGTACCATATTTGCAAAATGATAATTTTACCACTCTAAGAAACAGTTTCCAAAAATCTGCTTTTATTGACGACATGTATTTTGTAACGGCTACATTTTCTGAAGATGGTCGTGCATATTTTCCAACCCACTCTAACACATATCTTCTTGCTAGATTCAAGAATCGCTCTGAGATGATGATTGAAGTTGAAAAATGTAGTCTTGATACTCCGATATTTGTATTTACACAAAATGATGAATTGTTTGATAGATTAACTGGTGATAGTCTCAACCTAGTCTCAATATATTATCTTGAATATGGTGATACACTGTCTGATATATCAGATCTTAGTTTCATTGTGGCAAAACGTAATAGAGTGAGAAGAGCAGAGCTTGGAAATCTTAAACTATCTACTAGTCAAATTCAAAAATTCACTTTTCCATACGAAGGAAATCTTATCGTTCTTGAAGTGACAAGTGAGAATAAACATCAAGCTGATCACAAGTATTGTGAAAAAACAAGAAAAGAAGTACAAAGAAAAGGAATTGGAATGACCAGCCTTCTTAACCTGTCCGTAATTGAGAGACTGAAATAGAGTTTTTGGCAAACTTTTTTCAAGAGATCAAATTGCAAGTATAATAATAGAAAAGTTATATACTCTGCCAAATTCTGTTTTGGTGATGAGTAAGCCGTCTGAGCTTGGTGCACTAAAAATTGGTTCTTACATATTGCTCCCAGTAAGCGGTCCAAATGAAGAACCATGTAAAATAGTTGAATATGATACTAGTAAACCAGGAAAACACGGTGCGGCAAAAGCAAGAATTGTAGGGGTAGGAATATTTGACAAGAAAAAATATTCTCATGTCTCACCTGTCAGCGCACAAGTTCAAGTTCCTCTCATTGATAAACGAGTGGGGTCTATAATCTCAAAAACTCCAACCAGTGTACAAATTATGGATTCTGAAACATTCGAAGTCTTTGACGCACAACAAATCGAAGACGAAATAAAGGAAAAAGTTTTGCAAGGCGTAGATGTTGAATACTGGAAAGTAATGGATAGAACTATTATAGTAAGAATCAAAAGTTAATTAGGATGCTGATGATGACTAGAAAAGCCAACTGACTTTATGATGAAGATTATGAGTATTGAAGCATCCAGGCTTTTCACAGAGTAGAACTAGTTATACGATACAACATGTATAGATGAGATATGAAGGGTATGTGCCATGTTTGCCTTGCGTCTAATGTGGAGACAACCGTAAAGGATCATCTCAGTTTGTGCCAAGACTGTCTAAAACATGTGTCTGAACTAGAAAAAAATTAATTGATTGGGTATGTTGTGAATTTGAATTGAAACTAGCGTCTCTTTTTTCAGGTGGAAAAGACAGTACATGTGCTATCTACAAAGCCAAGAGCGAGGGACATGATGTTGAATGCCTTGTCTCTGTATTTCCACAATCTGAGGAAAGTCACTTGCTACATTATCCTAACATTGTATCTACATCGTTGCAGGCTCAAGCAATGAGAATACCTCAAATTGTATCTCACATTGATACGATTGATTCTGAATCTGAACTCAAAGAGCTGCAAAATCTATTGGAAAAAGCAAAAAAGAGTTTTGGAATTGATGGAATTGTTCACGGTGGGCTGTTTAGTGATTACCAAAGAATACGCTTTGACAGGATTGGAAGTAATTTAGATCTAAAAGTAATATCACCGCTGTGGCACATTGATCAAAAAAACTATTTGCAAGAATTACTAGAATCTAAATTCAAATTCATTGTGACAAGTGTGACATCTGCAGGACTAGATCAAACATGGCTGGGGCGAGAAATAACCAAAGACGATGTAGAACAACTTGTAAGATTATCTGTCAAATATGGCTTTAATTTGGCTTTTGAGGGTGGAGAGGCTGAAACCTTTGTAGTTGACTGTCCATTGTTTTATTCCCCAATTAAAATAGTAAAAGCAAACAAGATCTGGGATGGTTATAGAGGAAGATTTGAAATAACCGAGGCCGTTTTAGAAAAGTAATGCTAGATGGCTTAAAGACTGGTCTTAGAGCTGCACTAAAGAAAATAGTAAACTCTTCTTCAGTTGATGAAGGTCTCATCAAGGAACTCTCAAAAGACATCCAAAGAGCACTATTACAATCAGATGTAAATGTAAAACTTGTCTTTCAAATAACAAAGAATCTTGAGGAGAGATCCATCAAGGAAACTCCTCCCCCGGGGCTCTCTAGGAAAGATCATATTGTAAAGATTCTATACGAAGAGCTTTCAAAACTGCTTGGCACTGAAGAACAATATGTATTCCAACCTGGCAAGGTGAATAAAGTTCTAATGCTTGGAATTCAAGGTAGTGGAAAAACTACAGTCACTTCAAAGCTTGCAAAACTTTTGACTAGGCAAGGGTATCGAGTGGCAGTTGTTGGTGCTGATACATATCGACCAGGTGCACTCACACAACTCAAAACAATGTGTGAGAAAACAAACGTGGAGGTATATGGTGAGGAAGGAAACAAAGACTCGCCTGATATAGTAAAAAATGGTCTAAAACATTTTGAAGGGCAAAATTTTGACATTATTCTAATAGATACTGCAGGAAGACACAAGGAAGAAAAAGATCTTCTTGATGAAATGACCAGAATTGGCGCAGTTGCAAATCCTGATCTTGCATTGTTGATAATTGATGGAACAATTGGACAACAGTGCTACAACCAAGCAGAAGCATTTCACAAGACAGTCCCAGTGGGAGGTATCATAATAACAAAATTGGATAGCAGTGCAAAAGGAGGAGGCGCTCTTGCAGCTGCAGCTGCTACTGGTGCACAAATAATGTACATTGGAACAGGTGAAAGAATTGATGATCTTGAAAAATTTTCTCCTACTAGATTTGTCGGAAGAATGCTTGGCATGGGTGACATTCAAGCATTGCTTGATATGGCAAAAAGACTAGAGACAGAAGGAAATGAAGATAGGCTAAAGAGAATTTCACACGGTAAAATGAATATGGAGGATTTCTATTTTCAAATTGAAGAAGCAACAAAGGCAGGAGGATTACGTAATATCTTGGAGAACATGCCTGGTTTTTCTGGAATGGTAAAAGAAGATCAAGTTGAACAACAGGAACAGCGTATGGAAAAATGGCGTTACATAATCCAGTCTATGACTAAAGATGAAAAGTCTGATCCTGATTTGATAAATGCGTCAAGAGTGAAAAGAATAGCAAGAGGTTCTGGCTGGCCAGAACATGAAGTAAAAGAACTACTCAAAGCATACAAAAACTCTAAAACAATGATGAAAGCCTCCAAAGGACGTCAAATGCAAGGTATGCTCAGAAAGATGGGATTGGGCTAGTCATTCCTTGAGATGTGTCTAAATATCTTGAATTGTATAACATAACACATCTTGTTGAACACCTATCAGTGTTATCAGGTACTAGGCCTCCAAGAAGGAGTCTCAATAAAGGACGTAAAATCGGCCTACCGAAAACTAGCCTTGAAATATCATCCAGACAAGAATTCTTCCGATCAAGAAAGCACAAAATTCAAGGCAATAACTGAAGCCTACCAAACACTTCGTGCAGAATACAAGAGTCGTGTAGCAAAATCTTCTGAAAAATATAATGATTCAAAGAAAAATTCTGGATTTACTGGGAAATATTCTTGGGGTGCAAGAAAATCTGATAGAAATCCAAATGAGGATTGGACCAAGCATACGAGGTATGCTGAAAATGAATATCAGGATTTCTGGGCACGCTATGAAAAAACTTTCTGGGATTATTATGAAAAAGTAAGGTCTGAGGCAAAACCTGAGACTGAACCAATACGTGTTGAAAATGACATCTCAGTTTCTGTGGATGTTGATCCTAGCAAATGTATAGCATGTTGCAGTTGCGAAACTATTGTACCTTCTGTATTTAGGGTTGAAAAAAATGTCAAGGTAAATCCAAAATCTAGGGTAATTAACGAACGTGGGGCACACTCTGAAAAAATTCTTGATGCTGCACAAACATGTCCAACCAAAGCCATCAGTGTTTCAGACAAGGAATCTTCCAGAAGACTATATCCTTGGTAGGGTATTCATAATTAGGATTAAAACACCTTGTTTAGTTACTTGATGCACTGTTGAAAAAAACCAAGATGGATCTAGTAATTGAAGAGACTAGACAAATCTTACGAGAATATCGTCTCTGTGATTATTGTCTTGGAAGGATGTTTGCAAGTAAATTGCGATTGGTTTCTCACAAAAATCTTGGAGAGAAAATTAGAAAAATTACAAAACAAAGTAAACCAAAATCATGCTATCTTTGCAAGAATCTGATGCCTGAACTTGATACATTTTTGAATAAAATTCTTGACATGTCAAAAGAATACGAGTTCTCTACATTTCTTATTGGGGCAATTCTCAAACCTTCAATTTTGGATAGGGATGATATCATACGTTCCAAGTTTAAACTTCGAGGCATTGCCGGAATAAAAAGCGATGTAACAAGAGAGATGGGAAAACAATTTGGCAAAAAAACTAGGACCAAGGTTGATTACCAAAATCCTGATATTGTATTTACAATTGATTTCAAAAAAGATCAATTTGATGTCAAGCCAAAAGCATTATTCTTACAGGGAAGATATACAAAAGAAGCAAGAGGAATTCCACAAAAACAAGTGTCATGCAATCGATGTGATGGAAAGGGATGTTTTGTTTGTGACTTTCATGGTATATCTGAATTCAATAGTGTGGAAGGTCATATTGCCAAGTTTCTATTTGAAAAATTTGGTGCACAACAAGCCAAAATAACTTGGATAGGAAGCGAGGATCAATCTAGTCTTGTTCTTGGAAATGGAAGGCCGTTTTATGTCAAACTGATAAACCCGCACAAGAGAAAAATTGTAATACCAAAAAAGGTAAAGCTTGGAAATATCTCTGTTCTTAATCTACGAACTGTTTCAAAGATTCCTGGTGACCAAATAAAATTCAAAACAGATGTACTGTTGGAAATAACAACCGAAAATGACCTAGCGCCTGATGCATTGAATGTGTTGGAAGGTCTCAAAGACATGCCTATTGCAATAAGCGAAAATTTACCATGGAAGAATCAAAAAAGAATCTATGACATCAAGATAAAAAGACTAGACACAAAATCGTTTGCCGTCATGATGACACTGGATGGTGGTATACCCCTCAAGAGGCTTGTAACTGGGAATAATGTAGAACCAAGCATAAGCATGTTGCTTGAAAATGCATGCAAGTGCACAACATTTGATTTTCATAAAATAGTGACTAGTAACTAAATTTTTTGAGTTATTGCAACAATTCTAATCGAATCTATTGATTGCAACAAAACTATTTGAAATCTGTCTTTTTATGTCAAACTTTTATTATCGTCAAATTCAATCTTGTTGGATTGGATCCTTTACTTAGAGTGCACGAAGCCCACAAAAATGGATTAATTCCTGACAAGATTCATGCGTTAATAGTTAAGAGATTTGGAGTAGCCTTGTCTGGAATACAACGAATAGAAAAAGCATCAGGAATCAATTTTCCTCTTGCTTATGTGGAGCCATCTGTAGTTGTATCTCATCCATCTGCAGGCTCTTTTGATTATGGAATATTGTTTGCAAGAACAATTCCTGTTGTTTCTAATGATAAATTAAATATCATAATACAAATTACTGCACCGCTTGTTGCATATGGTCTCAAGGGTGCAATACATGCCATTCTAGCGCATGAATTTCTACACTATTTGGAATTGATAAGAAAAATATCAAAGATGGACATTGTCTCAGATGAACTAAGTGGAAATCTTTTTGAGAGTAGTTATTCAGATTCTACTAGACTCTCTGAACCAAAAGCAGTCTTTAATGACAAGACCTTGTTGTTGCATATTACAAAGAAATTTCCAGAGGGATTTAGGGATTATAAACTAGAAGATAAAGTGATGAAACTCTGGATAGAAAAGAGTCTTCCTACAATAAACATAACCATGGACACAAACATTGCCAAGATTCCTGCATCTGTTATTGCAAACACCGCAATTGACGCAACTCTTTTACAAAAATTGGATGAAATAGAACAAAAGACCTCTCGCCTGAAAAAGAAGCAGTTATACTAATTATTGGTTAAATTCAGTCAAGCCGCACTTGCCACAGCTTCGTCTGTTTTTGTGGTTTGACATGAATACGCCTTTGCCACATCTTGAACATTCTCTCTTTGTTCTTTCTACTTTGTCACCAGAAACTTTGTAATATTTGTAGACTGCTGGACTGGAACCTTTCTTGCCTGCCATTACTTGCTCTCTTCCTTTACTTCAGCTTGCTCTACAGGTGCCTCACCTTCTGCTTTTGCAGATGCACCTTTTGCTTTTTCAATTCTTGCAAAGACTGCAGTCTTGAGATGTTCCTTGGCAAGTTTTTCATCTTCGTATACGTAAAAACTTCCTGAAACAACTGGTCTTCCAGTTTCATTTTTCAACAATATTGGTATTACGATTTTTCCTTCTAGATTGAATTTTTTTGAAATCATGTCTACTGCCTCTAGTTTTTTGAGTCTACCAGAAAGGCCTTTGAAATTACATGTAATTTCCCTTCTTGCCAGTAAGGGATTCTTTACATCTCGGGTAACTTCGATCATTGACATGTATTCCAAGTCCTTTTAATAGTTCATATAAATCTTAACCG
>JAJPEA010000092.1 GCA_023252335.1 Nitrosotalea sp.
GTTGCCACAGTTCTATATGGTCTCCATCTCTGACCAAGTTTTTCAGCTTCGTCTTGTTTTGGAATCTCTGGCAATGAAAACAATATCTGTACACCTTTTCTCAAAGCAAGATCGCCTACAGGAAAAATGTCTTGTCTTCCAAGAGAAAAGATGAGAAACATTTCTGCAGTCCACCTTCCTATTCCCTTGACCTGGGTTAGGTGAGCTATCACATCTTCATC
Organism: Nitrosotalea sp.; assembly: GCA_023252335.1. GTDB lineage: Archaea > Thermoproteota > Nitrososphaeria > Nitrososphaerales > Nitrosopumilaceae > Nitrosotalea. The sequence continues at coordinate 222 of JAJPEA010000092.1, forward strand.
ATCCATCCTTGAGAGCGCCCTCATGTTCAATTTTCCTTCATTGACATGTCTTGCCAAGTCTTTCAGATACTCTATCTTCATGCCAGAAAGCCCAACTTGGCGAAGCTTGGATTTTCTTGTAGCAAGAATCTCAGAGGCAGTTGGAAATTTTGGGTATAGGCCCTTGAATCTCTTAAAAATTGCATCTGCTGCACCAGTTGCAAGCTGCTGAGAGATTATTGATTCAACCAGGACTGAAAAATGGTGATTTCTCTTCTTTAGCTTATACTTGCCAATCATATCTATGACTGGGGCCATCTTCTTGTCTTGTCGAAGAAATGCTATTGCATCAGCAATTGTCATTTAGTTTGGCTCTGGATGTATGGTAACTATGGCATCTTTTATTTGATCTTTAATCTTGCTTTCAATACCAGATATGATATCATGGACTTCTTCTATTGTAAGGTTTTTTTCAAATGAGCAATCAATGTCTATCTTGAAGATATTTTGCAGATGTAATGTTATCACTCGGCCAATTTTTTTGACTTTGGGATATTCTTTTATGATGTTAGTAACTTGTTCTTCTATTGTTATGTCTTCTACCGGAACACTCTCTGGAATTGAAACATATGGTTCAAGATGTATAGTAATGTGATTTACATTTGCAACAGATTTTTTTATTTGGGATTCGATCTCATCTGATACATGGTGTGCATCCTCAAGTGACATGTTCCTGTCAACCATGACATGCAAGCTAATGAAGATGCCATTCTCTGCAGCAAATGAAGTTACATTGTGTATCTCTTTTACTCCCTTGACTGCAGTTGCAATTGTATTTATGACATAATTTGCTGGAACATCTTTCCATGTTGGCTCGAAATGTATAGTGACATTTGAATTTGCGATTGCATTTTTGATGTTTCTTTCTACATTGGCACTGATCTTGTGTGCTTCTTCAAAACTTGATGCAGCGCTCAATGATATTGTAATTTCCGTAAAGATGTCACTGCCTGATCTGCGTATTTGTACAGATTCTGTTTTCATTACTCCCTTGGTATTGTTTACTATGTCCCGTACTCTCTTTACCATGTTTGCAGGAACTGCATCAGTTAGCTCAAGACCGCTCTTGTGGATTAATTTTAAGCTCAGTGCAGCAAGCAAGCCTCCAAGAATCAATGCTGCAATGTTATCACCCTGGTAGAATCCCATCATGACAAATACGATTCCTACCAATGCAACAGATGTGGCACCCATGTCCATGAAGGCATGGTACAAGTCTACCTGAAGTGAAGAACCATCTGTCTTTTTGAGCGCCCTTTTCAGGATGAAAATCCTAAAAGAGATTGAGCCTAGCGTATAGGTGGCTGCAATGACGGCTAAAACTCCAGGCAAAACTAGGGGTCTTGGTTCCTGGAATCTTGATATTGATTCATACACAAAAAACAATGAAATTACAAGAATTATGATTCCTGCCACAAAACTGCCCATTGTCTCGATCTTTCCATGACCATAGGTGTGCTCTCTGTCAGGTGGCTTGGTAGACCATTTTGCAGTAACAAGCAAAACCATTGTTACAACAGAATCTAGTATTGCATGGATACTGTCTGTTACAAGTGCAAGACTGTTGGAAGAAATTCCTATCAAAAATTCTACTGCAAAGGCAGAAAGTATTACAGCAAGTGAAATTTTTAATGCATTTGTCTTGATGTCTTGCAAGCTCAACTCTTGTCCAACCCCAACATCTTCAATATGTCATCAAAATTTTCCCTTGATTGATCATGCTTGTATTTTTTGAGAGGACCTATCATTTTTTTCTTGTCTGGTATCTTGATTATATTTTTGACTATACTTGCAAGTACAGATCCTATGAATATTGATTGAGTTGCAGATGTAACGTTTGAAGTTCTTCTGTTTGTACTGGAACTCTCAAAATCAATCAAGCATGGAGATTTTCCCACAATGACATGCTTGTGGATGTAGCTTAGCTCTCCATGATCAAGATGAATCGTATCCAAAGTATGACAGTCTTCGAGGACTTGTCTTACAACAGATCGAAGTGTTGCAGCACGTCCCCTGCCTTCTAGATCTTGCACCCAATCAGTTATTATCTTGCCCTCGACATATTCCATTACCAAGAAATTTTTGCTGCTGTCTATTAGCTTGGGACCAATGTTTTCCTTGTTTGCAATCTTGAGAAGTTTGGCCTCGCTTTTCATCTCTTCTCTACTGGAATCTATTCTACGAATCTTGAGGGCCACATTTTTTTTGCCAAGCCTTGACAGTACCACAACTCCAACATAGCCCTTGCCAAGTACATGTATGTTATTCAAAATTGTCTCACCCTCAAACATTACTCCAGTAATTCCAAGTTTTTCAAGCTCGACAAGCCTCTTTGCAAGCTCACTCTTTGTTGCCTTGGGATATCCTAGTATCAGGGAATATGGTTCTTTGACAAGCTTACTTGTTGGAACCAAAGATGAGTTCATTGGTAGAGGTTAACTCTGCCAGAGCCTTTTTAATGGATTTGCTTGTCACCTGTTGGCCACCTGATATGGCAAAGCCGCGCTTCATGTCTGGAATGATACCGCTTGGAATGCCTGCCTTTGCCAGGTTTTTCTTTAGACGTGACTGGAGGAATTTTCTTGCATCAGAAAACTCTCTTTGCTGCAGTGACAGGATCCTACCTTGCTCGTCAACCCAAGTGATGTTATTCTTGGAATTTCGCAAAATAAAGTTCTCTGATTCTAGTTTTCTAAATACATCTGGGCCGTTTTTGACCATGAATTTTTCAATTGTTGTAGAATGTAACAGGAAAAGCATCGCAGCCTCTGACTTTTCATCTGTTATGGCACTTTTTCGCAATACCTGAAATCCGCCAAGCTCAAGCTGGCCAGCAAGTGCATTTGCCCCCCTTTTTACCTGGCCCCAAATGATATCGGGGCTTCTTGGTTTGTACTTGAACTTGACAACTAGAACATTTTTTAGGTTCTTTGTGTTTGGCAACAGTTTTTTGCCATTGAAAAATTCAAGTGATGGCTTTTTCAGATATGCCCTTGCCGCAAGTATGAACTTGCCAAAGTTTTGAGCAGAGATTGCAGTACCAAGATTTCTGTTGCTATCTATTGGGTCTATCAAAACTAGGAATGTCTCAAACTTTTTTGTAGGACTGCCTATTGTCTGGCCCTGGGCAAAATTTGTAGCAGCCTCCAAAGTTTTCACAAAGCTTCCATAATGGTAAATTAAAACCTCAGAGACATATCCTCCAAACCCTTCTGTTGCAATTTCTGCACCATAGATTCCAATTCCTCTTAGAAACTTTTTGAGCAGTCTTACCTCATTCTTTTTTTCTGCATCTAATTGTTCCAGTATGAATTTGGTATGAAATGATGACCTGTCCGCTGCACTCTTCCACTGACCTATTTCCACGTCGTAACATGGAACAACATTTACCTTGGTATCTTGAACTACTGCCTCTACATACGGATGCTCTGAATATCTAACATAGGGACCAAACTTTTTCATGGATTTAAAACCAATTTCTCTGCCAATCTCTTCGAATTGCTTTTCGCTTGTTTCTTTTTTCATCTTGACAAAGATGTCAAGGTCTAACTTGCCCTTGAGCCAAGTTCCTTTTGCAAAAGATCCACCAAACTCTACTGATGTCACCTCTGGGTGGTTTACAATCTCTTTTTTTACCAAGTCTAAAAGATTTGTCGCAAGTGCTCCTATCTTTTCCTCTTCTTGTCTTGTGGGAATTGATATCTTTCTTGCCTGCTCCAAAACGTTTCTCATTTAGCTAAAATCACCTGTAAATCAGAGTATACTGGCCCACTAGGGGTTAAGATGCTTTGCTTGAGCTTGAATTCTGTCACGGTATATTTTCCTAGATCAATTTTCTTGAATTTTTCCATGATCTCTGGGATTCCATCTACTTTATTCTTAATCCTAAATATTGTCAAGTGTGGCTTGAATGGTTTGTCAGACCTAAATCCAAGAGGAGCAAGTTTTTTTTCTACCTGCAAGGCAAGCTCTACTAGTTGTTTTGATGATGTTTCATCTACACCAATCCAGATGACTCGAGCAGATCTTGGATTTGGAAACGCGCCAACATGTGTAAAGTTAACATCTATTTTTCTAAATGAAATTGTACCTAACGCTTTTTTTACATTCTCTACAGCATCTTCAGTTATCTCTCCCAAGAAGAGCAATGTAAAGTGCATATTTTTTTTGTTTACAGGAGTTGCCCGTATCTTGAATTCTGATTGGATTTTTACAATTGCATCAAGTATGTTATCATCCTGAATCTCTACTGCAACAAAGGCCCGCACTAGAGGAATTCAGATTGTGGCGTCTATAATAATTTCCGGTAGCTTCATAGACTGGAGGATAAAGTTTGTGAGTGTGAAACTAATCGTATGTCTTACGGGAATGCCAGGGGCTGGAAAAACCACAATAGCTGAAGGTCTGAAATCAAAAGGCTTTGATAAAATTACAATGGGTGATGCTGTTAGGGCAGAGGCTACAAGAAGAAAGATAGATCCAACAGGGGCCAATCTTGGCAAGCTCATGATTGAGCTTCGAGAAAAAAATGGTCCAGGTGCAGTGGCTGAGCTCATACAAGATGCAATCCGGAATTCCAAGTCTGATGTTATACTTGTAGATGGAGTACGATCGCTTGCAGAGGTAAACGTCTTGAAAAAAATTGGCACAGTCAAAGTTCTTGCAATTCACGCATCTGGTGATATACGATACAAATTTCTAACAGAAAGGGGCAGATCCGATGCTCCATCTGACCGTGAAGATTTTTCAAAAAGGGATTCAAGAGAGATTGGGGTGGGCATGAGTGAATCAATTGCGCTTGCAGACGAAACAATCTCAAATAACAACATGACAATTCAGGAACTTGTTGACGCCTCATATGATATCATCAAAGGCTGGATGAATTGAAGATTCCAAATGTTGCCTGCAAGATTGAAGTCTATGCTGCAGTAAATCCATCCGAAGATCCAGATAAAGTAAGACTTGCAGTATCCCATGTAATCCTGGAGACAGATTACCAGTACAAGGAAGGAAGCATCAAGGCAACCTCAAACCAGTTGGACTCGCTTGCAAAAATACAAGAGACAATCAAAAAACACCGAACAAGCAAGATCTACCGAAGGCAGATGCGATTTAATACCAAAGGAGACACCACCTGGTTTTACCTCAACAAGCAGGCAGCCTTTGTGGATGTCATTGCAGTATGCGAAGAGGCAGAAGAGTCTGCCATGGGTCCAATCAAGGTGATACTTCACTCAAAGGACCTTGAAAAGATAGTGGACTGGCTTGCACCTGAGATGACCACCGAAATGACTGGATAAATTTACTACACTTGCTCAACTAGTGTGTATTTGCGCTTTTTTATGAAGACCTCAAGAAAAGAAACTGTTTGATAGGAAAATTGATAATCATTGGAATCATTATAGCTGCACTAGTTATCTTTGTGCCTAGTGCATCCAAATTATTTCAAAGCGTGCCATCATCTATTGATACTGTAAAAGGCAAGATTGATCAAGTTGCAAACAACAAGCAAGTAATCAATGATTCAAAACTAGCCATTAAGGAAGTGGGCTTGGGTGCAAAATTGCTTGAAAATAATTCTGGTATATTGACACGTGCAAATTCTATATTGAATCCAGCAACAAACAACAATTCAACCTCTGTTTACCAACTTGCTCCACAATATGTAACTCGGCAAAACTATACCGGACAGGTCTTTGAAAAAAATGGCAATACATGCCAAATCTCTATTCCGGAACTTGCCCAGACAATAAATGGAATAAAACAATTAACTGGAATAATCCAGCTTGATCAATGCCAATCAAGTGTAGGAGATCCTGTGCAGGTAACACAACTCACAGCAAAACCAAACTCTCCTCAAGTAGATGTGCCAAGCGGTCTGATAATTTCTCCTTATGGTGATAGCACAGCCTCGAGTACTACACCCAGTACAACCTTGCCAGCTCTTCCATCTTACTATCAAACGGTTAAACTAACCATGGTAAACCAAGGAAACAATGCAATGCTAAATTTTGATGATGCATCTGGCCAGACAAGATCAGTTACAGTTACGATGAAAAACAGTGACGCTGTCTTGTTTTCTGGAACATTTTATTCTTCCCAGTTTTCAACCCAGGTCAACGATGTTCCAAATACTCCACACATCATAGAGATGACAATTGATAATGCAATTTACGGAACATTGCATGCTTCTGCATATGCACCATCCAACATGCAAAACTCTACCATAACTGGAATCTTATCTCAATAGGGACCCAAAAGCAAATTTCAACATTATCTCAAACTAGAATTTTATAAAAACAGGAAAAGGTGTAATGGCGTGACCCTGTATAGGCAAAAGCATTCTCTTGCCGCTTCGTACAACGGATTGTACTTGACTATGTACCATTTTTCACAGGATCACGCAAATTCATTTGCCAGAATTTGCATCTTTCCGCATTGTTATTTATACGTCCTTCTCTTATTTAATAATTAGTGTGATTAATTCCATAAATAGATTTCATTTTGTATAAATTATTGTT
>JAJPEA010000093.1 GCA_023252335.1 Nitrosotalea sp.
CATCATAATTAACAGAAACATAAACCTGGTTAGTATTTGGAATTACCGACAAACCAGACACCACATTAGAAACTGATAATGTTTGTATTGTCTGAAAAGTAACACCGTCAATTATATCGATTGTAGCATCCTTATTGCCATCTAATGCGTAATATCGATCTATGTTCGGATTTACCCCAACATAGAGTAAAGATAATGGAACTTTGGTAGCATTATTAGCGGAACCGTCAATTACATATGTTGAGTTCATAGCCTCAGTTGATACAAGAATCTTGTTAGTATTTGGATTTACTGCAACATATTCGGCATAACCATTCAAAAATATTTTATTTGTAACGGTGCCGGTGATGCCATCAATTACAGAGACTGAACTGTCTAGACCATCATATCCGCCATTGTTGGCCACATAGATCTTGTTAGTATTTGGGTTCACTCCTATACCCATAGGGTCTTGTCCAACTGTGACAGATCCAACTTGAGAATTTGTTGTTCCATTTATTACATAAACTACATTTGAAGGTGGGCTTACAACATATATCATATTTGTATTAGGATTTACTGCGACATTGCCAACCTGGCCTGCTAGCGTGATTGTATTTTTTATTGTGTTAGTTGATTCATCTATTACTGAAAGATTGTTGCCATAAGTTACAAAAACCATACGTGTTACGGGATTTTCCGCAATGCCTGACAGTCCACCTGGAATTGGTATCGCAGTAATAATACTATTATCGTGACCATTAATTACCGTGACTTCGGGAGGATCAGAAGAAGAATCTACGGAGTTTACATAAATTGTAGATGTGTTGGGATCAACTACACTTTGTTGAGGTTCAACTGAGATGTGTATTGTGGCGGTTATCGATTCTGCAAATGCATTGTGTGTAAGAAACCCAATGGATACTAGAAACACGGAGCCAAAACTACTGTTAGGATACGATTCTTACCGTTGCTGCTTTCCAGTAGGCCCAACGGATTTACTCTAGACTTAAAGTATATCTCGATTTGCTAATAAAATACTGTAAGATCAATACATATTTGTCAACAAAGTTCTTGTTAAAAATTCCAAAAAGACTATCGGCTCCCTTTGTATACCACCCTCCCTGAACACCTGCATACTCGAGATACCCTGCAAGCGAGGATAGCAACCCACCAAGATGACCATGACAAGACGATCTTCTGGTTCGTATTGCGGTAACGTTGTTTTTGTCTGACCATGTTACATAACACCCGGCTTTCGAACAGAGTCTTAATTATCATGTACAAAAATAATACTAGATATGGGAGACGGAATAGGCGGGCCAGTAATTGCCTGTTTGTCTGGAAATACATTTCAAATGTCTGTAACACACTTTCGTAAAGACAACAAGGAAGAATACGGTAACATGGAAAGAGTAATGATCGCCAAAGTCGACGATCCTGCCAATCCACAGTATGAAGAAAAGACAATCTATGATCTAGAGCGCGCCCTAAAAGGCAAATTTGTCACATGTAATGTGCAGTATAGAGATTCAAAGACTGACATACTTGTTTGCAATGTATTTGTTCAAAACCCGCCAGAATAGACAATCTGCAGAGATATCATCAAACTTTTGACTCTTGGAGATTCCAGCAGTTTTTACATAGATAGCCTTTGAGATTCCATTCTTTTTTTGCTCTACGAGGCATAAAACCAAGTCTTGCATTGCATACAATACAGTTTTTTTTCAATTCATTGTCTGACTTTTCCCACTCGTTAAAACAAGGCTCACAGAGCCAGCCCTTTAGTTCCCATTCTTTTTTTGGTTTCCAAAGATTTAGTCCACCGGGTTCGTCTCCACATGCAACACACAAGTCATCAGCATTGGTTTTCTTGATAACTGGTTTTTTCATAAAATCCACGTAACAGTTTGCACACAATTCACCTTTGATATTCCACTCTTTTTTTGGCTTGCTGGTACGAGGGGTACGCTTTTTGCAAACTGCACAATATTCCGTTTTTTTACTACCAAACAAGCCCATTACAAGTACACCTACAATACTAGACTAAAAAAGGTGACCACAGTATCTCATTCGGTCAAAGGATTGCCATACTAACATCATCCCGTGAGTCCTGATGGTCGATATTACATCATACCAGATAAGATAAATTGTTTGCTTGAACTATTTGATCATTTTTGCACCAATAGAAATCGCTAAATCATCATTCCAGTCAAGTGAGTATGAATTGATAAAGTCATTTTTGGGCATATCGCTAGTTACATTTGGCCTTTCGGTTTTATCATTTCTTGCCATGCACACTTACAAATCTAGTATTGCGGGATGGAGTGCAGTTGTTTTTGGATTTATTGCAATTATTACCATGATGATTCCAGGAATTAAAAAACTACGTGCCGATAAAATTACAAAATCAAAGGCCTAGGTGCCATCTTTTTTTGGAGCAGGCTTTCTACGGAAATATATTGTAAAACCTCCGCCAACCACGACTAGTGCGATTAGTATTATTCCAAACTGGGTGGGATCAACATAACTCCACATGACAGGATCGTTACCTGGATTAACTTGAGCACGATTTACTGTTAGAAAAAACAGCATTGAAACGATTAGCCCAATTGATATCCTCATGAAAATTATAATTCAAAATTGCCTATAAAGAATTATGGATTTTTGTCAATTCTGGTTGCATAGTCATACTAGACAAACACATCTAGAACAAGGTCTCTACCGATTTCAAGACATTCCATACAGGACTAACGTGACCAAATTCATCAAAAGCTATCTGACGTGTTTCTCGTATCTTTTTCTTGTTATCAGGATCATCTCTTAGCAAGACAACTAGATCTTCTAGCCTACCTGCAAGCTTGGTGTGATCTTCCTTGTCTACAGATTGGATTGCTTTTACCTCATCAGGAGTTAAAATCGTTAATGGTTTTTTTGATCCAGACAGTGTCTTTAGTATTTCATCAATTTTTAGAATCGTTGTCTCTTTGTCCAATTACTATCATGGAAAAAATCCATTATTTAAATTGAATTCTAATTTATCTATTCCCAGTACATCTTTTGCCTAAAACCGTCATGCTTGCTTGGATGAGCTGCATGAAAATGTCTGTCTAATCGTACATGGTCATCAAATTGCATTCCGCATTCTTTGCATTTGAAATTCTTTTGTTTGTCATCCATGCTAGAATAATATCATAGTCAATTCTAAGTTTTACGATATATGATGTAATACCGTGTGACAGACTTGAGCTAGTTACAGATTGAATTTGTGCCAACGCTAAATCCAGCATCAGTTAGTTTTTTTGAATGCTGGAAGCAGTATCATTATCGATTAGAAGGATTCGTATCTCAGTGACATTTCTGCTTGCAATATCATAATAGCAGATAATAAAACAAGATACAAGTTAACTTTAATCCATAAAACAGCTAATAATGGGTGAAAAACCCATAAATCTAGTGCTTGGCATTATTATTGTATGTATATTGGAACCTTTTCTAATATAATTCAAGTTTTACACAATAGATTAATAGTAAAACATACGACATGAGTCACAAGGCGATATCATTAACACAAGTGGACAGAAAGATCTTGAAAACACTTCTTTCCCCCAATGGTAAAATTTCTTCCAAAGCGTTAGCAAAAAAACTTGGATTGCCCACCACAACTATACAAAGAAGGCGTAAACGACTGGAAACAGAATTTTTGAAAGTAGTGTATACCCTTGACCTGGCAAAGTTTGGCTGGCACAAAGTCGACTTTCTTGTTGCAACAGAAAGCGGTAAGACAGACATCATTGGCAAAGCGCTGTTAAAACGTGACGAGGTGATTTATGTTGGAAAGAGCATAGGACAACACACTATAGATCTAAGAGTAGAGACTGTTTTAAAAGACAATGGTGAGATATTGAGAATGTTAGAGCTGCTAAAGGGTACTAGCGGGATTAAAGATGTAGTATGGTCTGAGATTGTGGAAGTCATAGGATCAAAGACTTCGGTTCCAGTTCAGATAATTGACAAGATATGATGAGACTTAATTCGTGTCTAGAATTTTGATGTTTGTCAATTATGATGCTCAAAACACCATTTCTAGTGTTCAAAACACCATTCTAACACTCAAAAAAACCATTTGTACCAATAGAATGACTTTTTTGGCATGATGCAATCATAATTATATTATTTTGAACCATTTACCTTTAGATGTCTGGAACTAGTACTTTTGTATCGTGCATTGGTGATAATCAATGGTAGATGTACATGTCAATGATAGAGGATGCTACACCCAATTGAGTATAATCAACGAATCTACTGCACTGAATATAGCTGCAAGATTTTTTGAACAGCACTTTTCTAATGTTTTCCCAGAGGAAGTTACTCGAGAGGATGAATTTTTCGTAGTCAAAGTATCAATTGGGATGGCAAATAAAGAAGTAAGATATGTCAAAATAGACGAGCAAACAGGCAGAATAATCAGCTATACATGATCACACTTTTTTATTTTGATCATCCCTTTGCACATTGCTGTTGCCATTTTTTAATGAAGTTTCATTATCTTTTAGACGATTAAGAAATGCTTTGAGAAAAAATGTTTGTACATGAACGTCCTTTTTATTTTACCGTATACACATCTCCGCCATAAATGGTTTGATTACTAGATACAATCAGAGCATTGTTAGAATCACGTACTTGGATGATACCAACCAATGGAAAATGATACTGTCCAATACCAAGTGTGGCAGATCCACTTGAGACAGGGCTGGAGGCAAGAACCGTTCCCGCACTATTGAGAATTTCAACGGTTGTTGCATTAGTTGGTAAACTAGTCACCTGAACATTCTCGTTTGTTGTTGCGTAATAGTCCTTGTAAGTGCCATACAGTAACTGGCCTGCATATGATGTCTCTGGCTCCAAATATGCATTGAATGGTCCTGGCATTTGCAGATTTAATGTGCTGTTGGTGTACACTAGTGCGCCATCAAGGTAAACCTTGAGGTAATTATTACCATTTGTGATTATAGTGCAATCTCTTGTTAGTGGTTGATTGGCACTATTGTCTTGCCAGAAAGTTACATAATGTCTTGCACCTGTGGGACTACCAATTGCCCCCACTATTGACCAGAAATCTCCCGATGTCGTACTATCAACAACACATGTGACATAGTTTACAGATGACTGGGTTGTCTGTACATACAATCCGTTGTTGTAATCATTTGATGGAATGGTGTTTACTGGCTGTGTTATGACTGCATGAAAGAGGGCGGCATTTGTGTTAGGAGTCTCTGCATAAAATCCTGCATATTTTCCGGCAATTTTTGCCTGCACTCCTATGTGGAGGCCTTGCAAATCCTTGTCGATACTGTATGGAGCTTTTTCCTTTATTGCATCCCCACTATATGTCCAATACGGGTGGTTTGACAAGAGTTGCTGTTGTGTCGTGGTCTCATTTGTCAGTGAATCACTTGCAACCAGACCCGACTGGATTTTACTTAAAGAGTAATTTGACGAAGATGAAGATGAAAGTGTTGTAGCAGATGTGATGTTTGATAGAGAGCTTGTACCAACTGAATTGATTGCAGATACGCGATATGTGTAAGTTGTGCTTGCCGCAAGCCCTGTATCAGAGTATGCAGTAGACGTTGAACCAGTGTTTGATACAATGGTAGACCAAGTGATACCCCCATCAGTAGATCTCTCGATCTCATATCCTGTGATAGTAGAGCCTCCATTATTTGTCGGTGCAGACCAACTGAGGTTGATCTGTGATGATGATGCAGCAGTTGCCACAAGACCTGTTGGAGGACTTGACACAGCGAGCGTGCTTCCTGTTGAATAGTATGCAGTTATTGACATGTTCTGTGTTGGCGTGATTGTTCTAGCATGGTTTGTGGTTCCATCTTCCCAGTGGTTGAACACGATATTTTGGTAATCATTTGCATAGACAATATATTGTTGCCCAGAAGTTACAGAAAATGATACGGGTGTAAATCCTGTGGCAATGTCCACCCCATTTGAATTCTGCAGCTCCATGTACATACCTGTAATTTGATTTCCTGTCAAGTCTACCGAATTTACTGCGATGGTAACTGTCGAGCTTGCAAATGCGCCTGGAAAAGCAGTATTTGCAGACGACAACAATACAGAACAAATCAAGGTCAACACATATGCAAAATAGATGTCTTGTTTACTAGGTGTCATGTAATTTACAAATAAATTCTTGCAATTGGCTATTTGGGTATGCTAAGAATATTCTATAAGATTAGTAACGAAATTTAATCTTGGCATGTTACGCACATGGTGATGTGTGTTGACTGTTAGTTTTCTTGCATCAGCGTTGGTGAAACAGCAAACTAGTTGTCGCATATCTTTAAGATCTTCACATCGATGTACCAAAGTCATTTTAGAAACACGGTTTCCAATTTCACAATACAGAGGAGTTTTTTGGTTTCACTGCACGGTATCATCTAATGTAATTGCACACATTGATTGTGTTGTCACAAAAGTTGTTCGCAAGTCATAAATGCAATTGTGACAAAATATGCATGCCGATGGAAGACCAACCCAGAAAGCAACTAGGAACAAAGATAGTTGTGGCGGTGTTTGCGCTGCTTCTTGTGACCATGGTCACAACAACAACCGTACACCCAGTCTATGCAGACGAGGATTGCGAAGACGATGACGAGTGCGGAGACGGATGTATTGTCTCAATAGGAGGCATATCAATCTGTACGATAGCAGAGCACCCAACCAATCCCAAATAGCGCCGCCACAATCTTTTTCAATTTTTTAAGAACAATTGTAGCCTTC
>JAJPEA010000094.1 GCA_023252335.1 Nitrosotalea sp.
GGCTCACCTGTAGACCTCAAAGAGTCTGTTGGAAAAGAAACACTCACAATAACTTTACAATCGCAAAACTCCTCTGGACAAATCTTGCCTGCACTACATGACGGATTGGGTCTAATCAGCCAAGATGGTAATGTAATAAAAATATCTACAAGAAACGGAGAGCAAGCAATTCCCAAGATTTTACAATCTTTTAGGGATGCAGGACTTGGTGTCGATTCGGTATCATTGAATAAAATAACTCTAGATGATGTTTTCATAAAATATGCAAAGACAAGGTTCGAATCAGAAAACATCGAATCAAATAGAGATACGCGCTTGGCGCGACGAACAATTAGGAGGCGTGCGGGATGAACATTCAAAGATTTGCAACTAGTGTATTTACAATTGCAGAAATCGAAGTTCGTAAGATACGTCATGATTCATCTGAATTATGGATGAGGGTAATCCAGCCAGCATTGTGGTTGTTGGTATTTGGCGAGGTCTTCAATGGAATAAGGGGATTTGCACCATCTGGAATACCGTATATTGATTTTATAACACCTGGAATACTTGCCCAGTCTGTTCAATTCATTGCAATATTTTATGGCATCACAATAGTTTGGGAAAAAGATGTGGGGCTTTTGACCAAGTTGCTCTCAACTCCGTCTCCACGGTCTTCTATTATAGTTGGCAAGGCACTTGCTGCAGGATTTCGAGGCATCTTTCAGGCTATAATGATATTTGGACTTGCAGCCATATTGGGCGTACATTTACGATTTGATCTTTTGGATGTTGCAGGTACATTCTTTGTTGTTGTATTATTTGCAATGTGTTTTACAAGTCTCTCAATGGTTCTTGCATCACTCTTGAAAACACGAGAGAGAATGATGGGTATTGGTCAGGCAATTACAATGCCATTATTTTTTGCAAGCAGCGCCATCTATCCTATAGCATTGATGCCCCAGTGGTTGCAAATAATCTCACTTGGAAATCCTCTAACCTATGTAGTTGGTGCTTTGCGGGCAATGCTATTGACAGGTAATTATTCAAACTTGGCATTTGACTTGCTTGCACTAGTAATTTCTACAATAGTACTGGTTGTATTTGCGTCGATTCGATTAAAGCGCTTGGTTGATTAGAAAATATTTTGTATCCCACAATTATAATAAAAAATAAAATCAACTAATCAAAAGATCGACAGATCTATAAAGAGGGTTTTGGGAGTCTTGCAAAGATATGGAAAAATTTGAACAATGGTGGAAGGGTTTAGTTAAAGAACTTGAAGAAGATATAGAAACAATAGTACCGCGTATTGAATAAACTAGTCTAGAAACAAAATATCAAGAATCTTTTTCTAAATACAATGTGTACACTGACAATCTACAAGTTTTGTATCAAATGTACAGTCGTGTGGGCCGTCTGATTTGCCATCGGTGGGAATTTTTTTCATGCACTCCTCATGGCGGCCTTTTCTGCAAAACCAGCAGATTGGATTGGTGGCAGTCTCATTGCATTCCATGGTATTTCATCTAAAAGATAGTTACATCTCCAGGCGTGGGAGAACGGTTGTTTGCATCCTGGTGAAACTCTAAAAATTCCTTGTGGGAATCTTCTTGGTGCTTTCTTAGCTCTTCAATGTTCTCAAACACATTGCTACATAGGTAACACTTTGGCTTGTGTTGATCTACCATTGATAGTACCATAATCTCATTTGGCCCGTCTGTCATAATTGAATCTTTTTTAAAACACTATACTTGGGTAAACCACTCTGAAAAGCGCTTGTCTCTTCCCCTTGACGCTTCATAAAAAGCGCCTTGTAATTTTCTAGTTATTGCCCCTACTTTGCCGTCTCCTATTGTTATGTTGTCAATTTCAGAGACTGATTTTACCTCAGCTGCAGTACCTGTCATAAAAACCTCGTCTGCTACATACAAGTCCTCTCTGTCAATTTCTCTCTCAGTTATTACAAGCCCTTCTTTTTTTGCTATCTTGATTACGCTGTCCCTTGTTATTCCATCCAAGATGCCAGCATTTAGCGGAGGTGTTGATATCTTGTCCTTGTTTACAATGAAAATGTTTTCTGCACTTCCTTCTGATACTTTACCATGATAATTCAACATGATTGCTTCATCATAACCATCTCTTAGGGCTTCTACTCTGGCTAGCGCAGCATTTGCATAATTTGATGCGGCCTTTGCCTGCATTGGCTGTGATCTAGAATCTATCCTAAGCCAGCTTGATACTTTACATCTTGCTCCTTGTGTTTTTCCTGCACTTGATTCACCAGTATTCCATTCCCAGCAGGCTATGGCAACTTCGACCTTGTTTGGAGTCGGTGTAAGACCCATTACTCCATGACCATAATATGCAATAGGTCTGATGTAACATTCTTTGAGCTTGCTTGCCTTTACTGTCTTGATTATGCCATCTGAGATCTCCTTTTTGGAATAAGGCATTTTCATTGAATACATTTTTGCAGACTTGAATAATCTCTCTACATGTTCTGGTAATCTGAAAACCATTGGACCTTTTGGAGTGTTGTAGCATCTAATTCCCTCAAATATTGCAGTTGAATAGTGTAATGCATGTGTTAGTACATGGACTTTGGCATTCTTGTATGCAACAAGTTTTCCATTCATCCAAATCTTGCTCTGCTCTTTCATACCAAGGAATAAAGCTCTGGTAATTTAAAGAATAATACAAATCCCAGAGTACAAGTATTTGGGATACACTGTTGTCTTTAAATTGCAGAAATTCTTAACCTGTCATAATGTCACAGCCTGTGCTTGCACTTGTCTCTGTTGCCTTGTTTGTGATTGGTATTGTAGGAAACGGATTTGAGATGAGAAAAATACGTCAAGCTACAGAAGGGCAGCCAAACCCAAAGAATGTGTTTCTTGATAGACGCAACTTCAAGTGGTATGGATTCATCGGTATCGCTCTTGTACTCTGGGCAATCAATGGCTCCTATACATGATCTATATAGATCAGCTCTAAATATTTCCTGATCGTATACTAGGTAGCGCGTGTTATGGGTAACGCCGGGCTAATTCTAGATAAAGAGGCCCAAGAATAAACCCACTTTGACATCCTACAGGTAAAGACTTGTAGGGGTCAATTGTTGAGAATTTTCATCATACAAAAGATAAAAATCATGGTAAATCTGGTGAAAACTAGATATGGTTGCTAGAAAGACAGGAAAACACAAGCGCAAGGCAGACCAGCGTGCTGCTCGCAGAAAAAGAAAAAAGTAGAACAGCCGTTGTAATTTTAAATAATAAATTATTTCGCTGAAATTATTTTTTGTTAGACAAATTTTATTTTTGATCTCTCGGCATGGACTGTCCTGATTGCTTTCTCTATGCTATCACCACTGTCTTCAATTACGATTATGATTCGAGATGTCTCTTCCTGTGCATCCATGTTTAGTATGTTCAAGCCTGCCTCACCTATTCTAGAACTTGCCTTTGACGCAACTTGTTGCACTCTCCACATCTCGTCTCCAATCAAGGTGATGACACCCCTGTTGTAAGTTATCGATGCCAACGAATCAAATGCCAAAATGTATCTTTCATTGCGCTTGACATAGTCACCGTCTAGAAATAATATTCTTGTAAACTCGATGTTATCTTTGGTAAATGGCGACAAGACTACAAATTCACTATATCTCTTGTCCTTATCAAGTGAATGAAACAGTCTCTCTGCTGCTTCTTTTTCAATTCTAACAATGGAACAATTCTTCTTTCCAGTCACTATCTTGAGTGGATGACCATTTTTTTCACTGGGTTTGCGCTCAATCGTTGTAATGTTTCCTGGTTTGCCCATGTCAGTAATTATTATTGGCATCTCCACGCCGTTTTCTACAATTTCTTTTATTGCAATTGGATCCAAGATCTTCATTCCAAACATTCCTGCAATTCTTGCTTCATTGTATGATAAACTGGTAATTCTATCCAGTTCTTCTTTTACCACTCTTGGATCTGCAGACAAGACAGCGCTGTCTTTTTCAAAATCTATCCTAGTGTTGTATTTTTTGCTAAAAAGAATTCCAAGATCTGCTGCTGTCCTATCAGAGCCGCCTCTCTCATAAGTTGTCTCTATCCCGTCTACTGTTTTCCCGATAAATCCACCTATTGACAAGACATCATTTTTTCCCAACAGTTCTTCGACTTGACCCATTTTCTCTGATGACTCGGAGGCAAGAAAGTTTGCAGATTCCAAGTTATTGTCTGTAATTATTGGCCATATCTCAAATGAAATGACTTCGGATTTTATGCCAGAACTTTTCAGTACATAGTTCATTACGTTGGACATGAGTACCTCTCCTGAATATGCAAGAAGCCTTGCCCTGGTTTCATTGGCAAATTCTCTTTTTTCCAGAATTTCTGCCAAAATAGTTCTAGCTTTTGCAAGAAAAGAGTCAATGATTCTGTTACAGTCGTCTTGGAGTGTCTTGTCTACCATTTCAACAATTTTTTGATATGGCTTTCTTAGGATTTCTGTATCTGGATTTTCGCCTTTTTCTGCTCTACGTCCAATCTCAAGTGCAATATCTGTAAGAGATCTTTGTTTTTCATTGTATATTGTAAGAGGCGCAGAAAAGACCGTGATTACCTTGGAATTTTTTTTCAACTCGTTGATTCTTTTAATTATGGTAGGTATCAATATGCCATCTACACCTACTGCACTGCCACCAAATTTTGAAATGACTAGATTTCCCAAAACTTGGTTACCTCTCTTCTAATCCTTCTATAAAGTATTGGGTATTTTTTATGGTCGCACCATAATTCAAGCTGTGCAAATCATATACAATGAGAGTTATACAAATTGCTTTTTTAACAAAAACTAGGTCAAGAATTTTTTTATCAAATCTGACGCCTTTTTTGCCCCGTCAAAAGGTTGGGGATTTCGTTTTTCATCAATTTTTTTTGCTATCAACTTGTCAAGATTCAAAATATCATCAAACGTGAATCCCAATTCTCTTGCATTTTCTTCTTGTTCAAAATGGCCTTTTATCGGAATAAATATTCCAGGAGTTCCATAGTGTCTTGATTCATCCATGGTAGATTTTCCAGCAAGTGAGATTACCAAATCTGATGCAAATATTATCTCATGAAAATTATTTACGAATCCAAGGTTTCTGATATTTTTATGGTTTATCGTAAATGAAGGGCCGCTCACAAAAACAATTTCATAGTATGGACTAATTTTTGGATATATTTCAAGAATTTTTTCAATCAAAAACCTACCCGAGTCAGTTCCACCAATACTTATCACAATTGTTTTTTTATGAAATGAAAATTTTTCTCGTAATGATTCACGCGACTGGGATGTGTTTCGCACTATGGGACCAACTCTGAACAGATTGCCTTCATTTTCTCCATTTTCTGGCAAAATTACAAGATCGCATTTTTCAATTATTTTTTTCATTGACTTGTTCATTTGTTTCTCGATTACAGAGCCAATGCCTTTTGCAAAACTTGTCTTGAGTATATCAGTCACCAAGATTGTCTTTATCCCCATCTCTTGGGCCACTACTAGTGACGCAAAATCTTCATCACTTGCTACAACTCTTGGATGATATTTTTCGAGTATCTCAGACGAAATTGCTTTGCATTGCTTGTAGTATGTATAATACTTGAAGAGCCACTTGAGTGGTTGTTGTAATTTTCCATTCTCAACCCGAAAAGCAGGAGGCCTGTATAGGTTGTCTACGTCAAACTCATTCTGTGAAATAAGTGTAGATGCACCAATTCCACTCACAAATCTCTTTGATGTATCCACAAGGTTATGTGCTATGGCCACACTCCGTGTGGCATGTCCTAGTCCTATGGGGCTTGAGAAAAAAACTAGGTCTACCATATCTACAATTCTGTCTGGATATGATTTCACTATTTTTTATTTTGGATGATTCTCAAAGTTTAAATCCATTTTAACTCGGAGCTTGCTTGGGTTCATAGTCCAGGTCGGTTATGACGTCGCCCTTACACGACATCATTTGAGATGATGCAACTTAATGAATCATCAGGAAAGGGTAATTTTGTAGCGTTGCATACGTGAGTTTCTGTGTAACCTCGTTTACTGGCTATTTCTATCCGTTCGGATGATATGTCAACCCCGATTATATTCTTAAAGCCCATGACTTGATAATCCTTGAGCCAAGATCCTATAGAGCATCCAAGATCTAGAAGATGTTCTTTGTTGGCTTGCATTGAATTGATAAGTTTGATTGCCAATTCTACTTCTTTCTTATGGGCGTATTGATTGAGCAAACGTTCAGTTTCAGTTTTGTATGTTTCTGAGGTTCCACCGATTATGTCAATGTAATCATACTCCGATTTAACCACGATGCTGTATTTTGTAGACTGCTCTTAAACTTAACTTCCAAGAAAGGTTAGACTGTTGGTTATCAAAAGTAGAAAACAATATTGGATCAAATGTTAGTAGGATTCGTTTAAGATTTAGGTGCCATTGATCAAATACTGGTCAAATATGTAACTATCTGACGGTTTTTGGTCGGGGAACTTGACAGATTCTCAAATGCTGCATAAATGAAATACATTTGATTAACATTAACAAAATCTAGAGCAATATTTTTGATATCTGATGAAAATATAGATTTTATATTTAGAATCCTCTGAGGCCCACAGGTCGGCATAGTTCTGGATGATCTCTTA
>JAJPEA010000095.1 GCA_023252335.1 Nitrosotalea sp.
TTTCCAACAAATCATAACGTGAATAATTATCTGATATGCGGGATTTTTTATTCGTAAAAGGGGGGATTCCTTTTTATTCACTGTCGACGTATTCGTCAGGTGATGGCACTTCTGGTGCAAGGCCCTTTCTCTTTCTAATGTCGGCAATTACTTTGGTCAAGATAGAGTTTGGAACTGGAGTCCATGCCTTAAAGTGGGTATTCCACATGGCACGACCTGCAGTCTGTCCCCTCATTATCTCAGATAAATCAAATGTCTCAGATGCTGGAAGCTCACCTGATATGATATGTATGACACCTTTTTGTTCCATGTTCAATACTTTGCCTCTTTTCCCAGATATCACACCTGCAACGTTTCCAATCATCTCTTGTGGTACACGAACCTCTATTCCAAGTGTTGGCTCTAGCAATACTGGTTGAGCCAATAACATTGAACCTGTACATGCCCTTCTAGAGGCAGGTCCCAGTTGTGACAAGCCTCTGTGAGCTGGATCCTCGTGAGGAACAAAGTGATGGAATGTAAACTTGCAGCCTCTTACCTGTTCTCTTGCAAGAGGACCTTCTTTAACAGAATCTTCAAAACCTGATAGTATAGAATCAGTTGACTCACCTACAAACTGTACACCCTTGGTTCCATCCACCATGACATTACCCCTAATATCAAATCTCATTACACGCTTTGCCTCATCGCCATCCCATCCTGCATCTTTTAGTATCTTGGCAACTTCCTTCTTGTCCTTGTACTCGTTTAGTGTTCCGTTTCGTATCATTTCAGCAATTTTCTCATCCAATGGTTCTACCTTCATGAAGATCTTGTTGTGTCTGTTAGGTGACTTTGACATTATAGGTCCTGCAGCACCACGAATTGTTTCCCTATAATTGATCAATGGTTGCGATGTAACAATATCCACTTTGGCATCTGCAATTAATGCAGTTGCAATTTCAAGGTGCAGTACACCCATGCCAGCAATTACAGTCTCACCAGACTCTTCGTTAATTTTTACAACCAAGTTAGGATCTTCTATAGTAATACGGTTTAATGCCTCGACAAGTTTTGGCAAGTCTTTAGGATGTTTTGGTTCTACTGCAATCTGTACAACAGGCTCTGACACATATTGAATTCCCTCAAATGCTGGAATACCTGCAATTGAAGACAATGTCTGACCTGCTCTTGCGTGTTCCAGTCCAAGCAAAGCTGGAATGTTTCCTGCTGCAAGTTGTCCCACCATCTCTCTTTGGTTGCCCATGAAAAAGTTGACAGACTGGACTCGTCCTTCACGTTTTGTATCAATCAAATGTATGCGGTCACCATCTTTTATCCTGCCAGAAAAGAGACGTCCAATTGCCACAGGACCTGCTGCAGGATCTACTGTCATGTTTACAATCATCATGACTGTAGGACCATTGTCATCACAGTTCATGAGTGCCTTGCCAATATCAGACTCTAAATCACCCTTCCAAATTTTTGGAATTCTGTATTTTTGTGCAACATCAGGCGATGGGTGGTGTTTTACAACCATTCCAAGTACTGCATCATACAAGGGAGCTTTTTCTGCAAGTTTCTTGATATCTCCACCCTCAGAATATGCTTCGTAAATATCCTTGAACGAAATTCCTTTCTTCTTCATTACATCTGCATTAAATCCCCACTTGTCCTTTGCAGAGCCAAATGAGACACTTCCATCCTGAATGCTAACCTTCCATTTTTCCTTGTATTCAGGTTCTGCGTAAATATCAATTAGTCTGTTAAAGTTTGTAATAATGTCAAGCAGCCATTCTTGCATCTTCTCTGGTGGCAGTCTTAGTTCCTTGATGAGACGATCGATTTTATTAATATACAAAACAGGTCTTACTCTTTCTTCTAATGCCTGACGAGTTACAGTCTCAGTCTGTGTCATTATACCCTCAACAGAGTCAGATACTACAACTGCACCATCTATTGCCCTAAGACTTCGAGTCACTCTACCTGTAAAGTCAATGTGTCCTGGAGTATCTATCATGTTGATTACATATTCTTCGCCATTGTTTTCATAGAGCAATGTGACGTTTGCTTGTACGATTGTCATCTGTCTGTCTTGTTCAAGTTTCATGGAATCAAGTGCCAAAGCTTGGCCTGCAACAGATGGACTGATAATTCCACTAGAAGCTAAAAGACTATCACTCATGGTTGTTTTTCCATGGTCTACGTGAGCTATGACTCCAAAGTTTCTAATATTTTTCTTGTTACCAATAATACTTAGAATTTGATCTGTTGCCTTGAATTTCATGGTTTAGCTCAATCCTTTTCCAGCCGCTATTAAACGTTTAGAAGAATTATAAAAAAAATCAATGGATCATACAAGATCTAGCATGTTCATAGTTTTGTGTTTCCAGTGGAACAATTCTTTTTTTATTTTTAGTCAAGTATGATAAATTTGCAAACAAGAATTCAACTAAAATCATCGACCTGATACCATTTAGAAATTATCACACAAACTTGATTTTTATAATAGCCATAAAGATCACTAGTCATGGATATTACAATAGGTCATACACCTGATGCAGATGATGCTTTCATGTTTTACGGGATGCTAAGCGGCAAGGTTACCTCACCCCACTTTAATGTAAAACACGTTGTAGAAGATATTGAAACCCTGAACAAGCGCTCCCTCAAGCACGAACTTGATGTAACGGCAGTCTCTGCCCATGCCTGTGCGTATCTTGATGATTATACCATACTACGAAGCGGAGGCAGTTTTGGAAAGGGATATGGCCCCATAGTAGTTGCCAAGCAAGACCTGGATCTAGAAAAATTGCGAAAATCCAAGATAGCAATTCCTGGAAAACTTACCTCAGCATTTCTTCTTTTAGAGCTCATGATTGGCAAGTTTGATTATACAGAAATGAAGTTCAGCGACATTCCAGATGCTGTTGCAAGTGGTCAAGTTGATGCTGGCTTGGTAATACACGAGGGACAGATTACATATGATCAAAAGAATTTGGTAAAACTACTTGATGTTGGTTCTTGGTGGAGAGACAGTACAGGAGGCTTGCCAGTTCCACTTGGAGTAAATGTCATGAGCAATCATTTTGGAATTGATGTTATCAAAAAGTTTGACGAGTTTTTCCGCGAGTCAATTGTATATGGCATGGCAAGACCAAGTGAAGCATTGGATTATGCAATGCAGTATGGCAGAGGACAGTCAAAGGAAACAATTGACAAGTTTGTTAGAATGTATGTAAATGATGTAACAATAGAAATGGGTGTACTAGGAGAACAAGCAATTAGAAACTTGTTCCAGTTTGGAATAGAAAAAAGTCTGGTTCCAGAATTTGAGCTTCGCATAGCTTAAGTTATTTACCGCAACACTATAGATTATTCTAGTGGACAAACGTGTCTTTGTGCTAGGCATTGCAATGCTTGTGGCAGGATTTTCAGTTTACGGATATCTAAATGAGAATGCTCCAACTGGCAAGGCAGACATGACACAAGACGAGATAAACGCACTAGACCAAGCAGAGATAGTCAATGCTGGACTGGGTAACATTTCTGCAATGATTGGCGGCATAGGATTTTTCATTGTACTAATCAGCATAGGTTTGAAACGCAGGAAAAAAGGCGGAGAAGGAAAACCAGTTACGCAAAAGCCTGCTGAAATATAAATACTAAAAGGGATGATCTAACATCGTAGTTAAGTAATGGTACATGCAATATAACCAACATTGACCATCGAAAGTGCCCCCTCAAAGGAAAACATAGATTTTCTTCGAGATGGTTGTTTGGTGATGATAAATGACATTCAAGGCAAGGTAGCACAGATGATGGAGATTTTCAAACAAAATTCCACATTTCCGTTTGATTTCTACAACTTGTCTTTAAGAGAAGCAGATACAAAGATAGCATGTATTAGAGAACTCTACAAGAGACTTACAGACGAAGAACTAGAATAGAGCACAAATCCGCATGCAGCAATTATTGGCAACCTAAAGAACCAGGAACATAGTTCCATATCAGATTTAGCGATCAAACATAGTTCTAGAAGAATCTTTCAGACTATTTTATAATAACGTCTTACCTATAATTGATCAAGATGAATAATATCACCACCACAGGATTTGACAAACTGTGCAGTACAATTCTAGAGACTAATGAGAACATCCAGTCAGTTTCCATCATAAACAAACATGGACGAGCCATAGAAAGAAGAGTCCAAGACAAGACCAGTGTACAGACAGTCAATCAGAAAAACGAGGAGATGTTTTTCATGCAATGTGCACTAACAGTATCAATGGGAAGAGACTTTGACGACGAGTTTGGAGAAATTGGGTACATTCACGTAGATAGAAAAAACTTGTCGATGCTTTCATTTCCATTGTTTGACAACATTGTTCTTGTCACAAGCAAAGCTGCAATGAGCCCAATAACACTTGCAAGAAAGATATCGGCCATAATCAAGAAACACTGCATGCAAGATACAACTGCACACACTTTGGAAGAAGGTCACAAAGAGATGCCAAAAAGCATGATTCAGGTAAGCATGCACAACCCTTAATTTTTTTGAAAAAAATACTTAGAATTTTTTTATGACATTGAAAAACGTGTCTCTCTGTTCAGGTTCTCGTCCAATTTCTTTTATCATGTTTGCCAGTTCCATTATGGAAGAGTTTGTTCCCTTGCCTGCTGCGCGATAAATCTCCTCAGAAAAAGCAGTGCCAACCAAATCATTTCCACCATATGTGAGTGCAACTTGAGCAAGTTTTTTTCCTAGCGCAACCCAGTATACAGAAATGTTGTCAAGTTGATTTGCAAGCATTAACCTTGATACTGCTGTAACTCGAAGATCATATGTCGAAGAGCTCTCAGAGGTCACCAGTCCCTTTTTCTCAAGTTCGGTATTATCAAGACTAAACTTGAGCGGTATCAACGTAAGAAATCCCTTGGTTCTTTTTTGAACCTCTCTGATTTTTACAAGATGATCAATAATATGTTCTGGTTTTTCAATATGCCCAAAGAGCATAGTTACATTGCTCTTTATTCCAAGATTATGAGCTTGCTCTATAGTATCAAGCCATTCTTGACCAGAACACTTGCCACGAACTATTTTATTTCGTATGTCAGGATGAAAGAGTTCTGCACCCCCACCTGGCATGGTATCCAAGCCCGCTGTTTTTAATCGAGTCAATACTTCTTTAACTGAATTTTTTGTCAATCTTGCTATGAAAAATACTTCTGCAGCAGTAAGTGCTTTGATATGCATTTCAGGATGACTGGTCTTTATAGTTTTGAACATTTCTTCATAATATTCTAGTCCAAGTTCGGGATGAAATCCTCCAACAATGTGGACTTCGGTTGCACCCAAGTTTTTTGCTATTGCAACACGGCCCTCAATGTCTTTTGCAGATAACGTGTATGCGTCAGATTCGTTTCCTTTTCTATAAAATGCACACATTTGGCAGCTTGCGGCGCAAACATTGGTATAGTTCAGATAATATGATGCTGCAAAAGTTACTTGTTGTCCAATTCTTTTTTGTCTAATCAGATCTGCTGCTGCACCTAACATGTAGAGATTGTCATAAGACATTAGCTCAATTCCGTCATCATATGTGAGCTCTTCTCCGGCAATGGCTTTCTCAAGTGCTTTCGAGTCCTTGACTAGTTTTTCCAGCATAATATCATTGAAATCCAGTATCAATATAAAATTAACAGGTACTAGTTAGATTCTAGTACATGCACAATACCACATCTTTTGTGAAGCTTCACCACATTGGAATCGTAGTTAACAACATACAGCAATCTTTGGGTGAGCTCAAAAACTATCTTAATTTTGAGACTATAAGCACAATAATGCCAGTCGGTAGCCAAAAAGTCAATATTTGTCTCTTAAAAATGGGCGAACCATTCTTGGAGTTGATAGAGCCATCATCACAAGATTCGGCAATTAGCGAATTTGCAAAGTCTGGAGGTGGGATACATCACTTGTGCTTTGAGGTAAAAAATTTAGAAGCAGAACTAGAGTCACTTGTAAAAAAAGGTGCAACGATTCTTGTAAACCCTGTAAAAGGTTTTGATGAGCGTCGCATTGCCTTTGTGGATCTTAATACAAAAAATACAAAATGCGGTCTTGTTGAACTTTTAGAGATAAAATGATTAGAACATTCCACTAGCAATATCAAAATTAGATTTTATGATGTTTTTCTTGTTAAAGCAATTACTGCGATAACAACTCCTGCTACACCAATACCTATTCCTGCAAGAGCAACCATATACAATACATCCATGGAATCTTTTACTTCTTGAAATGATTGTGCTACTCTAGCATAGCTCTGAACTGCAGTGTTTGCAGAGTTTTTTGCATCTGTGATATCACTTTCTAGTTGATTGACAACAGTTTGAGACACTTGACCTACTGCTGGATGGAGGTTGTTTGTGTTCGGCGTGTTATTCATTCCAGTCGTGTTCATACTGGTCATGTTATCAGCCATAGGAGGAAAATAATAATTGTCCTTGGCTTCAACTAGTTGCATTGGATAAGTGGTAGATGGAATGGTTGTTC
>JAJPEA010000096.1 GCA_023252335.1 Nitrosotalea sp.
TCTCCAATCAATGAAAACATTTCAAATGTACCAAAGTTCTTTGTTTGAATTTCATAATTGTACAGCCTTGCTTCAAACTTCCAACCCATTCTCTTTGCCTCTTCATTCATCCACTCTATTGCTTGTGTGCCATATCCACTTTCAACACCAAAAGTTTCTGAATCCATTTGATCTAATCTTGATCTAGTTGAATATAACTTGAAATAAATGATCTGAATAATATTATTAGTACGAGTCTGCTACACGTTTGTGTGAAACGTACTGCTGCAGACATACGAAAATCAATAGAATCAAACTGGAAAGAATATCTGTCGCGTTATGGTAATCTGTTTTCATCTAATCATATTGACGGCTCCACTCCGCCATCTGTCTTTGTTGGCGCATACGGTTATCCAAAGGTCTTGGTGGGCCCAATGTTGCCTCCTGTTCATGGGGATACAATGATCTTGGACTCGCCAGAAAAATGGACAGGAAAAAGTCTTGAAGACATAGTAAACTATAGGCTAAGCTTGGTTCGTGGCATAAAGCCTGTAAAAATAGATGACGTTGGGCAAAAATACATTGAAAATCTTCAGGAAATGTCCATGTCTGAAAGATCAACTGATGCAGAGATGGAATTGGTCAAAAATGCCTCTCCTACTGTTTCAGTTGACGGTGACAGTCCCATTTTTGGACCAATTGGAGAGATAAAATCTGCCAAGTTTGCAAGCTCATCATCTGACAAAAATATCCAGAGAACATTTTATGACAAGGATCTCTTGGCACAAGATGCAATGGTAGAACTCTACAACAGGGGTATAGAAATTTCTCGAATTCAAAAATGTTTTAGCATTGGAATGTTTGGCAAAAATCGTAAACTTGTTCCAACTAGATGGAGCATCACTGCAACAGATGATACTATCTCAAAATCACTTGTAGAGAAAATAACTGAATTTGGCATACTGGATACATCATTGGTATTTTCATACAATCACCTGGGTAATTATTTTACAGTTGTAATGTTCCCAAGCAGGTGGATGTTTGAAATGCAAGAGGCATGGTATGATGAGCAGGGAAATGTAGGATTTGGCTCTGATTTTGAAGACATCTCTGGCATGAAACACTATCCAGAAACTGCCGGTGCTCACTTTGCTTCAAGACTTGCCGTATCAGAGTATCTTGTTGAAAACAAAATTCAAGCAGCTGTTCTGGTGCTTCGTGAAATACGACCGGAATATGCAGTTCCAGTTGGAGTGTGGCAAGTAAGAGAGGGAGTTCGCATGGCATTAAAGCAAAAACCGTCTGTTGTTTCCAATTTTCAAGAAGGACTCGATCTTGCTTGCAAGGGATTGAGCATTGGAAAAAAAGAATGGCTTGCACACAGTAAACTGTATCTGGCAAAAAAACAAAAATCAATATCAGATTTTTTCTAGTTGCCAGAGTTTTTATTTAACACACTTTGGACGTAATTTATTGCAAAACAAAAATATCATCTTTGCGATAGCAATACTTGCTTCTCCTGTGCTGTTTGCACTTGTCGTATTTCCTGATACATTTAGTCTTGGATGGAATCAAGGTAGAGGTGGGTTTCTTTTTGCAATGGCATTTATTGCAGCAGAACTAATTGGTCTAAAATTAGAAATTCCAAAGAAACGTTTGTTGGCAATAATTCCACTTGCCATAATTGTAATTATCTATCTTACCAGCTTAGACTTTGGTTTGAAGGCCTATCTGATATCTGCTGCCCCAAGTTTCCAAGTATTACTAAAAGACTCTTGGACTTGGATGTGGGACTTTATTGTATTGGCAGCATTTTTCATGGCAAGTATGACAATTCTGTTTGGCAAGAGGTGGATTCGAATATCTCCTGCAGGTCCAATATACACTGCAGGTACTGCTATTATTTTATCACTTGATGCATTTTTCCCATATGATTCACTAGGGCCATTACAATATGTTGTTCCATATCTTGTGCAGCTAGATGTCTTTTTGATAAACCTGTTCCATCTGGGATTGGCTACCTCTCATGGTAATGTAATGTTCCTTGATGGCATCCATGGCCCGTTTGCATTACAGGTATTTTGGCCATCTGCAGGTGTGCATAGTATCATAATCTATTCGCTTGTGATGATGGCATTTTTGCTAAAAATGAACATTCCGCGAAAAAGAAAGGTCGTCTATTTTGCTCTAGGAGTCATAGGAACAATCACTGTAAACGTAATTCGAATACTGTCACTATCAATTTTTGTTCTCAAGATATCGACAAACGTAAATGAATTCGAGTCATTCCATGGCATTGCAGGTGAGATAATGTTCCTACCTTGGCTCTTCATATTCTTGCTCATAGTAACATATGTTGAAACAAAGCGTATCAAAAAATTAGAGGGTGGAAATAATGGATCAAGTCAAAGTCAACCATGATGTAGAAAACGGAACATATTACATTGAAGAGATTTTTGTGAATCTCAAAAGTACTGAAATTCTTTTAAAAGTATTTGAAACTAGAGAAAATTTGGACGATGTGTTTGATACCATATCTGTCATTGTAAATGAAAAAACACACTATATGCACGTACAAAATGAAGATGCGACAATAGTGATAGGTAAAAACCATCTTCGAAATTCTGAAAAAAAGATTCTCTATCTTGATATCATTCATGAACTAGTGCATGTAAAACAACAAAGACAAGGTCTTGATCTTTATGACAAGTCATATTCGTATGTTGACAGGCCTACTGAGATTGAGGCATATGCAATTGCAGTTGAGGAAGCAAGAAGACTGGGGATGAGTGATGTGGAGATATTTGATTATCTACATGTAGAGTGGATTTCTGAGGATGAGCATAGGAGACTGGCCTCTCACGTAGGCGTATCGATTTAAAAAAATCTTGTAATATCTACCTGTCCGCTAGTTTGTGAAAAATCTGAAACCCGTACTCCGAGTCGTCTTATGAGTAATTTCTGGTCTTCTAGTGATTCTCGCAGTAATAGAATGACAGTTTTTTTCAACTCGTCCAAACTTGATGTAGGGTTTCTGAGGGTTTTTGATTTTGTTCTATTTGACAAATCTGATTGAACAAACTGGATTCCAACAGATCTGAAGAGTATGTTATCTCTTACTATGGCCTTGTGCAAATCATCACAAAGTTTTTCCAAATCGTTTACAAGAAAATCAAAATCCTTGGAGTCTTGTTTTAGTGTCACTATTCTACTATATTGAATGGGGTCATGTCTGGGTGATACTGGATCTTCATCAATTCCTCGTGCTGCATTGTAGATGTATGCACCAACTTTTCTTCCAAATAATCCGTTCAGGGTAAAGACATCGACACTGCGAAGTTGTGATATTGTTTCAAGGTTCATTTCAGTAAATTTTTCCTCGGTTTTTTTGCCTATTCCTGGAATTGTTCGTATTGGTAGTGGATCTAAAAACGATTCAATTGCCTGTGGCTCTACAATGGTTAGACCGTCTGGTTTCTTGTATCCTGATGCAATCTTTGAAACAAGTTTGTTTGAAGATATCCCAATGGTGCTTGAGAGTTTTATTGCACTGCGCAATGAATTTTTGAGTTGTTGTGCCAGATGTGCCGCATTTTTAAAATCATGTCCAGTTCTATTTGTCACATCAAGATATGCCTCATCTCTTCCGACATACTCGAAAACATCCGCATGGCTTCTTATGATGTTCATAGCATTCTCTGAGACCTCTGAATAATACTCGAAATCTGTAGGCAAGAAAACTGATTCTGGCACATCCTCGAGTTTCTTTTTTGCAAATTTTATTGGCATTCCTGATTTGACACCATACTTTCTAGCTAGATAATTGGCAGTTGCAATTGCACCGCTGTCTCCCCCACGGTCTGAATAAACACATACTGCAACAGGCCTTGTCTTCAGGTCTGGTCTGCGCAGCTCTTCGCACTGGGCGAAAAAATAATCAAAGTCAATGTGAAATATGACTCGGGTCACAGTACATTTGTGATTTGAAATCCTTATTACGTTATTGTTGACGCTTCTCTTGTTATCAACATCATCTAAATATGCTGTACAAGTAAACTTGGCATGGATTACCCCATTGTTGTAGAACCAGAGGGTGTAAAGATAAAATCCGAAAAAATGGAGGTTGACAAGATGTATTATTGCATATATCAAGAAAAAATATTGTTATTCTATAAAGAGCAAAATGAGATGCTCAATTGTTACGAAATTGAAGAAAAAGACATAGTTGAGGAAGTAAAGCGGTCAAAATCCGAAGACATTGAAAAAATCTTACAACAGTACATCGAAAAAAAGAATCTTGACTAGCGTATATTCTTGATCAATCAAGCGTTTTTTCTTTGCTAACTATTAAATAAAACACAGCGAAAGTGGGTCTTGTGTCAAGACCGCCTAATATTGTATTTATTGGTAAAAAACCCATTCTGACGTACCTTAATGCTACTCTAACACTTCTTGCAAACGAGCCTGTTGTAACTATCAAAGCAAGAGGCAGAAGCATGGTTACAGCTGTGGATGTATCACAGATGATAGTAAAAAGAATGAGTGCAATGGGATACAAAGTAAGTGGCGTGAGGATCTTCTCTGAGAGACTTGAATCAAATGATGGAAAAGAGAGAAACGTCTCAACCATAGAGGTAGACGTTTCGCGAAGTCAGAATGCTCAATAGACAAAAGTGGATCTTGATTATATTGGCAGTTGGTCTGTTTGCATCTGTTATTTCTTTTGTATTAGAATCATCAAATGTATGCTCTGTGCGCCAGTTGAATATCGTAACAGATACCATGCAATATGAAAAAACAAAGGATCCACTAGTTTGTGATGCACTCAATTCTAAAATATCACAATTCAATGATGCATGCAAATCAAATATTGAAGAACTAGATTGCGGATGAATCTAGTATGCAACAATTTTTGATGATTCATTCATGTGGCTTTTCAGAAAATCAATAACTTCTTCTGCACTATTTTTGTAAATGAATTCATCTTTGTTGTTTGTAGATATGTCAATACAATATCTTTTTGAGGTCTTGTTTACAAATATGTGATTTGACTCATTGTCTATTCTTACGCCCTCGTCCGAGTCTAGGACTCTGAGAATTTTCTCAAGGCCATCTCTTGGAACGGTTCTCTCTTGAAATATCATCCGTAAATTGCATCCCTTAGCGGGCCTGCGTCTTGTTCTGTCTGCTTCAAGTTTTCTTCAATGCCTTCTGCTTCATTGAGTAATAACTTGAGGTTACATGATGCACCTGGGACAAGTTTTGTCATTGCCATGCAAATCTCTGCACCTGCCCGGAAATCAGGCCCTGATTCTTTTGCTTTGCACAGCAACACAATGACATTGATGTTTGCAAGCAACCCTTCATTTAATAAAATTCCTGGAATTCCTGGAATGGTTCCATTTTTTAGTACGGGTATATTTACATCACGTAATTTTTTCTTTGCAGATTCGGTACTACCAACTCCTATCACAGAAGGTGTTGCTTCATCGCTTTTGATTGCAGAGCTGCTTATGATAAAAGAACACTTGTGATCACTTGCCCACTTTAGCATGACTCGTGCTACATCGCGATGAATTGATTCGTGAGGGGTAAGGTATGATGAAAAGACTGCAACCTTGAGATCCTTGTTGACTAGAATTCGTGCAGGAAAGTTTGGCACTTCGTCTCTTACAATGCTTATCGGAGGGAAAAGTTCCGAGTCAAGTACTCCTGCCAATTCAAATTGAGATGTTGTATTGACAAGTGACTCGGTTGCAATGGCATTTGCCAAGCCTGTATATGGAAAGCCGTCTATAAGGTAGCCTTCTTTTATATCAATTGGAATGATTTCTCTTGCCTGCACTTCGTTTCCCATGATGTGAATATTGGATACGGAGTTTTAATTATGGATATCGTTTTATGTGCCCCAAGTGGAATGATACTTGTGGAATCACTCTACATACTCATTAGTTGTGATCTAGGTTCTGAAGTAGAAATAATCAATGAGCTTGCAAAAATTTCCGAAGTAAAAGAGGTCCGAGGTACATATGGAATCTATGACATCTTTGTAAAACTCCAAGCCGATTCAAATTCTGCACTAGAAGCACTAATCACACACAAGATTCGAAGACTTCCAAAAGTTCGTTCAACTGTGACATTGACTCCGATCCTTTCTCAGGGCGGGCGCTAAGTCAAAAAATGCTCAAACTTTACAATTCTTTTTCTTTATCTAAAGAAGACTTTGTTCCGTTTGAAAAAGATCTTGTAAAAATGTTCATCTGCGGTCCTACTGTATACGACTATACTCATCTAGGACATGCGAGAATATTTTTGATATATGATCTCTTGTCTAGGTGTCTAAATGATCAGGGATTCAAAACTGATGTTCTTGTGAATATGACTGACATTAACCAAAACGTGTTTGACAGGGCAAAAGAAAATTCAACAACTTACAAAGATGTGGCAAAGTTCTATGCGTCTGCGTTTGTAGTTGCGCTCCAGTCACTTGGAATACAGAGTATCAACAGGCTTGCGTATGTGTCAGACTATGTTTCAAGCATAGAG
>JAJPEA010000097.1 GCA_023252335.1 Nitrosotalea sp.
ATGCTAAACAAGGCAGGAGCAAATTATGTCCTAGTTTATGTTGTAGGCCAAAAGTTTACCTCTGCTAATCAAGACCTTTACATACTTGGAGGAGGGGGAGACGAAAGCAAGAAACAGTGGTTCATGAAAATAGGGGGCCTTGATTCAACTAAATATCTACAAGATGATGACTTTACACCAACTGACTATTTCTGGCAAAATACTTTGCTTGGGAAAATGTTTCCGTTTACTCCATTAACATACTATGATCCAAACACTCACAACGAGTCACCTACCTATACTACAGGCTATACTGCAATTTACTCAAAGACAATCAAGTATCCTGCAAACGGAACCGGACCACTACGTCTGGTATACTCATCTGCAAGTTTGGATAGAAAAGACTCAGGGGTCTTCTCTGGTGTATTGATTTATCAAGTAAATCCAGACTACAAGCCAAACTCAGCAACAACATCTAGTGCACAACAAGGAAATAGCTCAAGTATACAGCAAGGAAATAATTCCACCACTACAATAAAGCCTGCAACCACTGCAGGTAGCAGTGGAAACATTGCAGTGATTGATACAAAATTTGGAGAGATAAAATTCAAATTATTTGACAACATTGCACCAAAGACTGTAGCAAACTTTGTCAAGCTTGCAAACTCTGGTTTCTATGACGGAACTGTATTTCATAGAATAATGCCGGGATTTGTAATACAAGGTGGTGATCCAAATACAATAAAAGGTGACAGGAGCACTTGGGGACTAGGAGATGCAGGATATACAGTTCCTCCAGAATTTACCAACAGTGTGAATTTCACAAAAGGTATGGTGGGCATGGCGCGAGGAAGCGATCCAAACAGTGGAAGCTCCCAGTTCTTTATTACACTTGGCGATGCTCCATGGCTAAATGGTCAGTATACTCTATTTGGTCAAGTCGTATCTGGCCAAGATGTTGTAGACCAAATTGCAGCACTCAAGACAAATGCTGACAATAACCAACCAATAGATGCTGATTCTGCACGAGTGTCAAAAATTAGTATCGAGTCATCTAACAGCACAAAATAAAACTGATTTTACTTGTATCTGTCTGCAATGCGATACCTTGCATACTTGTCATCTGGGGAATATTTTCCTGGATGTACAGTAACAGTCTGGTGTCCGCATTTGGGACACTGGTCTTTTAGGGTGTATCTCTTACAATCTGGACATTTTCTCATTTGAAAGTGCATTTTGCTAGCCTTCTCTTGTCTTCTTTGATTCTTCCCTTGTAAACTTGAAGGTGCCTCCCTTCTTTTCTATGGCATCTTGTACGGAGGAAAGAATTGGCTTTAGTTCCTTTTCTGCCTCCTTAAAGTTTGGTGCAGTAAGGGTAATGCGATATTTGGGAGCACCAATGTATGTCACAGAGATCTCCTGCTTGTTTGCAGTAGACTCGATTAATGCGTTCTTGATTATTTCAATGCCGTTTGATTTGTTGCATGTAAGCTCGAAAATTCCTCGTATCTCTACATGGGGAACTTGGATCTTTGCGCCAAGTTCTGCAATTACAGTCAGTGCCTTTTGGGGAATACTGAGATTATCTAAAATGGATATTCCTTTTGCTGAAACTTCGGAAAATGCATCATATACAGAACCAAACTTGTCCACTAGGACATTTTCTAATTTTGTCATCTCTGATGCAGACAAGCTGACACGGGATTTCAGATTTTCAATAAGGGCTTCTTCTTTTTCGCCACGTTTTATCTCTAAGAGTTTCTTCTTTTTTTGATCAGATGATACTTGCTTTAATGACAAGTCTATTTCAGAACGTCTGGGGTCTACACGTTTTACAAGTAAGACTTTTTTCTCTCCTGCCTTGAGGAATTTGCCTACATTTCTTATCCAACCTGTAGCAATTTCTGATACATGCAAGAATCCTTGTATGTTGTTAAACTCGTCAAGTGAGACATATGCTCCTTGATCTACTATCCTTGTTACAGTTGCAATAACAATCTCTCCCACCTCGGGAAAGTCTTGGACAGTTGTAGTCATGGCTTTCAAATTTATTGTACATAATTTAATGTTGTTGATGACTAGAAGTCAATTCCTTTTTTTGCTTTAATTCCAGACTTGAATGGATGTTTTATTTCCTTCATTTCTGTAACAAGATCTGCTTTTTCTATCACTTCATCTTTAACATGATTTCCTGTAAGGACCAAGTTTACATCATCTGGTTTGCTTGAAATAATTTCCAAGACATCTTTTAGATTTACTAGGCCTAGATTTACCGCATAATTTATCTCGTCTAGTATTACGATATTGTATTTTTTTGAATTGATTTTTTCTCGTGCAACTTTGAGTGCCTCCTCTGCCACTTTTTTATGATCCTCAATTGGACTCTTGTCGTCTAGTATTCCAACAAAGCCCTTACCTATTGCGGTGAGCTCAAACTCTGGCTCTAGCCTCTTTGATGATGTCATTTCTCCATAATGCCAAGAGCCCTTGATGAATTGTATCATGCAGACCTTGTGGTCATAGCCTATTGCGCGAAGAGCCATTCCAAGTGCTGCTGTTGTCTTTCCCTTTCCTTTTCCGGTATAAACTATGACAAGACCTTTTGACATGGAATATTTTTTTGTGCGCTAGGTAAAAAGATTGGGTTGGAAAAACCAAGGCAAAACCACAGCTTAAAATGTTGCATGACAAAAATTCGAGTGATACAAATGGTCAAAAGTTACAATTATGATGTTCTCGTTGTTGGAGGCGGCCCGGCAGGCCTATCGGCAGCATGGAGTGCTGCAAATAAAGGCCTCAGCGTTGCAGTCCTTGAAAGAGACGAGGCAATTGGGCAAAATGTCAGGACAAGCGGTGTGACATGGCTAAAGGAGGCAAAATCATTTGGAATTCCTTCTGAATGTTATAACGAGATTTCCAACTATGCTTTTTATTCTCCAAATAATTATGTAATAAAAAAAACCGAGACTGCTCAGGCTATAGTCTTGGATGTGAGAAAGACATACCAGTTTCTTGCATACCAAGCTGCAAGTGCTGGTGCAGACATTTTCTTGCGTACAGGCGCAACTGATGTGATAAAAAATGAAAAGGGAAAACTAGCTGGTGTCAAGGCGACCTCACTCAAAGAAGAGCTTTTCTTTAATTCAAAACTTGTCATTGATGCAAGTGGTTTCTATTCTGTTGTTGGAAGATCTCTTGGAATTGCTTTGCCGTGGAAAAGATTTGGAGCAGGTGCAGAGTATGAGGCCTATGTCGATAAGGTCAGTTCTGACACGTGGTATCTCATGGTAGGCTCGCAATACTCTCCTGCAGGCTATGCGTGGGTTTTTCCTTTGGGGAAAAACAAGGTTCGCATAGGGGTAGGTGTTGGCAAGCCCAACTCCCAGGCAGATGCAAGCAAACTTTTACTAGAGTTACTTGAAAAAAGGCCAAAACCATTAGATGATCTTGGTAGAATTGTTCCAGTCGAGTTTCACTATGGCCTGATTCCAAACGAAGGACTACGGGAATCCACAATAGATGACAACCTGATAATGGTTGGAGACTCTGCGGGACAGGCAAACCCATTGGTCTTGGAGGGAATTAGATATGCAATTGAGTTTGGCAGGGCAGCAGGAAGAATTGGCGGCGAGTCTGTGGTAAAAGGGGATACATCCAAGGAATCACTAAAAGCATACGAGGAATCGATGAAAAAAGCAATAGGATCAAAGATTGCAGCTGCAGTAAAGGTGCAATACAGATGGTTGAACCTAAGTGACCAAGAATGGGACAAGGAACTTGAAATAATTGATGAGCTCACTGCTGAAGAATTTCTTGATTTTATCAAGGCAGACTTTGGCATGACAGACATGCTAAAACTTGCTGCACACCATCCAAAACTTGCACTGCGTCAACTCTTTCAAATGATAAAAAACACTGGCAAAGACTTTGAGACATGAATATACCAAGAATTGTTATTGCTGGTGCCACAAGCAGTGTAGGAAAGACATCAATAACAACTGCAATAATCCATGGTCTAAAGAAAAAAGGGTACTCGGTCCAGCCGTTCAAGGTGGGGCCTGACTTTATTGATCCAAGCTATCTTGGTTCTGTCTCTGGAAAAACTGCACACAATCTTGATTCTTGGATGATGGGAAAAAGCGGTGTCCTCAAAAACTTTGTACAAAATTCGCAAGCAGATGTATCCATAATTGAAGGTGTGATGGGATACTATGATGGGTTTAGCGGCAAGTCAAGCTTTGCAAGTACATATGATGTTGCAAATATCACAAAATCAAATGTAATTCTTGTCTTGGATGCAAGCAAAGCTGCTCGCTCTATTGCTGCAACTGCATTAGGATTCAAAAATTTTGAGAAAAACTCTAGAATATGTGGTGTAATACTGAACAAAATTGGAAGTAAAAAACATGAGATGCTATGCAGGGATGCGCTACATAAAGTGAGACTGCCAATACTTGGGGTGATTCCAAGGGATAATGACCTCAATTTGGAATCGCGACATCTTGGACTGATACCTGTACGAGAACAACAATCCCTTGACAAGAAAATAAAATCAATTGCAAAATCACTCTCAGGTTTTATTGAGATTGAAAAAATTATCAAGCTTGCCAAAAATGTTCCCAGCCTACCAAAAATTCCTGCCAAAAAGAATGAAAAGATACAAACAAGAATAGCAGTGGCCCTTGACGAGTCTTTTAACTTCTATTATCAAGACAACCTGGATGAATTACAAAGACTTGGTGCAGAACTTGTGTTCTTTAGCCCAATATCAGACAAGAAGATACCTGCCTGTGATGGCATCTACATTGGCGGGGGATTTCCTGAAGTCAAGGGAGAGTTGCTTGAAAAAAACAAGACCATGAGGGGATTGATCAAAAAACATGCAGAAGAGGGACTGCCAATTTATGCAGAATGTGGTGGGCTGATGTATCTGACCAAATCCATACGATACCAGTCTGGGAAATTTGCAATGGTTGGCCTTTTTGATGCTGAAACAGTAATGGAAAAGAGGCTAAAACTAAACTATACTAGTGCCAAGATTGGAAAATCTCCATTTTCATTGCAATCAAAGACTGTCAAGGGCCACGAGTTTCATTATTCAGAGCTTGATATGTTGTCAAAGGATTCCAAGTTTGCATATGACATGTCAATTGGCATTGGAATAAAAGACAAAAAAGATGGCCTTACTATATACAATACACTTGCATCATACATGCATGTACACTTTGGTGGTTCCCCAATTGCTGCAAGCTTTGTAAAGTCGTGTATATCTTACTCGCGAAAATAAATCAGATTAGGAAGATTTTGATCTAGCTGCAAGAATTTTGTATAATGCATTAACGATTGCAGATGCACATGGACTGCCTCCCTTTCTGCCAATGTTTGTAATGTATGGAATGTTAGTTGCACGAAGCTCGTCCTTTGATTCTACTGCACAGACAAATCCAACTGGAATTCCAATCACAAGTGCAGGTGATGTCAGGCCCTCTTTTATCATCTGTATTACCTCAACTAGTGCAGTTGGTGCATTGCCAATGGCTACTATACCCTTATCCATCTGCTTTGCTGCCAATCTCATTGAAGTCTGGGCGCGTGTCTTGTTGAGTTTTTTTGCCTCCTCTATTACAATTGGATCTGATATGCTGCAAATCACTTGATTTCCAAATTTTTTCATGTTATCCTTGTTAAAACCACCTATCACGCCATTTACATCAACTATAATGTTGCAGCCCTTCTGCAATGCATCAATGGCACTCTGTATTGCATCCTTGTGAAAGACTACCTTGTTGTCTCTTGCAAAATCGAAATCTGCAGTGGAATGGATTATTCTTTTTACTATTGTCCACTCGTCAGGTGAGTATGGGTGGGTACCGATCTCGCTGTCTATTATCTCCATGCTCTTGTCTTCAATTGACTGGCCCTTTTGGGTTATCATGTCTCTACCTCTTGGGCCCTCTCAATAATCAGGTCAACCATCTTCTGGTCTGCTCCAATGTGTTGTGTTATCAAGACTTGGTTCAACTTGTGCTTCTCTAATGCCGGCTTTAAATCCGCATTGATATCTGTTTTTACGTGTGCGCCCTCGTGTAAAAAGTAAAAGACAACCACTAGAACCTCTGGGTCTCTTTTTTTGCATCTCTCTATTCCTTGCTCTATGTTAGGCTCTTCTATTTCAAGAAAGCAATAATCTACATTTCTATACGAGTGGGCAAGCTCGTCTACTACGTATTTTATTGACATCTTTGCATTAGGGTCTTTACTTCCATGTCCTATCACCAAGACATCTATTTTTTTGTCTTGTAGCAAAACATTGCCCTTGTCAAGTGCTGACTTGATCCTGTTCTTGACTAGATTTACAAGTGTCATGTGCATGGACATGGGTTTTGTGACAAGAAATTTTACATTTGTTGTTGA
>JAJPEA010000098.1 GCA_023252335.1 Nitrosotalea sp.
ATGTATCTCAGATATTGCAATTCGTAGATTGATTGCATCTCGTAAAGAGTATCCTGTAAGCACTGCGTCAAAATTTTCATCACGAAATGGAATGTGCTCAAAGACTCCACATGTTAGTACAGGTGTTACAGAAAATAATCTACTAGTGTTTTTTAGCATTGGTCGTAGTGGATCATATAATGTGATGTTGATATTTCCATTACAGATCTTGGATGCAGTCTTTGACATGTTACCAAAACCAGAACCTGCATCAAGGATATTATCACCAGGATGAACTCTGTTTGTTATTCCTCTTTGACGAAACTCAGAATCTCTTCCAAGTGAAATCATAGAGTTGACCTTGTCATATACAGGAATTATTTTCTCCAATACATCAAGGACTTCGCCCCAATAACTTCCAAGACCCACGTCAGTCTAGAAATAATACGATATTATATGTCATCGCGGTTTTGAGTAAATTCAAGTTTTACTTGTGATTGATACAACATCATAACCAAAAATTAAATCATCCAAAACTATTCCTTGTTCTAGTGCACCAGTGTCCCAAGTGTAAATCCAAGATAGATGTTCAACGCACATTTAATCAAAAAATACACTTTAGCTGTCCCAAATGCAAAATTGAGGACATTATAGATTCCAAGAAGAATGTAGATGAGGCATTCCTAGAGTTTTTGATAAAATTTGACAACGATGAGATACCAACCAAGAACCAGTCAGAGTCAACCCTAGAAAAAGAAGGCATCCTACAAACAGAAGATGAGATAAACAAGATGATAGGAGATGCCAAGATTGCAGAGATTACCAAGTCAATTCTTTTCTCAAAGAGACACTATGTCTCACACTTTAAGATAATTGAGGAGCCAGAGCCTGAAATGGGCTCGACCGTATCAGATTCAGGTCTTGATCAGCGCATCATAGAGGCATTAGAATCAAAAGGCATAAAGAAATTCTACAAATTTCAAGAAGAGGCAATACACCACATTGTGTCAGGTGATAATCTGGTAATCACTGCACCTACTGCGTCTGGAAAAACAGAGTCATTTGTGGTACCAATCATTGAAAGAATAGGCAACTTGAAAAATCCAGTTTCTGCACTACAGGCAATTTTTGTCTATCCAACCAAATCACTTTCTCGTGACCAATACCCAAAGATAAAAGAAATTGCAGACAAGATGAATATTAGATGTGCAGTATTTGATGGAGATACAAAACAAGAAGAACGCGGAGAAATTCTTGCAAACCCTCCCCAGGTCATAATAACAAACTTTGATGTATTACACTATCACTTGTGGCATCGAACTAGATTTGCCTCTCTTTTTAATACAACTAGATTTCTTGCAGTTGATGAAGCGCACGTATACTCGGGAATCTTTGGTTCCAACGTTCATTACATCATAAAAAGATTGAAACGAATTGCACCCAAGATGCAGATGATTGCAGCATCTGCAACACTAGAAAATGCATTACAATTTTGCCAAATGTTATTTGGAGTAAAGATGATCCAAGTCTCAGGCTCTGGCAAGAAAGGCAAGACAGAATTTTCAATGCTCTTTCCATCTCTGATGACCCAGCGTGCATTAATGATTGACATACTAAAGAAATTGACATCAAAACAACACAAGACACTAGTGTTTAGCAACTCGCATCTTAATTCGGAACTGTTGGCACTGCAGGCAAGAAGGCAGAAAATAGACATCAAGGTCCACAGGGCAGGCCTTATGGCAAATTATAGAAGATCAGTTGAGACATTATTCAAGACTGACAAGCTACTTGCAATCTCTGCAACTCCCACACTTGAGCTTGGAATTGACGTAGGCAATGTAGACGGAGTCATATCATCTACAATTCCAGTAAACAGGCTCACGCAGAGAATAGGAAGAGCAGCAAGAAAAGGCCAGGGAGGATATGCATTTCTAGTACTAGGCAACGATCCAATCTCGCAATATTACAAGAATCACCCGGCAGATTATTTTGAAGATGTTGAACAAATCTACATTGATCCAAAAAATCCCTTTGTTGAAGAGTTTCAAGTTATTGCGATGGCATGCGACAAGCCAATTGCAAAACACGAACTACCAGAGCACAAGGAGATCATTGAAAGACATGTTGGAGCAGGCAATTTGGTCTTGATTGAAAATAGGTATGTTCCAAATTATGATCAGATACAATCAATTTTAGAAGACTATAGCATAAGAGGAATAGGAAGATCAATTGACATTTTCCTAAATGGTAAAAAAGTCGGAGAACGTGTACTACCAATTGCATTAGAAGAACTTCATCCTCAAGCAGTTTACTTTTTGGCAGGAATTAGATACAAAGTCAAAGAAGTAGGATATCCAGAAAAAATGACTGCAAAATTAGAATATCTCCCAAGGAATTACCCATACTATACCAAGGCACTTACAGAAGAATGGCCAACAATAGAGACAATTTTTGAGAAAAGGCTTGCAAATGGAATTGAAGTTGCATTCTGCAAGTTACACATTCAAAAGCGAGTCTACGGTTATGTCAACTTGGAGTTGGGCCAAGAGGTGGGACAGGGACAAAAGATAATTTTAGAAAAACCACTCGAGTATGATTTTGTTACAAAGGGAATTGTATTCAAGGCCCCAAGACCACTAGATGAAATCAGCAAGGCAGAAAATGAAGAATATGTCGAAGCAAGTGGGTATCACGCTACAGAACATGTCGTAATAGAGGGAAGCAACATGATAACAGGCGGCGTCTCACAAGACTTGGGCGGCATATCTCTTGGTACATCTGGTCTTGTCTTTGTGTATGATTCTGCAATAGGTGGAAATGGTGCAAGCAAGGCACTCTATGACAGGCTTGAAAAGGCATTTGAGCGAAGTCTGGATATAGTATCAGAGTGTCCTTGCAAGAGCGAAGCAGGTTGCCCACGCTGTACTTTTTCATACAGATGTGGCAACAACAATGAATATCTTCACAAGTTGTCAGCAAGAGAGATTCTACAAAGGATAACAGATGGTGAAAGAACCGAAGTAACAGAGCCTGTCGAAGGAGACAAACCGTTAGTATAATCAAATAAAAAGATCAAAAATGATACAAATTATTAATATCATCAACAAAGACTTTGTATGGACAAAGTTGCATTAGTAACTGGCAGCTCAAGTGGAATAGGTTTTGAGACAGCACTTGCACTAGCACGTGAAGGATACCACACATATGCAACAATGCGCGATATCAAAAAAGGAGATGCAATTTTAGACATTGCAAAAAAAGAGAATTTGAAGATCAGCGTAATAGAACTTGATGTCAACAATGAGGGTACCATTAAAAAAGCAGTTGAAGAAATCATAAATGAAAAAAAGAGAATTGATGTTCTAGTAAACAATGCAGGTTATTTTCTTGTAGGATGTTTGGAAGATCTAACTATTACAGACCTAAAGGATCAGTTTGAAACAAACTTTTTCGGAGTGGTAAGAACAATTCAAGCAGTACTGCCTACAATGCGCAGTCAAAAGTCAGGAACCATAGTAAACATAACTTCAGTCGCAGGAAGGATAGGTTTTCCAGTAACTCCAGGATATATCAGCTCCAAGTTTGCATTGGAAGGCCTAAGCGAATCAATGCGATATGAACTATTTCCGTTTGGAATCAGAACAATAATCATAGAACCCGGAGTCATCAAGACAAATCTGTTTTCTACCCTGAAAAAAGTGACAAAGGCCGAGTCACCATATAGAGACATGACTGAAAAAGTGATGAATGGTTTATTGATGATGTCGGAGATGGGAACCCCGCCACAAGAGGTTGCCAAGACCATAAT
Organism: Nitrosotalea sp.; assembly: GCA_023252335.1. Taxonomy (GTDB): domain Archaea; phylum Thermoproteota; class Nitrososphaeria; order Nitrososphaerales; family Nitrosopumilaceae; genus Nitrosotalea. The sequence continues at coordinate 3,791 of JAJPEA010000098.1, forward strand.
CAAGGCAGTCTCATCTGAGAATCCACTGCCTCGATATCCTGTTGGCAATGATGCAATAATGTTCCTTGAGGCAAAAAAAGACAAGACTGACATTGAGTTTGAAAATTACATAAAAAAAGAGCTTTTCAGCTAAAATACACCTTTTTTGATACCATTTTCCCAATACTGGAAAATACAGCACAAAACTCTATGAATTTCACATGATTCTTTTGGTTAGATTGATATACGACATAAGGCAATTTTTGTCAAAGTCAACAGATTTAATCAAATAGTGATATCAAAAATGAAATGGAAATTGCTACTAACATGACCAAATGGAAAACCCTTCAACACAATGGCATTGCGTTTCTTCCGCCCTATGAATCAAAAGGCATTACAATCAAGATCAAGGGAGAAAAAGTTCCCCTAAACATTGAGGCTGAAGAGATGGCCTATCAATGGGCAAAAAAGAAAGACACACCATATGTAAAAGACCCGGTTTTTCAAAAGAATTTTCTTTCATACTTTGTCAAAGTGCTTCCTGCAAATTTCAAAAACATTTCGCTTGCAGATATTGACTTTACTGATGCATTCAAGATTGTAGACAAGGAAAAAGACTCCAAGGTAACCATGACCAAGGAAGAAAAGAAAAAGATTGCAGCTACAAGAAAGGAGATAAAGGAAAAAATGAAATCAATCTACGGCAAGGCAATAATTGACGGAAAAGAAGTTGATGTAGCCAACTGGATGGCAGAGCCACCAGGCCTTTTCATTGGAAGAGGTGATCATCCATTAAGAGGCAAGTGGAAACCAAGAATTACAGAAAAAGATGTTACACTAAATCTTGGAAAGGATGCCAAAGTACCTCCAGGCAAGTGGGGCAAGATAATTCACGAGCAGGATTTCATGTGGCTTGCAAGCTGGATGGATGTACTCACTGACAAGAGAAAATACGTTTGGCTATCTGATACATCAGATCTCAAGCAAGAACGCGACAAGATGAAGTATGACAAGGCAACAAAACTTGCTGCAGAGATAGATAAAGTGCTAGGCGCAGTGATAAAGAAAATGTCAGATAAAGACGAGAAGGTACGAAGAGTTGCTACTGTATGTTATTTAATTTACAAGACTGCAATGAGAGTAGGTGATGAAAAAGATCCAGATGAGGCAGATACCGTAGGTGCTACCACACTTAGGGTAGAGCACATAAACCTAAAACCCGGTGTCATAGAGTTTGACTTTTTAGGAAAAGATAGTGTGAGATGGCAAAAACCACTTGCAGTCACAGAGCAGGACAAGATGTTTTATGAAAATCTCAAAAGACTAACAGAGAAAAAGAAAAAAGACGATCTCATATTTGACGGAATCACATCAAGACATGTCAACGAGTTTCTCAGTGGCATAGTAAAGGGCCTGACTGCAAAGGTATTCAGAACATATCTTGCAACACAGGTGGTCACAAATTATCTCAAAAAAGTTGACAACCTAAAATCAAAATCAGAAAATATCAAGATATACCATGCAAAACTAGCAAACTTGGAAGCTGCTATAACATGCAACCACAAGAGAACAATACCCAAAAACTTTGATGAAACATTACAGAAAAAACGCGAAGCCATCAAGAACATAAAGGAAACAAAACCCAAGACTGCAAAACAAGCTGAAAAACTAAAAGAACGTGAAGAAAAATTAAAACTCACACTGGAATTGACAGAAAAAACTCGAGATTATAATTTGGGAACCTCACTTCGAAATTACATCGACCCAAGAGTAGTCAAAGCATGGTCTGATTCAGTTGGACTAGAGTGGGAGAAACTTTACACGTCTGCATTGCAAAAGAAATTCCAGTGGGTGTCAAAAGTGGACACCAGTTGGAAAGAGATTGCAAAAATTTGAGCAAGCTACATTTGATTGCATCAAGAATTTAGGCGTTATTTATGCCTGGTAGCTCTCACCTAGCTGCTGACGACATAGACTTCTAGCATATCATATAACTTCAATTAGACAATAAACCACAGGAGCGGCTGCAATGCTCCTTCCGAATTTTTTCATGTCAAGGAATCATGTTTTATGAAAATTGGATCGTATCAAGTCACAGATGTTCCTAATTCGCTTTTAGCTCAACTGCAACATCGTCCCAAAAGTCAGCACTTGATGCAGTCCACTTGCAGGTAACAGCTGCAGGAGATGGTACCGCTGTAGAGCTTGATGTTCCAGTTATTGCATTGGGTATGTTGACATTCCACTCTTGTGTGCATGTTGGGGTGTCAAGGGTAGAGCCGCCATACATTGAGGGCAGGTCAAGTACCCAGTCATTTTCATACTTTGTAGTTATAGAGATGTGAGGACTGCTTGGAGAAGTATTATGATTCTTGGCTGCAGTGGCTATTGGGCTTGTCTGGTTTATGCCAGAGAATGAGTATGCACCGACTACGGCCTGTGTTGTACCATTCATTGTTACAACTACATCTCCAGATCCGCTTGGATTATTGAGGTACCAGAGCTCTGCATCGTTGTTGTAAAATGACGACACCGCCCTTGTCAGAGACGCGCCGTTGAATGTGACTGATGCCACATTGTTGTTGTTTGCGCTGACACCGACCAAG
>JAJPEA010000099.1 GCA_023252335.1 Nitrosotalea sp.
CTGGATATACTATCCAAATAATACGCCGTGAGAACAAGCGAGGTCTAAGCTCTGCTATTGTAACAGGAATAGAGAGTGCAAAAGGAGATGCTGTAGTTGTAATGGATAGTGACATGTCTCATCCACCTCAGACCATACCACAAATGGTTGAAGAGCTACAAAACCCTGATTGTGATATAGTTGTTGCATCAAGATATGTCGATGGCGGTGGAGTCTCTGGATGGCCATTTAAAAGAAAATTAATCAGTAAAGGTGCAACTAAAATTGCACAGCATGGACTAGGAATAAAAATTAAAGATCCCATGTCGGGGTTTTTTGCATTCAAGCGTCACATTGTAAATAATATAAAATTTGATGCCATTGGGTACAAGATACTGCTTGAAATTCTTGTCAAAGCCAAAGAAGCCAAAGTCAAAGAGATACCTTACACGTTTATCAATCGTACAACTGGCTCAAGCAAGCTTGATCTCTCAGTAGGTGTAGGTTATCTGCAATCGATATGGAAGCTGTATCGATATGGCAAGTCCAAGTCAAATGAGAGACGAACATCTGTTCATTTCCTCTCAAAGGCTGGAAGATTCTATACTGTAGGTGCATCTGGATTGCTTGTAAATTATTTTGTATCTTTCATGTTTGGAGCGGTGCTTTCAAATCTCTGGTATATCTATGCCACCATGATAGGAATTTTCTTCTCGATGAGCTCAAACTTTGTACTCAATAAGATATGGACATTTGAGGATAGAACATTTGAGCCAAAACGAACTCTGATGCAGTATGGATTGTTCCTTGGGTTCAGTGGAATTGGAGCAGTCTTTCAGTTGTTGATGGTGTATGGTCTTGTCGAACTTAGACACTTGAATTATTCAATTGCGTTATTTTTGGCAGTTGCCATTGCATCTGTAGGAAATTTCCTTCTAAACAAAAAATGGACCTTCCAAGAAAAAGTTTGGAGTTAAACCTCATTCTAAAATCTTGGAATATCTTTTCTTAGCTGAGCCTAATTGTTTTTTATTTAATTGATCTCATTTAGCTTGGCCTACTCCGCTATACAAGTATGAAATGAGGTGTAACTTTTTTATAACATAACGGGGTTATGACATGTATGACATCAGAGAACCTCAACATGGATTATAGTAAATATGATTTCAAAGATTCTACTGAAATGTATGTTTACACCAGTAAAAAGGGTCTATCAAAAGAGGTTGTCGAAGAAATTAGCAAAATGAAGGGTGAACCACAATGGATGCTAGATTTCAGACTACGTTCATATGAAATTTTTATGAAAAAACCAATGCCAAATTGGGGAGGCTCGCTTGGTCAGATTGATTTTAACAATATTTACTATTATGCAAAAGCTTCTGAAAAAACAGAAAAGGACTGGGATAATGTTCCAGCTGAAGTTAAAGCAACATTTGATAAACTAGGAATTCCTGAAGCAGAAAAGAAATTCCTAGCAGGTGTAGGTGCACAATATGAATCAGAAGTTGTGTATCATAGTTTGAGAGAAGATCTTGCAAAACAAGGTGTACTGTTCCTTGATACTGATACTGCTCTAAATGAACATCCTGAAGTATTCAAAAAATATTTTGGCAAAGTCATTCCACCAGAAGACAACAAGTTTGCAGCACTTAACAGCGCCGTGTGGAGTGGAGGATCGTTTATCTATGTTCCAAAAGGAGTCAAAGTAGATCTCCCACTACAAGCATACTTTAGAATTAACAAGGAAAACATTGGTCAATTTGAAAGAACACTCATCATTGCAGATGAGGGTGCCGAAGTACATTACATCGAAGGATGTACAGCACCAGTGTATTCTTCAGAGTCATTACACTCTGCAGTTGTAGAATTGATTGCAATGAAGGGTGCAAAACTCAGATACACAACAATTCAAAATTGGAGTAATGACGTGTATAATTTAGTTACAAAGAGAGCATATGCATACGAAGGTGCGCGTGTAGAATGGATTGACGGAAACATTGGCAGCAAATTGACAATGAAATATCCTGGAATCTACCTTATGGGTCAACGCGCACATGGTGAAACACTTTCTATTGCATTTGCTGGCAAGAATCAACATCAGGATACTGGTGCAAAAATGGTTCACCTTGCTCCACACACTACATCTAGAACAACATCAAAATCAGTTAGCAAAAATGATGGTAGAACAACATACCGAGGTCTCTTACATGTTGCAAAAGGTGCTACTGATGTCAAGGCCTCAGTGAGATGTGATGCATTATTGTTAGATGACATTTCAAAGACTGACACTTATCCATACATGGAAATTAATCAAGAAGATGCAACAGTAACTCACGAAGCAACTGTTGGAAAAATAGGTGACGAACAAATTTTCTATCTTATGACAAGAGGATTCACTGAAGAAGAAGCACTCACACTAATTGTCAATGGATTCATAGAACCATTTACCAAAGAGCTCCCAATGGAATATGCAGTAGAGCTCAACAGACTGATTAAAATGGAAATGGACGGCTCAGTCGGCTAGTCGCCGATTGTGTCAAGGAAACAAGTAAAATGTCATCTTTTGTTCTCTCTAAACTTGGCTCTAATCATATAGAAGAAATTTCTGAAGCAAATAACGATCCTACATGGTTACGAGAATATCGCAAGAATGCTTTTACAATATTTCAACAACTTCCTCCCGAAGTCTCTCCTCTTTACAACAAGTATACAGATGCAAACAAGATGGACCCAGAGCAAATCACATTCTCTCTGAGCTCTGATAGTACAATTCCAGATTTTGTAAAAGATAGACTGGTAGAAATTGGTGACAACCCAAGTATTGTTCAAATTGGTACAAACATAAACAAGATACACATTCCGCTAGAATTACAACAAAAAGGTCTTGTAATGTGTTCCATCCAAGACGCAATCAAAAATCATGGTGACAAGATAAAAAAATCATTTGAGCAAACTGATTCAAAGAGAGACAAGTACATTGCACTAAACAATGCGTTTTTCAACTCTGGAATATTCATCTACATTCCACGAAATCTTGTTTTAGAAAAAACAATACATCTGGTATCATCACTTGCATTAGACCAGACCTCGACCATATCTCGTAATGTTCTAGTGGCAGAGGACAACAGCAAAGCCTCTATTGTTCAAGAAGTCTATGCACCAACTGCAACAAAACAACAAGCATATCTTGAACTCTTGGATGTATCCATTAGTCCAAACAGCCAATTTGATCTAGTTACATTGCAGGCAATGGATGAGACTGCAGTCAATTTTTCTTCTAGAACAGCAAGAATAGAGCGTGATGGAAGAATGAATTGGTATCTTGGATTGTTTGGCTCACATCTTTCACGATACAAAGTGGATAATTTCCTTAACGGTCCGGGTGCAACTGCACAAGATACCGAAGTGGTTTTTGGAAACAAGAACCAGTCATATGACTTGGCATCAAATTTGATCCACAATGCACCATCTACAGTTGGCCGAGTCTTGGAAAAATCTGTACTAAAAGATACTGCCAAGTCTTTGTTCAAGGGAATGATACGAATTGAAAAAGATGCACATCACGCAGAATCGTATCTTTCAGGGCATTCCATTTTACTTGACAAGGGAGCAAAATCTGATTCTATACCAGGGCTTGAGATATTTACAAACGATGTCAAGGCAACACACTCGGCATCAGTTGCACAAATGGATGAAGAACAAATCTTTTATTTTGCCACAAGATGCTTGAGCAAATCTGATGCTCAAAAAATAATCGTAGAAGGATTTCTTGAACCACTTTCAAGAAAAATGTCATACCAAGTTCGTGCATGGATAAGTTACTTGATAGATTCCAAATGGGCAGGACGTAATCTTACGATAAAAACGGATGAGCAACTAAAAGCCATGCTTGAAGTCGAGGAGACAAGATACCGTGAGACTGACACATTTGAAAGTCATTACAAGTATAGGTGAGATATTTGTCTAAATGGATTGCTGTCTGTAAATCAAGTCAACTAAAAAAAGGCGAGATGCTTGATTTTGATCATGGAGATAAAAAAATCCTGATTGCAAATCTTGATGGTAAAATCTATGCATCAGATAGAATTTGTACTCATGCCGATGCTGATCTCACTGGTGGAATATTGACAGAAGATGGAGTTACATGTCCACTACACTTGTCTACATTTAATCTAAAGACAGGTGTTCCAGAAAACCTCCCAGCTGAAGTACCACTACAAATCTACAATGTTAAAATAGAACAAAACGAAATCTACATTGAGGTAAACTAGATGCAAACAAGTTTCATAAATATAGAAAACATTCGAAATGACTTTCCAATTCTAAAACGTAAGGTACACAAAGTCAAGCCACTTGTCTATCTTGATAATGCAGCAACTACACAAAAACCAATTCAAGTAATAGAGGCCATCAGTAACTATTATCTGAACTATAATTCTAATATTCATCGAGCGGTACATGAGCTTGCTGAAGAAGCAACACTTGCATATGAGATGACAAGAGACAAGATTGCTAAATTCATCAATGTCAAAAAACGTGAAGAGATTGTTTTTGTACGAGGAACTACCGAGGCAATCAATCTTGTTGCTTATGCATGGGGACGACAAAATATCCAAAAAGACGATATCATAGTAACTACAGAATATGAACATCACAGTAACATTGTTCCATGGCAACTTTTAGCAAAAGAAAAAGGTGCAAAACTGGAATACATTGGAGTAGACGATAACGGGGAGCTAATCCTTGATCATCTGGATACCTATCTCAAGACAGGCAAAGTAAAGATTGTAACATTTAGTCAAATGTCAAATGTTCTTGGAACCATAACTGATTCTGAAGAAATCATCAAGAGATCAAAGGCTCATGGTGCACGAGTACTAGTGGATGGGGCACAATCAGTTCCACATCTAAAGGTGGACTTGGAAAAACTGGGCTGTGACTTTTTTGCCTTTTCCGCACACAAGATGCTTGGCCCAACTGGAGTTGGAGTTCTCTGGGCAAAAAAAGAATTACTTCAAGAGATGGTTCCATTCAATGGCGGAGGAGACATGATACGAGAGGTACACAAGTATGAGACTACATGGAACGACTTGCCATACAAGTTTGAAGCTGGCACTCCAAACATTGCAGATGTTATTGGATTTGGAGCTGCACTAGATTATCTTGATAAAATAGGTATGGACAAAGTTCGAGAACATGAAATGGAATTGACAAAATATGCACTAGACAAACTTGAACAAATGAAAGGAATTGTACTGTATGGTCCAAAGGATGTAACAAAAAGAGGTGGAGTAATATCGTTTAACCTTGGAGATATTCATCCGCACGATCTTGCTACTATAATTGATGAAGATGGAATTGCAATTCGTTCTGGCCATCACTGTGCTCAAGTATTGATGGAAAGACTAGATGTATCTGCAACATCCCGCGCAAGCTTTTATATCTATAATACAAAAGAAGAGGTGGATGTTTTTATCAAGTCTCTTAATCGAGCAAAGGAGTTGTTCAAGCTATGAGTAGTGCTGATATTTACAGAGAAATTATTCTTGATTACTATAGAAATCCACGAAACTATGGAAAGATACAAAATCCTGACATTGCACAAAGAGACAGTAATCCTCTATGTGGCGATGAATTAGAAATGCACCTTAACATAAAAGATGACAAGGTTGCAGACGTAAAATTTACGGGAAAAGGCTGTGCCATAAGTCAGGCAAGCGCATCCATGTTGACAGAACTCATACTAGGCAAGGATTTTGACTATGTCAAAAAACTCAACAAAGAAGATATTTTAGATAATCTCGGTCTCCACGATCTTGGACCTGCCAGAATAAAATGTGCGTTACTATCATTGAAGGTTCTAAAATCTGGTCTCTATTCTTACCTTGTTGACAAGCTACATGATACAGCATCTGCTGACAAGATAAAAGAAGAATCATCAGGTCTTTACTAAATTGTCCATCTCAGGTACGGTACTACCTCTTCAGATTAGAAAAATCATTTTTGAGAAATTCAATGATACAAATGTTCGATTTACAAATGATGAGATCCTCGAACTGTTAAAAAATAATGGCCTTGATGATTCCATAACAATTGATGATGTGGAACAATACTTTAACCAGTTACGTGATGCTGGATTGATAAGACAAATTGCCCAGAACTTTACCACAAACCACTATAAACTCTTTGATTCAGTAGAAAAAATCAAATGCAATTCGTGCAACCAAGAAGTTTATCTGGGAAAACTAGAACCACGAGTCTGTCCCAATTCTCAATGCAAGGCAGCCATTTAGATATTGTATTTTGGGTTATACTATCTTCTATACTCTTGATAGTATAGTCATTTTATGTATTGGTGATATAACCTACCGTG
>JAJPEA010000100.1 GCA_023252335.1 Nitrosotalea sp.
TATATTTAGAATCCTCTGAGGCCCACAGGTCGGCATAGTTCTGGATGATCTCTTAGGTAAGAAATTTTTTGCAACATGGATTGTTTGTCTTGTGGAAAAGTTCCACCTATTGGATAAGCATTTGATCCGTGGTTTGCACGAAATACAACCTGCGTACTTGGTTCCATCTTTGATATCAAAAGTTCCAGTTCCCCTAACGCTTCAGAGTCGTCAATTGGCAAAAATGGCTCTTTGAACTTGGTCAAAAATTCGTCACGGATGCCGTCTTCTAGGTGCAGAGTCAGGGCTCCAACATAGTGAGGTGCAGAGGCACTAAGCACTTTGGCAGTCTCTTCTATGTGGTCTCTTGAGTAAGTCTTTCCACCCAAGCCCAATATGACCATGCATGATATGGTGTATCCAGCATCTTTTGCCTTGTTACATGATTTTATGATTGTCTGACCTGTTGCACCTTTGGTAACTTTTTTGAGAATTGTATCTGATCCGCTTTCTATTCCGATGTAAAACATTGTCAGTCCTGCAGCATACAACTTTTTGAGATCCTCTGGAGATTTTTTCATAATGTTTTGCGGCATGGCATAACAAGATATGCGCTCAAAGTTTGGAAATTTTTCTCTCAGATAGTCTAAAATCTGTAGCATACTTTGAGTTGACAAGTTCAACGCATCGCCGTCTGCAAGAAATATTCTAGTACTGTTGGGCATGTGCTTTGAAGCAAGATCAATCTCTGCCTTGATCTCTTCCCATGGCCTTTCAGAATATTCCTTTGAGCGATACATGTTACAGTATGAACACTTGTTAAACGAACAACCTAGAGTGACTTGGAAAATTAATGACTTGGCTTCAGATGGGGGCCTGTATAGAGGATAGTCGTAATCAAACATGTCTTCATTTAGCCTTTCTATCTTATCAGTTATTCGATCGTATGTGAAAAATAATTTTCTTTGATACTCTTATGATTTCAAAGGCAGATAAAGATCTATTAATTAACTGATGATACACGGAAATACATGGCTGGAGACCCACATGCAAAACGCCTATTGTGGTTTGTATTTATGGGTTCAAAAGGTGGATTAAACAGAATTCGTCTCATTTCTCATATACGCAACAGGCCTTTCAATGCTAACCAACTTGCAAAGGAGATGGGTTTGGATTACAAAGCAATACAGCATCACATAGGAGTCCTTGAAAAAAACAACTTGATAACTCGAGTGGGGGACAAGTATGGTGCAACATTTTTCATATCTACATTTCTTGAGGTAAATTTGCAAGTCTTTGACGAAATTGTAAGCAAATTGGAACAAAGTAAATAAGTCAAGTGGATTCAAGTGTTTTCAAATGGAAACTCTAATGACTGCAAGCACAATTGTTTCTGGAGCAAACATGATTGCCCTTGGAGTACTTGTCGGAGTTTTTGTCAAAATGTATTCCAAGACCAAGGCACAATTGCCTCTGGGAATGATATTTTTTGCAGGTCTCTTGTTTTTGCATAATGTGATTGGAGTCTATGCATACTTTACAATGATGGACCTTTATGGTGCTGCATTGTTGCCATACCTGTTGGCAGTACATATCGCAGAATTTGCTGGCATACTAGTATTTTTGAAAATCACCATACAATAGACTTGATTTATTTGCTAGATGGATGAAATCAATCTGTGAAACAACAGTACAAAGAATATCTAAAACTAAACAAGAATATTCTTTTAGGGTTTCTTGCATCAATTGCAATTTCTGCTATAGTTGCACAGGTATTTTCAAATCAACAAAGCTATGTAAACGCCACCATAAGTTTGGGCGTTGATTATGTTGTATATTTTTCCACTTTTGGCTCACTTTATTACATTGACAACAAGAAAAAATATCTCCTTGAAACAGGCCAGGTGGACAAGGCAGAGCTCAGACGAGATCTGATAAAGGTGATATCTTCTCTTGGAATAGGCGAAGTTATCTATACTGCCTGCAGGTGGTCTCTCCAGTATTACTTGCTAACAAATTCCTATCAAGCCTATGCCGCATCACTTGTGTCACAATCAATCTCAACTGTAATCTATATGATAACTGTAAACCTGAGTGTGAAATTCATGAGGTTGTATAAAGATGGTCCTTAGCATATTTGTCGATGGCTCTGGTGGCCCTAATTCTGGATTTGGGTTCTTTGTCAAGGAAACAGGCGAGTCATTTTACAAAAAAGAGCCTGACATAACAAATAACCAAGCCGAATACATGGCTATAATTTCTGCTCTGCAAAAATTTTCAGGTACCCTAGATGAAATTGTAATCTATAGTGATTCAAAAAATACTGTATCGCAATTAAACCATGAATATGCTATAAACAATGATAAACTGCGTAGTCTTGCAAGGGAGACTTGGGATCTTGCAGCCAAGTTTTCAAATCTTAAGATAATCTGGATTCCACGAAACCAAAACTTGGCTGGAAAGATGCTTGGCAGTTGATCTAATTTGAGATCCAGGCATTTTCCTTGGATAAACTTATTATACAAATACATTTGAGTCCATCTCATTAAAATGAGCGAATCTATCTTCCTGTCTCCAAAATCCATTGCTATAATCGGGGCTTCTGATAAAGAAGGAAGTGTAGGTCGTGCTATTACATCCAACATACTAAAAGGGTATACCGGAAAGATTCTTCCAATTAGTCCAACAAGGGAAACTGTATTTGATAAAAAAGCGTACAAGAGTGTTCTTGATGTTCCTGAAGAAATAGATCTCGCAGTTGTGGTTACAAAAAATGATGTTGTTCCTGCAGTGCTTGAAGAGTGTGGCAAAAAGGGAATCAAGGGAGCTATCGTAATCACTGCAGGATTCAAAGAAGTAGACGAGGAGGGAGCAAAGCTTGAGCGAAAACTTGGAGAAATTGCCAAGCAGTATAATATCAAAATCATAGGACCAAATTGCCTCGGTGTGATGAACTTGGCACCGCAAACAATGATGAATTCTACTTTTCTCAAAGTAACCCCAAAATCTGGAGGTATTGCACTTGTATCACAAAGTGGAGCCATCTGTGCAGCACTGGTTGAGGATGCAAGTGCCCAAGGAATAGGATTCTCATCTGTAATCAGTATGGGAAATAAAGTCGACCTCAACGAAGTTGATATTTTAAAAATGCTTGCAGAGCACGAGCAGACCAAAGTCATTGTAATGTATCTTGAAGACATGACTAGTGGAAGAGAGTTTTTAAAAATATGCAAACAAATTACTAGATTAAACGAATCAAAAAAACCTGTACTGGTTTTAAAATCTGGCCGAAGCCCAGAGGGTGCAAAAGCAGCCATGTCTCACACTGGTGCACTAATGGGCTCTGATGAGATCTATGATGCATTGTTAATCCAGTCTGGAGCAATACGAGTTGATACCATGGAAGAATTATTTGATTATGCAACCGCATTTTCAAAACAACCATTGCCTTCCAAGGGAGACTTGGTCATTGTATCAAATGCAGGAGGGCCAGCAATAATTTCTACTGATGCCTGTTCCAAAATGGGAATAAAGATGGCAAACATAGAAGACATTAGACCGCAGATAAATGCAGTTATTCCACCCTGGGGAACATCTCGAAATCCAGTAGACATTGTGGGTGATGCTGATTTTAACAGATTTAATCATGTGCTAAATCTTGTACTTGCACATCCAAACACCGGTTCAGTCATAACAATGTGTACGCCATCTGCTACACTTGATTACAATAAACTTGCCGAAGTAGTTGTCAGTGCATCAAAACAATACAACAAGACAATTCTTGCAAGTTTGATGGGCCTTGATGAGGGAATAAAGAACAAGGAAATTCTTGCAGAGGGTGGCGTTCCATATTACGGCTATGCAGAAAAAGCAATTCGTGCACTAAAGGCAATGCTGAGATTTGCCCATTGGTCTGCAACACCAGAAGGAAAAATAGCACAATTCAAAGTAAACAAGAAAAAAGTAGAGCAAATCTTTGCCAAGGTAAAATCTGAGGGAAGAAAGAACTTGTTAGAAGAAGAAGGACAAGAAGTTTTGCGCGCATATGGTTTTCCAGTGCCAAAAAGCATTCTTGCCATAAAAGAAAAAGATGCAACATCGGCTGCTAAAAAAATTGGATATCCAGTTGTAATGAAAATTGTCTCGCCGCAAATTATTCACAAGTCTGATGCAGGCGGAGTCAAAGTGGGATTGAAAACACCTCAAGAAGTCAAAAAGGCCTTTAAAGAAATAATCAAAAATGCAAAAAAATACAACAAGAAAGCAGTCATCAACGGTGTTCTAGTTCAAGAGATGGTAAAAGGTGGAAAGGAGACAATCGTGGGTTCAAAACAAGAACCAGGATTTGGGCCTGTAGTCATGTTTGGCATGGGTGGAATTTATGTCGAGGTACTAAAAGATGTAACATTCAGAGTAGCTCCTGTTACAGACTCGGAAGCAGATGAGATGATATCATCTATCAAGACAAACAAGTTGTTACAGGGTGTAAGGGGAGAAAGGCCATCTGATGTCAAAAAACTTGCAGAATGTATACAGCGAATTTCCCAGCTGGTTACTGACTTTGAAGAAATAAAAGAACTTGACATGAATCCAGTTCTTGTATTTGAAAAAGGCAAAGGCTGCAAAGTTGTTGATGTAAGAATCGGACTCTAGAAAAGAATCAATCATATTATAATATTTATATTACTTGTAGAGGGTACTAGCAGATATGCCAATTAAGACAGCATCTGAGTATATTCAAAGTCTTAGAGGCCGTGACATGAAAGTTTACCTTTTTGGCGAACTTGTAAAAGAGCCTGTAGATCACCCAATGATTAGACCGTCAATAAATGCAGTAGCGGAGACATATGATCTGGCAGAAAAGGAAGCCGAGTTGGCAACTGCAAAATCATCAATCACTGGCTTGCAAGTTAACAGGTTTTTGCATATAGCAGAGAGTGCAAACGATCTGGTAAACCAAAATAAAATGCAGCGAAAACTTGGTCAACTTACGGGAACATGTTTTCAAAGATGTGTCGGAATGGATGCACTAAATTCACTATATTCTGTTACTTTTGAAATTGATGAGAAACACAAGACCAATTATCATAAACGACTAGTCGATTTTATCAAAATGATCCAACAAGAGAATTTTGTAATCGGCGGTGCAATGACTGATCCAAAGGGAGATAGAAGCAAGGCACCACACCAGCAAGAAGATCCTGATGTATTCTTACATGTAGTAGAAAAAAATGACAAGGGAATATTTGTTACAGGTGCCAAGGCTCACCAGACTGGCTGTATCAACTCACACTGGATAATTGTAATGCCCACAATGAGATTATTGGAAGGTGACAAGGATTATGCAGTGGTAGGTGCAATGCCTGCTGATTCTCCTGGAATTACATACATCTACGGACGCCAATCTTGTGACACAAGAAGCATGGAAGAAGGAGATATTGATTCAGGAAATTCAAAATTTGCAGGCCAAGAAGCCCTTATCGTTTTTGATCGAGTCTTTATTCCATGGGATAAGGTATTCATGTTTGGCGAGTATGAATTTGCTGCAATGCTAGTAGAGAGATTTACTTGTTATCACAGAAGAAGCTATGTATGCAAGACGGGCTTGGGTGATGTTTTAATTGGGGCAGCAGCTTCAATTGCTGATTACAATGGTGTACCAGATGTCTCTCATATACGGGACAAACTGGTAGAAATGACCCACCTCAATGAAACAATATACGCAACTGGTATTGCTTCATCATCCCAGGCTCATCGTACCAAGTCTGGTGTCTGGCTCAACGATGACATGCTAGCAAATGTTACTAAACATAATGTAACTAGATTCCCATATGAAATAGGCAGACTAGCACAAGATATTGCAGGTGGTCTTGTTGTCACACTTCCATCTGAGAAAGACTTGAAGAATCCAACAACTGGTCCAATATTGAAAAAATATCTAAGAGGACGAAAGGGAGTTGATGTTGAAAGCAGGGTTAGAATATTGAGGCTGATTGAAAACATGACACTGGGCAGAAATGCAGTAGGGTATTTGACAGAATCAATGCATGGTGCAGGTTCCCCGCAGGCCCAGAGAATCCAGATTGCACGCCAAATGCAACTTGGATACAAGAAAAAATTAGCTAAAAATCTTGCAAGCATTAAAGAAAATCCAGACGGCGAGTCTGAACAATCTGATTACTTTGAGCGTGTGTTCAAGGTACGAAAATAATT
>JAJPEA010000006.1 GCA_023252335.1 Nitrosotalea sp.
CATTGGCAATTCACTATTATATATGAGTAGTATACAAACTATTCCAATGTCAGAATCGGATCTTATTGTAAGAAGGATCAAAAATGGAACTGTAATTGATCATATAGAATCTGGAAAGGGTTTGAAGGTACTAAATGCATTAGGAATAGACGGTAGAGATGGAAATGTAATTACGATTGCACTCAATGTTCCAAGCTCCAAGGTTGCAAAAAAAGACATTATAAAAGTAGAGAATAAATTTTTGCAGGATAAAGATACAAATAAACTTGCATTAATTGCTCCAAAGGCAACAGTAAACATAATTCAAGATTACAAATTAGTTGAGAAAAGACGTGTAACACTACCAAATCAGATCGAGAGAATTTTTCGATGTTCAAACCCAGACTGTATAACAAACAGCGATGAAAAAATACAGCCCATCATGGATGTAGTTGATAAAACAGGACTTGTCCTAAGATGTAGATATTGTACAAGAACTTTGGATGTTAACGAATTAAAATATTATTAAAATTTCTATTTCTTTTCTGCTTGCAATGCATATTGATCATAGGTAAACTTTCTTGCACTTCCAAATGGTCTAAAAGCTCTTCCATTACCATGATAGAATTTTGAGAAGAATTCGACATAGATTAATCTGGCTCCCTGAATGCCTGGCTCAAATACACCAATTATGATATTGAATATGTGACCTATGAATAGTATCATCGTTCCAAGAACAATGAAAGGAATTCCATGATGTAATGTTTTGAAAAAGATAAAGTCAATTACATCAGCCAAGATAACTGATGCCAAAAGAATTCCAACAAGTCTGGTGTATGACAATATGTGGCTAACAATAGAGGGCAACTCCATGATTGCCCTTGGACCTTCCCCTACAAACATCAAGCCAATTCCACCAATCATCAAGCCTATGTAAGCAGCACCTGTTGTGCTATGAACTGGGTTGACGTGTTGATGATGCATTAGTGCAAGCCCAAAAAGTACTACACCCCAACCAAAGAGCAACCAACCCATTTTGCCAATAGCATGTTTTTTGAGACCTTCACGTATACTGTTCAAGATACCAAGGATTAGACCAAATGTTACCATTCCAAGACCAATGTATCCAGCGATCAGCAATAGTTTTCTTAGACTAGTAATTGGACTAAATATTGTTCCATCTGCAGGTAGATGTAAACCTAGATGAGTATTGAGAAAACCAAATAGATAGCCGTTAAGATGGAATCCAAAGTAGAGGTTAAACACAAATCCCAATCCTATTGCAATGATAGCACCTGGTGTCATTGCTTTTGCAAGTTTTACCATCTGTCGCCTCTTTAGTATATTCAATGCAAATTTGCTCAACATACTAGGCATGATGTTAATGTCTCTCTTTCCACCTTCAATTCTTCGAATAACCCATCGACATACTAGAAGTATGAATAGTCCATATCCTGCATCTCCAACCATCATACCATAGAATATGGGAAAGAATATGCCAAAGATTAGTGTGGGATCGAATTCTTTGCCTTCTGGTAAAGAATAGAATCTGATAAAGGCCTCATACAGTTTGAATCTTTTTGGATTATCAAATTGTGTGGGTGGGTGCTCGTCTGTTTCAAGCTCAAATAACATGGTACCTTTGGTATTTTTCTCAAAGATGCTTCTTAGTTGACCAATCTTTGATTTTGGAATCCAGCCTTCGAGAGCAAAAGAATCAGATGTTACTCCCAGGTTATCAATGACTTCAAGTTTTTTGTTTTCAATCTCAAGTTGTTCTTCTATACATACAATATTGACATAATGAGCCTTTGAGATTTCGTCTAATTGTCTTTCAACTTCTTTTAGTTTATTAGAAATATCAGTCTGTTTTGATTTTAGATTTTGTAGTAGCTGGTCTGCCTTTCCTTCTAGTTTTGGAACTGCCTCCATTTTTACACCATACTCTTGAACTACTGTAGCAAGTGCATGCGGTGGAAAGTTTGGAAATGTAACAAGGACCAGATTTGTGGTGTCTTTTCCTTCTTTTGGATAGATAAAGACATCTTGGCTGTTTACATCAAGTGCCTTTTTGAATGCGGTATAGTTTTTGGAATCTATCCTACCAAAGTATGAATGGGCCATCTTTAATTGAAGAACACTAAAATCTTCTGGGAAAAATGAAAATTCCTCTACTAGTTTTATGTTGTTTTCAGTCTCTTTGAGCTGCGTTAAGAGATGCTCTTTTTCTTTTTCCAGGGTTGCCACCTTGTCATCAATGTTGATGGATTTAGTAGCTTGCATTATTTGGTCCATGGAAGTGAATCGTTGGCATTGAGTGGCTTCAATTGGAGGCAGTACTGTCTTTAGCGCCTTCATTCTCAAGAGTTGGTCTGAGACTTGTCTGAACATTTCATTGTCACGTTCATTTCGCACAAGTGTGGCAACATCTTTTGATAATGGCTCTAGTTGTACAACATTAAGATCGTGTAAAATAGAAATTACAGTTTGTCTTTCATTTCGTAGCCCAAGTACTGCAATTCTTCCCATTGGTATTGGTTTTAGAACCAAAATCTATACCTCTTTTAGCAAAATATCGATTATCTCTTTGACTGTCTTAGAATCAATTTTTGAAGAAACAGACTTGGCCTTGTTTTTTGCATCTTCTATGATTTTTTCTGTTTCTGCTTGTGCTTTCTTTCTTGCCTGGTCTATGGATGATTCAACTAGCTTTTCTCCATCAGCTTTTGCAGATGTAATTGATTGTATAACATGATCTTCAAGATTTCGTAGTTCGTCTGCTACTTTTTTCTTTTGCTCATCAATTTCTTTTTGTGATCTGTCTTCTACTTCTTTTATTTGCTTGAGTGAGTGGACGTATTTTTCTGATGTAGACATTTTAAACTCCAAAAAAGTGCTTGCCTGCATATAGTGCCAATGCTACAGTACCAAGAATGTTACCAAGCTTGAATGCTCTAATTATCATAAAGAATCTTCTCTGTTGAGGATTTACAAAGCTAGGCAACTATTTCTCTCTCCTTTTGTTTTAGAGATTCTTGTTCTCTTTCTCCCATCTTTCTTTTTACTGTCTTTAACATCATGAAAGTGTCTCGTTCCATTTCATCTAGTCTGAATATGATAAATTTGATTGCAGCCTGTAATCTTGGGATAAACACATTTTCGATAGCGTTAGATTTCCTTTTTGTTTTTTCAATCTCAAGTAATAATTTGCGAAGTGTAGTCTCTTTTTCTGCAACATCAAGAACCATCTTGTGTACATTGTGAAATGCTTTGATTGCTTCGTTGATAGACGGAGGAAGTTCTAGTAGATGTTCTGTAAGAGCCTGATTACTTTTTCCACCTTCAATCTTTGGAATTCGAACACCCATGACATTTTTTGGAGTAATTTGTAATTTATTTAATTGTGGGATCTTCATTGCCTCATTTTCTAATCTCATGGCACCTGCAAGCATTTCTGCCATTCGAATTGCTTGATAGCCTTTTACTAGTTCTGCTTGAAGACCACTTCTTAGTGCAGCTACAGTTTTGCTTGCATTGAAGAATTCAAGAATTAATGCTTGTCTTTTTAGTTTTAGTAATTTTAGACCTTTTTTTGCAACGATGATTCTTCGCTTTGTGCGGATGTATTCAAGACGTGTTGGTCTAATGTTAATTACTGATGGCAATTTTATGCACCTGCGCCAGATTTCTTTCTGTACTTTTCGATGAATTCTGGTTTGATACGATTAAGTTCAGAGTCTGATAGTTCACTTAGTAATTCCCAACCAATATCCAAGGTCTGTTCGATTGAACGGTTCTCATCCATTCCTTGGTTTACAAACTTTCTTTCAAAGTCGTTAGCTACCTTCATGAATTTTCTGTCAAGATCACTGAGTGCTTCTTCACCTACAATTGCAGCTAATGATCTTGCATCTTTTCCTTGTGCATAAGATGAGTAAAGTTGGTCTGCAAGGCTTCTGTGATCTTCTCTTGTGCTTCCTTTTCCAATACCCTGATTCATCAAACGTGAAAGACTTGTCAAGACATCCACAGGTGGATGTATGTCTCCTCTGTGCAAATCTCTACTCATGACAATCTGTCCTTCTGTGATATATCCAGTAAGATCTGGAATTGGGTGAGTGATATCGTCTGCAGGCATGGTAAGAATTGGAATTTGTGTTACAGAACCATTTCTGCCTTTGATCTTTCCTGCTCTTTCATACAATGATGACAAGTCAGTATACATGTAACCAGGATAACCTCTTCTTCCTGGAACCTCTTCTCTTGCAGCAGAAATTTCTCTTAATGCTTCACAATAGTTAGTCATATCAGTCATGATTACAAGTACATGCATGTCTCTTTCATATGCAAGATATTCTGCAGTAGTTAATGCAAGTCTTGGAGTTAGTAGACGCTCCATTGATGGATCAGATGAAAGGTTCAGAAATAGAGCTGTTCTTCCAAGTGCACCACTTTCTTCGAATTGTTTAACAAAAAAGTTTGCTTCTTCACTTGTGATTCCCATTGCTGCAAATACTACTGAAAAGTTTTCTGAACCACCAAGAACTTTTGCCTGTCTTGCAATCTGTGCTGCAAGCAAGTTGTGAGGAAGACCTGCACCGGAAAATATTGGAAGTTTTTGACCTCTGACTAGTGTATTCATTCCATCAATATTTGACATTCCAGTCTGGATGAATTCAGATGGTTCTTCTCTAGAATATGGATTTATACCAGAACCAACCAAGTCAACTTTAGTTTTAGAAACAATTTTTGGACCATTGTCTCTTGGGTTTCCTAGACCATCAAAGACACGTCCTAGCATTTCATCAGATACTGCAAGCTGAGCAGTTTCGCCTAGGAATTTTACAGATGTATCACCAATGTTAAGTCCTAGTGTTGCGCCAAAGACCTGAACAACTGCAAGGCCTTGTCTTGTATCAAGAACTTGGCCTTGTCTTCTCTCACCGTTTTGTAATTTGATTTCTACCATTTCACCATATGCAGCATTTTCTACTCCCTCTACAAACATTAGAGGACCTGCAATCTTTGAAAGTGTCTTGAATGCGATTCCGGACATTATCGTGATGCCTCCATTGATAAGGTTGAAAATTCTTGTTGCATTTTGCTCTTTGTATCCTTTACTAGTTGTTCTACTTGATCTTCTTTTGTCCATTTAATTTTTGATATCATCTTTCTTGATTCCAATTGTCCCACCTTTACAGATGTAATTCCTTTTTTGATTGCATCTGCTTCCATCTTGCCAAATTCTAAAATTGTTGATAGCATTAAGAATTGTTTTCGAATTGATGTGTATGTATCTACATCATCATATGCACTCTGTTGTAGATAGTCTTCTCTAATTGATCTTGCAGTATCCAGTACACCCTTTTCTGGTTCTGGAAGTGCATCATAACCCACAAGTTGAACTATTTCTTGCAATTCAGATTCCTTTTGGAGAATTTCAAGTGCTTCTTTTCTTGATGCAATCCATGTTGGGGCTACGTTATTTTTGTACCAGTCTCCCATTCCGTCCGCATACAATGAATAACTAGTAAGCCAATTAATTGATGGAAAGTGCCTTCTTGATGCCAAGCTTGCATCAAGTGCCCAAAAGACTCTGGTTACTCTGAGTGTGTTTTGTGACACTGGTTCTGAAAAGTCACCACCTGGTGGAGATACTGCACCAACAAGTGTAAGAGAGCCAACACGTTCTTCAGGTGAAATAACAACTGCTTTTCCACCTCTTTCATAGAATTCTGCTAGTCTTCTACCAAGATAAGCTGGATATCCTTCTTCACCAGGCATTTCTTCAAGTCTACCTGAAATTTCTCTGAGTGCTTCTGCCCATCTTGATGTACTGTCTGCCATCAATGCAACACCATATCCCATATCACGATAGTATTCACCCATTGTGATACCTGTGTAGATACTTGCTTCACGTGCAGCTACTGGCATGTTAGATGTATTAGCAACAAGAATTGTACGCTCCATCAACGGTCTCTTTGATTTTGGATCTTCAAGTTTCGGAAACGTTGTAAGAACTTCAGTCATTTCGTTTCCTCTTTCTCCACAACCTACATAGACAATCACATTACTGTCTGCCCATTTTGCAAGTTGTTGTTGGGTTACAGTTTTTCCACTTCCAAATGGACCAGGAATTGCAGCTGTGCCGCCTTTTGCAACTGGGAAGAATGTGTCAAGTACCCTTTGTCCTGTAAGCAATGGTTCTTCTGGTGCTAGCTTGCGAAGAACTGGCCTTGGAGTTCTTACAGTCCACCAGCTTGATAGACCAATGTCTGCTTTGGTTCCATTTTGTACAGAAGCTACAATGTCATTAACAGTGTATTTGCCTTCAGAGATATCAGTCAGTGTACCTTTTACATTGTAAGGAACCATTATCTTGTGCATAATAAGTGGAGTTTCCTGGACTTCACCAATTATTTCTCCAGGGGATACATGATCTCCTTTCTTCTTTATTGGAACAAATTCCCATTTTTTGGTTTGGTCAAGTGCGGGAATGACCTTTCCTCTGCTGATAAAGTCACCACTTTGTTCTCGTAGAACATCTAGTGGTCTTTGGATACCGTCATAAATCGATGTTAGTAAACCTGGGCCAAGCTGCATTGAGAGAGGTCTTTTTGTATTGATTACTTTTTCTCCTGGACGAAGACCTGTTGTATCTTCGTAAACTTGGACTGTTGCCTTGCTTCCTTCGATACGAATTATTTCTCCCACTAGTCCCATATCTCCAATACGGACTACGTCGAACATTTGTGCGCCTTCTAGGCCACTTGCGATCACTACTGGACCTGAAACTCTTGAAATTATTCCATCAGCCATTTATCATCATCAACTCGAGGGGATACTTATTCCTAACACTCTCTTTGCTAGAACAGAGATAGATTCTTCTTGAATGTTACCTTCTAAAGCAGGCATAAATATCACTAGAGGTTCAATTGAGGCTTCGATCCTCTTTCTAAATATGGCAGGAAGACTGGATCTAACGGCGTCGCTTATTATAATAAGGCTGTAATTACCTGACGAAAAGAGATCTTGAATGGTCTTGCTTGCATCATCACCACTTGTGATAAAAGTGTCTTCTATTCCTAGAAGGTTATATCCTATAGCAAGCTCACGCTCTCCTACTACTGCTATTTTTCCAGTGGTGCTAGATTTTTGTTGTGACATGTTTATTCTACCAGTAATAACGAATTGATGTAATCTGTAGAGAGGTTATAGCGTTTACCATATGCAATTCTTTTGATGTTTTCACGCTCATGTTCGGTGTTAATGATAAAGTAGAATATAGTACCAATTGAAAGTGCAATATTTTTCAATTTTTTCACATATTCGGAATTTATGAATTTATCCAAAGCAACCTCAAAGTCAATTAGACTGTTTGATTTTTTGTACTGTGCTAATGCATTGACCAACATGAATCTATTTTCTATCCTGCCAACAATTTCTGTAACATCTTTTGCATTATAAACATCCAACAATTCGTTGGTGGTCATCTTTCCACCTACGATCAAGTGCTTGCTCAATATTTCCTTGTCAAGATTAGACTCTTTGGCCTTGAGGAGGCTGAGTACATTTTTCTTGTCTATCTCCGCTCTTATGAAATCCCGAATCAATCCTTCATCACCTTGGAAGAACTTGAGTGACTCTAGTAAATTCTGATAATAGAAAGTTTGAAGTGCAGACATCATAGGACCAAGATCACCAGTCTTTTGATATGTCTCAAGATGGTGCATTAGAACTGTTCCGTAGTTGTACTTTACCAGTTGATTTACAACACCATCTACTCCTGTCTGGGACAAGATTATTTTCATCTCATCATGTGTAATGTTTCCAGCAGAGATGCCTGCAGGAACGTTTCTGCTTGATACAAGAAATGATTCTGTTTCAGAAATTGGTCTTCCCATGCTCTTTGCAGAAAGAATAAGCTCAATATTGTAAATATCCCATTTTGAAAGATATGCCCTAATTGCAGATTTTCCGTTAAATGGAGTTGCTTCTAATGCAGTCTTGTTGATGTATACAAGATGTCTGTTAAGTGCAACTTCCAAAAGTTCAGATTCCTTGAAAAGTGATGCTGCCTTTTCTATTTCTGGCTTGTACCATGTAGAGCCAAGTGTTTTTACCATCTCGGCTTCATCTTTTGCCTTCATCAGGTTTTGCATTTCTTCTTTTGATAAAAGATTAAGTGAGATTGCTTGTAGTCTACCAAATGACGACGCGTATTGTGATGTTGGCATTACATCTTCTCCGAGAGGAAGCTCTTAACTTGGTCTTCATTGGTTCTAAGTAATTCTTCAAAGGTAAGGTCCAATTCTCTTGTTCCTTCTTTGTTTTCTGCAATGACTCCACCAAGAGTCTTAATTGACTTGCTTGTGGTTACTCCAAGTTCTTTGAGAATGGATTTGTCTTCTTCTCGGCAGTGAACTATAATATTTTGACCAAGTTTCTTTTTTGCATTATTTACCATAGTTTCAAGAGATTTCTTGTACTGTGGACTTTTTGTATAACTTTCAATCTCTTGGTGAATTACAGCAAAAGCAGATTGCATGTTAGCATTTATTGCATCAAACACGATCTTCTTTGCCTGTAGTTTTGAGGCTTCGATTATTCTTGCCTGTTCCCTTTCCGACTTGATTTTGGCTTCAGTTGAAAAACGTTCTTGAATCTCTTTTAGTGTTTGATTCATCTCGGCTTGGAGTCTAGACTTGGTTTCCTGAAAATCTTTTTCAAGACCCTCAATCTCTTTTCGTTTTCTAGTCTCTATCTCTTGAATGAACGTTTCAATGCTCATTACTGAAAACCACTATAGTATGCCCAGTAGCAATATGATTCCCAATACGAATCCGATGATCCATAGAGTTTCTGGAATCACAAAGAAGAATAGTACCTGACCAAACTTCTCTGGCTTTTCGGCAATAATACCCATACCAGCAGCACCAATACCTTGTTGTGCATTACCAGTACCAATAAGACCACCTGCAATTGCAATTGCTGCTGCAATTGCCAAGAGTGGTTTGGTTAATCCGCTACTAGTAGTAGAACTGTCTGCAGCAAATGCTGGAGTTGTTGACACAAACGTTGATAGTGCAATTGTCAATCCAGCAGCTATAACTAAAAGCGATAATTTTGAACGCTTGCTTAGCACCATCACCGAAGACTCATTTGAGGAGGTTATATTAACTTAATTTTTACAAACATATTTTCAAATTTTTTAAAATTGATGAACATGCGATCATCGTCATTATTTTGTTACATCTTAGTTTTGGTTTAGTTCAACTGGAAGATCTAATCTATTACCCCATTCGCCCCACGAACCAAGATAGACCTTGACATTTTTGAAGCCAAGCATTTTTAGTGCAAGAAAAGAGTTTGCAGCACGATATCCTCCCTGACAGTATACTACAATTTCATCATCCCTTGAGAAATCATACATCTTGGCAAGATCTTCAAGAGATTTCATTGTGCCATCATCATTGATATTTAATATCCAATCTATGTTAACTGCGGTTGGAATGTGTCCCCTTCTTGCGGCACGTATTGTATTTCCATTGTACTCATCTTTGCTTCTTGCATCAAGAAGCTTTGTTTTGCCTATTTTTTTATTGATATATTCATAACCTACAATTATTTCCTTGTTTATTTTACCTGAAAATTTTTCAGGTTTTGGTCCATTTGTAATGGTTTCAGTAACAAGACCAGATCTCTTCCATTTTTTAAATCCCCCATCCAGCATGAATGTGCTCTTGTGTGAGAAATACATCAATAACCAGACTCCCCTTGCTGCACTCATCCCTGACACATCATCGTAAAAAACAACTGTCTTGTCTTTTGTGATACCTAAAAAAGACAAAAGGTTTTCCATTTGTTTTTCAAATGCTTTGATCCCATCTTTTGAGGTATCAGACCAATGATAGTAGAAAAAATCTAGATTTATTGCACCGGGAATGTGTCCTTCCAGATAATCTTTGTATGATCTGCAATCAACAAGAACAAGATTTGGTTTGGCAATCTGTTCCATTAGTTCAGCAGATGAGATTAGCATTATTGTTATTGCAGACTTGTGGGTAATGTAAATCCATTTTATGAAAGTTCAATCATATATAATACAGAAAAGACATTAGACGGTTTTCAGATTGGCTCATATTGTATTTGAATAATAATTTGTTACAGTCACAAGTCACAAATTCTTATATCATAGGAAAATATGATAATATCACAAAATGGATATTTTAGATTATCAAACTATAAAAGAGAATCATTTCACCATACAAGAATCATTTTGTGAACAAAGATGACTAGAATTAAAAAGCAGATTCCAAAACTATCAGTTTTTCAAACATTCAAGACAAAAGATAAGGAGTTTACAGGTGAAGCAATGCGCCAACGAGGAATTATTATTCATCTTGCATCTGAGACTTTGCCTACAAGAAAAACTCGTACTGCTATTGCACACAAGCTTGCAGAACAAAATGGCACCACTTGGCAGAACATCTACTCCGGGATTTTCAGAGATCTAGATGAAATCCTTCTTCCTTTAGAATTGGTAACAGAAGCAGGAAGATTACCTATAAAGCGTGGTCCAAAAGCACTTCAAGAACAAGGAGTTCCATATTACCAATTGACTGACAGTGGTTTACTTGTTGCAGCTTCTGTATCTGATACTGGAAAGGAAAGAATGCGGATCATGAATGATTTTTTTGAAAAAGAGACCAATACAAAAGAAAAAGACCTGAAAAAGGCAATCATAACATTGCTTGATGTTGCACCAAATTTTGTTTTGCTGTTGTTAAGAAAATATATTGAATCGTATAGTGAGGGAACAATTGACAGACTTGTCCCGTTCAATTCAGACTATATCAAAAAGGCAGTCAATGATGCAATATACGTTCAAAGGGAACTATTGGAGGGATTTTCATCTCTTTCAAATTCTGACAGAGAGCCAATCATGAGCTTTTTTAAGAAAATAGGCTAATTCTCTCAGTAATAATTAAAATCCCTTTCCAAAAGAGCTTGATAATATTGATAATGTCATCTAAAGCCACTTTTGGCAAGTCATGTCATATTGGAACATGATGATACATGGTAGATGAACTAATTGACTATGTGACATATTTGATAGATGCTAAAAAGGGAGATACGGGAAGACTGAGCTATATTTTAGGTGCCTTACAAGACGGCAAGGCAATTTACAATTCTGATAAAAAATATCTTGATTCACTTATAGCAACATACCTTGGGTCCTCAAAGAGAAAAACAGGAGAACAAAAATCTGTTGAAGAATTAAAGACAGAACTTGCCAGAGTCAATAAGAGATTAGAAAAATTTGAAAGACGTGGATATAAAAAACCGGTAGGCAGAAAGGCTAGCTTTTTCTTTGTGACACTTTTCTTTGGGTGGCATGCTGTAATCACAATTCTTGCAGGAAAATCTATAATAGACATAAAGGATCTCGATCCATACATTTTGCCAATATATCAATTGGACAAGGTAATTCCATCAGAGTATCTCAATTACGTATACCAATTCAATCTAAGCATACCAAAGATTGTGGTTTTTGTATGGGGTGTAATGATACTTGCATGGATAATACTGGGTTTTGTTTATCTTGCAAAATTCATTCGATCAAGATACAATCCTACAAAACACTAAGTTATTGCGTGAAATCAAAGTCTTTGGTATAGCTCTGACCTGAGAAAGCAGAGTGTGTTGAATAATATGCAGTTCCGTTGAACCTAAACTTTACACCAGTATTATTTTGTAATGCAGACCAGATCTGTGGATTATTTCCATCATTTACTAGTTGTGTATCAACGGAGACGATTTCAGAATTGTGTTGCGTTAATGGTAGATATGATGAACTCTCCCAAGTTCCCTCGTATCGTTGTCCATATTGACCATGACCAATGACGATACCATTTGCATAAATGTCATAGCTTATCATCTCAACTATCAGAGTATTGTCATTTGGATTTGTTAGATTGAATTTTGTGTCTAACACTGCATTTGTGTTTCCAATTGATGTAATTATCGAGCCATTGTATTGAATATCAATAGGCTTTACCTCAGTCATTACAGACGTTAGTGCAGATGGGGTATTTGCATTTGGAGTGAACATATTTTTGAGAATTCCTGAGCTTGGCAAGACTGCAACCACACCAAGTATTGCAATAATAACTACTATTGCAGCAAAGACAAAAATTTTCTTTTCCAAGGATGTCTTTATCATTTGTTCAATTCTTAAATGTTGAGTTGAAAACGCTTATAGTAAAAGTTCGAAGATATAGTTCATGCAATATCATCAGGCAATTAGAATAGGCCAGGAGAGATCAAGAAAGTCTCAGATGACGTTATTTTCCCATGCGGGCTTTGCCATGCTCACACTTACTGTAAAAAAATCTCAAGGTGCATTTGTGCCAGTTGGTGAAAAGGAATTTGTGGCAGTTGTTGAAAAACCTGGAGAAGGCTGGCTTGTTGTAATAGTTGATGAAGAAGGATATGCAAAATCCCAATCCAAGATTCTTTCAGAAAATGATGCAAGAGAAATTTTGAACAAGGCCACTAGTGCCAACATTCCAGAATATACAGGACAAGTCAGACTAGTGTAATTTCAGTGCCTTCTGGACTTCCTTTGATTGCATTCTCTAGTATCTTTGTGTCTGCTTTTAGTATCCTCGTCTTTAGTTTAGAACGCTCTATCACCTTTAGTGCAACAATGTCCATCAAGTCATAACCACCTGCAATAGAGTCCTGATGTACAAGCATTGAGCGCAATTTCTTTATTGGTATCTTTTTGAACTTGCTTGCATTCTTGTTTTTATTTGGATCAGAATCGTATACTCCATCAACATCTGTAGCATTGAAAAACGTGCTAGCTCTCACCTTTTCTGCAATGAGTGCAGCAGTTGCATTTGTACTCTGCCCTGGATGAAGTCCTCCTGTTACCACAATCAGTCCAGTATCAGCAGCATTTGCAACCTCTTTTAGATTGATGGGTGGATGGGGATATGCTTTTTCTTGTAATGCATAGATCAAAAGTTTTGCATTAAGCCTTGATACCTCGATTCCAAGCTCGTCAAGTGTTGATTCATCTGCACCAGATGATCTAGCATGAGAGATATAATGTCGTGCAATCTTTCCACCTCCTGCAATTATTATTGGTTGGCAGATCTTACTTATCTTTACAAAAAACTCGGCATATTGTTTTAGTGTCTTCATGTCTTCTAGACCAAACAAGCTTCCTGACAATTTTATTACAATTCTTTTTTTCATTGACTGTTTTCACCAAGAGTGACGTTTGCTGCCATTTCAACCTTTTTTCTAAATTGCTGTCGCGTATAGACTCGTAATATATCCATAAAGCCTGAAATTGCAGAAACCAGCGGAATTTCAGATATTGGTAATTCATAAGATTCCTTTGGTCCCTCTCCTTTTTTTGTTGTAAGAATGATTGATTGTGATTCTTTTTTTGATGGAGCTAGTGGAATCGATGGTGTCTTTGATACATCAATAAAGACTTCAGACTCGTCTATCTTGGATCTTTTGGCAATTTCGTTTTGTAGATCCGCTACGTTTACTTTTCTCATCCTTGGACGAGTAAAGATCTTTTCATAAACGCATTTGAGTAGTTTTCTCTCTTGATATTCTACTGCAAGTTGTCTTGCTCTTCTAAGATCTGCATTTTTTGGCTCAAGTGAGACAAGTTTTGATATGACAAGCTCGTCAGTCATTTGGACATAGTTTTTCATGTCATCTGTAGTGAGCCCAAGTTCGCTGTCTGCTAGCACCATAGATTGTATCAACATGACTTCTGCAGAGCGCACAGTCTTGTGAAAATATACTGCCTTGAACATTTGGTATCTAGATATCATCATGGACTCAAAAGAGTGTAGAGCAGACTTGTCAAGTGAAAGTTTCTTGTCGTGAACATCAAGTGAGTGGATTATTCTCATAAAATCCACTTTAGCATGTTCTGCTCCAGTGAAATAACCATCACGTAAAAGATAATCCATCATGTCTGCACTCAGCCCGCCTGAGATTATTTCATTCATAAATTGATATTTGGAATTCCCAAATGCCAGCTTGGCAAGAAATGTCTTGTCAAATCCTGATTTTTTTATTATATCACCAATCTCTGATTCTAGTATGATTCTTTGTCCAATGTCCTCATGAGAATTTTTTTTCTTTTTCTGTAAAACCTCTTCGAATAGATGTGAGAATGGTCCATGACCAACATCGTGCAGCAGTGCTGCCATTCGTACATTTTCAGAATCATTTGCATCAAGATATCCCTTGTCTTTGAGTACGTTTGCTGCCTGGCCTGCAATGTGCATTGTTCCAAGTGAATGCTCAAACCTTGAATGCTGTGCACCAGGGTATACAAGATGTGCACCTGCAAGTTGTCGTATCCTTCGAAGTCGTTGAAATACTGACGAGTCTATCAATTCCAACTCTTGTGGATATACGGTAATGAAATCATGAATCGGATCTACTATCTGGAGATATTTTTTGGCCATATTTTTTTCATCTGATATGTTTTGATACTATATCTCTTATTTGTTGATGGACTAGTGTTTTTTCTTGCGATGCATTTACTATGTTCCAGTGATACTTTTTGGCAAGTTTTCTGTATGTGCTTGCAATTTTGAGCGCAAATGTTTTGTTTTTTTCAAATCTGTCACGTTTCTGTGTTTTTCTGGAAAATGAATCCGACACTTTGACATCAAGTAGAATTACAATATTTTCCTTTGGAAGACCCCGGTCAAGGTTTTCAAGCCACTTCAAGTCAAGCCCGTTTACTGATCCATATACTAGGTTAGACTGGTAATAGCGATTCATGATAACAACATAATTTTTTGCAAGTGCATCTTTGATGTCCTTTGATCGTTCCCACCTGTTTGCTGCAAGAAGACAATGTATCACCTGTGGTGGAAATTTGCGCTTGCCACCCAGAAAGTTCTTGATCTCTTTTCCAATTGGAGTAGTATAATCTGGAAAACTAAATATCATGGATTTTTTGCTTCGAGTTTTTAAGTAGTCAGACAATAATTTTGACTGGGTTTTTTTGCCTGCCTGGTCAAAACCCTCTATAACAATAATCATCAGAGTCCTATTAAATAGGGCAGTAGATAAATTGTGAATTTTACAGCCATGTCACTTGTGATAAACCGTACTGTAGTAGAGCTAATCTGACTAAGGTTTAATAATCAAAAAAGTGCTAAATGATACTACATGGGCATTGGTCATTACATGGTAAAAGAAGTCATGAAAGAGATAGGCAACAAGTCACGCGAGTTCTATGAGTTTATCCTTCCGCCAGTAGACATGATACTCCAAAATGACAGTCTGGTGGTTGCAATAGACATGCCAGGATTTGACAAAAAAGAGATCAAACTAAGACTAAATGGTAACATTCTTTCAATTGTAGCAACAAGAGAAGATGAAGTAGAAGGTACAGTAATCTGGAGACAGAGACCACGCTCAATTGACAAGAAGATAAGATTACCAATTGAGGTAAAAGATGACGAAAATCCAGCAGCATCTGCAAAATATCGCGATGGTGTACTAACTCTTACAATACCTACAAAGACTGGAAAAAATATTGCAATAGAATAGCTAGTGTTCTTTTAATGCAATAGATATTGCCATTATAATAGCAGAGCCTATCATTCCAATTTCTCCAACTGTATTGTTTGTTGAATACAATATGGTAGACCCAACAAAGACTGCAGCTGCAAGTATAGTACCTGAAAGCAGAACGATTCTTGATTTTGGTTTGTTTGTCTGCATGTTTTTATTTTGTTCAATGAATTGTCTTATTTCTGGAACCACTGCAATTGCAGCATCTATTGATTTTACAAATCGTCCAAAAGAGATCTTGAGCTCTTCCACATATGCATCTCGTATGATATTTTCTTCTTCCAAGATATTTTGTAGTACATTGATGAATCTGAAATTTACCTTGTGTGTAAGATACACACCCTCAAGTATTGATGTCATTCTCATGTAAAGTGCAAGATGTTTTGGTAGCTTGAATGGAAATTTACTCATTGTCTTGTTTGCAAGCTCCATGAGTGCCTTGACTTCCATCCTGTCCACTTTGGTTCCATGAAATGCCTGGATTGAGAGCGCAAGACCCTTTTCGATTATTGTCCTATCATATCCTGGCATGAGCATCCCAAGATCATCCATTGCAGATACTGTTCTTGTTGGGTCTCTCTCTACAAGAGAAAGATAGAGCCTGATTAGTTTCAATCTTGTTCTAGTGTCCAGTCTTCCGACCATGCCAAAATCATACAATATCAGAGAACCGTCATTTGTCACTGAAATGTTTCCAGGATGTGGATCTGCATGGAACAGATCGTGTCGTAGTAGCATTGTAAAAAAGACTCGATGTGCACGCACAACAAGTTGCTCCCTGTCAATTCCTGCTTCGTCAAGTGCCTTGATGTTTGTTATTTTTATTCCAGGCAGATATTCCATAGTGAGTATATTTTTGCTTGAACGGTCATCTACTACAGTAGGAATTATCAATTTTGGATAGTTCTTCATGTTCTTCTTGATTGTCTTTAGGTTCTGAGACTCGATTCGATAGTCCATCTCTTCGTGAATTGTTTCAATGAACTGTGAAAGCATCGCCTCTGCAGAATATCGTAAATTCGGGTCAACAAACTTCATTGCAAATGGAATTATTTTTTTGAGAACTTGAATGTCTTCTTCAACAACTTTTTCAATTCCTGGTCTCTTGACTTTTATGATTACATCTTGTCCACGAAGTTTTGCCTTGTAGACTTGTCCAAGTGATGCGCCAGATATCACGTTGGTATCAACAAAATCAAAATTCTTGTCCATTGGCCCAAGATCTTTTTCTATGATTGGTCTTACCTTGTCAAATGATTCTGCTGGAACCTCGTCTTGGAGTTTTGCTAGCTCCTCAAGATATGGTTGTGGCAAAATATCTGCCCTTGACGAGAGCCACTGGCCCAACTTGATGTATACTGGACCAAGCGACAAAAATGTCTTGAGTGCATTACGCGCATTTTTTTGGTATCTTTTGAGCTCAACATTTTTTCCTTGTTTTTTTACCCATTCTCTTCTGTCCTTTCGTAATGCAAATACAAGCGGTAAGAGTTTGATGAAGGTTTGAATTGTTCTTGTTAGTGTAATTTGTCTTCCCCTCCCTAGAACTCTTTTAGTTTCTTTGTAATGGCATATCCTGCATAACCTGCAATCACTGATGCGACAAGTCCTGCAAAGATAGATGTGCCTTTTGCAAATGGCATGTTCTTTTGTAATTTGTAAAGATCTGATGAAACTTTTTTTGCTGCAACCAAGCCGCTTGTAATACCAACAAGAATTTCTGGAGCATCTCTTACAAGATGGCCAAGCGGATCTTGTCTTGGGTCCACCTTGTCCATATGTACTAGATACTTGTCATCATATTCTCTGATGTGTAGATTACCATAACGATACTGTTTTTTTGCACCATTTTTTTGACCCAGTACAGTCTCCTCTGCTCCATCAAGCATAAAATGGCGAACTTCTTTTGGGATTTCGATTTCATCCCATATCATGTATAAAAAAAATGCCTTTCGAGTAAATATACCCTTAGCTTGATTCTTCGACTTTCTTTTCAAGTACAATCTTTTTCTTTCGTACCTTGAACACTATACCACCTATTCCTGCTGCAATTGCCACAAGTATGATTATCTGTAGTTGGTTAATGCCAACGTTATTACTTGACTGGACGGGAGGAGTTCCAAATGATACGGTGTCCACTTCTGTTATCGTATGCGGTTGCAACAATGTGTCCTTCCAAGTAAGTGTCACTTGGATTTTTTGATCACCTGTTGGTACAGTATCAGAGTTTATTGGAATATTGAACGGCACTGGCGCATCAATATCAATATCACCAATGTACTGGGTAGATGGTTTTATGATATTATTATCTACAGATGATACAGTCACTTGACCAAAGACAGCCTTTACATTTCCTTGGTTGAGCACATTACCAATTATCATCTGCTTTCCTGCAATATTTGTTACACCAACATCATGAAGTGAGATATCAATTACTCCTCGGATATAGGTTGCAAAGTTTTGTTTTTCAATTACTGTAGCTCCATCTTTTGTATACTGGGTGTCAACTTCATAGTTTACTGCCTGTCCCTCGATGCTCTGATCTGCATATATTGGAATTATCAAGTCAGTCTTTTCAAGCGGTTTTATTTCTTGTATGAACCACTTGTTGTCTTGTAATATCTTCAAGCTATTAGAGTTTGGTGTGATCGAAATTGAAATGTCAGATATCTTTGATGGTGACAAGTTTTCAATTCCTAGTGTTAGGTTTTGCATCACTCCAGTCAATAGATACTGTGGAGATGACAATTTTATTATTGATACAGAACTTGTTGGTCCTACAATAAAGTCAACTGTTCTTGTTGTGGTAACTTGGTTTCCTTGTCCATCAAAATATGATACTGTAAATGGTGCATGTATAGTCTGTCCTGCAACACTTTGTGGAATAAAGGCCTGGATTGAAAATGTATTAGATGATCCTGGCTGGACTGTTCCTACTTTCCAATGGTTCTGGTCAAGCACTATACCCTGTAGGCTGTTTGTATCAGTTGTTGCACCGGTGCCCTGATCTCTTTGGATTACAACATCGACATTATTTAGTGGTGCAGTGCCTGCATCGGAAATTTGGATTGTCATGTTGTTGTTTGATGCAGGGTCAAGAAATGGATTTGCTGCCTTGAGGTTTACTACACCCTTTCCTGTGACCTTGAAATTAAAATCTAAAAATACATTACGTTCGCCATTTTCTCGTACCCTTGAATATGTGACCTTGACTGTTCCTGAATAGTCATGAACGTTTATGGTATTGTCGATATTTACAAAGAATGTAAGCGTAAATGACTGGCCTGCAGTAGCAGTCTGGGTATTGTCAGCCTCGATTAGTCCATTTGTTGCAAGAGCCCCTGAAAATCCTGCTGGCAAACTTAGCAGTCCGCTAATACCTGAGATGTCCTCTGTGCCAACATCTGATAATACGATAGTAAGTGGAACATTCTTGTCCCCTGGCTCTACCTCAATTTTTTGTCCGGCAGGTCCAAAATATGCATCAAGAATTTTTATGTCATTAAATCCATGCTCAAAGGGCGACTCGGCTGGTGCCAGCTGTTCAGGCGCTTGAGCATAGCTTGGAATTATCATCTGTCCTGCAAGCAAGATTGTTAGCAACATGATACTCTTGTAGATCAAGTCAGATTTGCCTCCATCTCTTCTTTTAGTATTCGGCCATCTTTTATTGTTACTACTTTATCCACCTCACCAAATTGGTGTCGGTCATGTGTCACAATGATAAATGTCTGGTACAGTTTTCTATTAAGTGACTTTAATAGTTGTACCGTAGTTTCAGCGGATACCGAGTCCAAGTTTCCTGTAGGCTCGTCTGCAAGTACCACAGCTGGTTTGTTTATCAATGCTCTTGTGATTGCAACTCTTTGGGCCTGTCCACCAGAAATTTGGTTTGCAAACTTGTGGGTCTGTGTCTCCAGTCCAACTGTTTTAAGCAATGTTCTTGCTTCACTTGCAGAATTGTTTATCGTACCTTGAATCTTTCTTGGCAATGTAACGTTTTCAAGAACAGTAAGATCTGACAAGAGATTTGAGAATTGGAAAATAAAACCAAGCTTTGAGTTTCTAAATGTTGAGAGTTGGTTGTCACTTAGCTCTGATGTATCCACTCCATCAATTATGACCTTGCCCCTTGTTGGCCTGTCAAGCAATCCAATCATGTTAAGCAATGTAGATTTACCAGAGCCTGAGCTTCCTACAATCAACATAAACTCTCCTCGCTTGACTCTAAATGACAGGTTTTTGAGTGCATAGACCTCTGTCTCACCCTGACCATACACTTTGTCGATGTTTTTTACTTCTAGTACGTAATCAGCCAACTCTCATTGCCTCCACAGGTTCTAGCTTGGTAGCCTTGTATGCTGGATAGATTGACGCAATGACTGCAAGCACAAATGCCATGATATCAGTCTGGATTATGCCTGTCCAGTTGTATTTTACCTCAAGTGCCAGACTTCCTTGAAATGTCATGTGTGTCTCCTTTGCATATGCCGTATAGGCTACACCCATTACAGTGCCAAGTCCTGCGCCTATTACACCAATTACCATTCCTTGAAATATGAAAACTAGCAGTACGTCTTTTCTTTTTGCACCAATTGCCCTCATCACACCAATATCACGGGTCTTGCTTGTTACCTGCATCATTTGTATGGTAACAACTGCAAATGCAGATGACATCATGCCAAAATACCCAACTAGGTTAATCAATGCAATACCTGATCTAAATCCACTAAGTGTTTGCTCTGCTGATTCCTCGATTGTCTGTGCCTTGAATTTATCAGCAGTTGATGGAAATGCGGCAAGAAATAGAGCCTTGACATCATTGTCTTTTGTCGGATCGTTTAGTCTAACAAGAATTGATTGCGTTTGATGTGGTCTATCTAAAATTTGACGTAGTGTATCTATATTCATTATAACACTATTATCAAGTCCCACTGAACCTGCAGTTGCAGTTATTCCAACTATGGTTAACCTTTGTAAAACATCATTACCGAATTGGTCTTTGAATTTTAATTTAATAGTGTCACCTACTTGTGGAAAACCTAGATCCCGGTCTACAATTGCTCCAACTACAACTGAATTTCTATAAGACACATACTGACCACCAGCCCCTACTGTTTGATACATTGTAGATGCCTCTCTATCCAAAACTGGATCAACTCCAATTACAGGAACTGAATAATCATGGATTAATTGTCCGTTAATTGTTGCGTTAATTGATGCTTCAGAATCAATTCTGGGAGCTGCAGCTTGGACATAGGGAATTCTTTCAAGCCAATTAATTAGCACAAAATCAGATTTTGTGATATAATCTTCTTGTCTTGTAATGTATACATGGCCAAATCTGTAATTGATCTGGTCTCGTACAATTGCATCATACAACCCTTGGAATATGACAGAGTTTACCTGTACCACAAGTATTGCAATTGCAACTGCAAGACTTGCTGCAATCAGGCTACCCCTGCGCCTTGTGATAAATCTGATACCAATTTGTGCTCTATAATCCACAGTCGATCAAGAATTAGTCTGATATTTAATGTTTTACAGGGATATACTTATCATATTAGACAATAATATATAATACATGTTCGATTTGATATAATTAATGAGGTAATGATGCAACAAATGGACAAATTAGATATACAAATTCTCTCACATTTGCTAAATAATTGCAGAAAGCCTGACAGGCAGATAGGAAGCGAGATTGGTATTTCAGGTGTTGCAGTAAAATCAAGAATTCAGAAAATGATTGAAAATAACATAATTGAGAAATTTGCTCTAAAAATTGAACCGCCTGTATTAGGGTTTAGTGTCTTGTATTTTGTAGTTACTGGAAAAGAGATTGATGATATCATACAAAAAATAAGATTGGTGGGTGAGCCATTTTTTGTTGTTCCTTGTGTTGGAGGAATTACTGTATGCTGTATTGTGGTAAAGGAAAACCCTACACAAAAGGTGGAGCTTGCACAAAACTTGTTGCGAGACATTAGAGTTCTTAGCATTTTTGAGGCAAAAAATCCTGAGATACGATCAGACCTGACAAAGACAGACATTGAAATCATTGACATTTTGCTAAAGGATCCACGTCTGAAGATAGAAAAAATTGCAGAAAAATCTGGTTTTTCTACAAAGACTATAGCTCGTTCACTTGAGAAATTACAAAATGATGAGGCCATACAGTTTACTTTGATTTACAATCCAAAAAAGATGGGAGAGTTTATTCCGTTTGCCATTTTGGTTGGTGTAAAGGGGGATATCAAAAAAACTCTAGCAAAACTTGACAAGACATTTTCTGGATCATTTTTGCAAAAACCATTTGTGCACATGAACCAGATTGTTCTTTTCATGTATACTGATAACATCTACAAGATGGATGATCTTTCTGCCAAGGTACCTCGTATGGAAGAGATAATCTCAGTGGATTTATTCATTCCAAAAAAAATTACATTCCAGAACAAATGGGTCCAAGATGCAATCATGATGGCCAAGAAATCAAAGAAATTGCATTTAATGTCTGAGATACATTCATAACATAATTGTGATATAATTTTTTCAAATGAGAAAAAATGTCTTCAAGGGCAGAGTTCTCTCACTTAGTCTTTATACGCTATCCATAAACAAAAGAAAGGTTACACGTGAAGTAATAGAGCACCCAGGTGCTGCTGCAATACTTGCAATAGAGAATGGCAAGATATTGCTTGTAAGGCAACACAGGTTTCCTCATGGATATGTTCTTGAGATCCCTGCAGGGACGCTTGAAAAGGGGGAAAAGCCTCTCAAATGTGCCCACAGAGAACTACGCGAAGAGACAGGATACACTGCAAAGAAGATGGTTCCGTTGATAAAGTACTATCCTTCCATTGGATACAACACTGAGATAATTCATTGCTATGTAGCATCTGGAATAAAAAAAGCAGGAGACCTACAACTTGACCAAGATGAAATCATGTCCGTTGTAAAAATTGATTTCAATAAAGTTCTCAAGATGATTACATCAGGAAAGATTACAGATTCTAAAACAATCTGTGCTGTCTTGACTTATGCCATAAACAAAAAGTATCAAGTATAGACTGGTTTTACTAGATCAGCAACATCTGCCCAACATCTTGATAATTTTTCAAATGTGAATACCAAGTTTAGCAGCTGGATTGACCCTTGTTTTTTTGGATCAATTGACGAGCCTACAGTTGAGACCTTTTTTTGATAGTTTCGATGAAGCGTGATTGCCTCAATTGCCAACTTGCGGTTGTTTTCAATAAATGATGTGATTGCTTTATCATGTACATTTTCTATCTCTTTTGCTGCATCGTATAGTTTTTTCATGTCAGATTGTGGCAATTCAGATATTGAATGTGCAAGATCTGTAATTATATCACCTGCAGTTTCTAGCAAGTTTGCAGCAACCCTGTAATCAAGTATGTCAATGTTTCCCAAGTTTAGTGCGGTTGCAAGTTTCTTGTCAACCATTGCACTTCGAATCAATCTTACCAGCAAGAAATATTGTCTATCTATTTCGTCATCTCTGCTTGTCATTGTTTGTAATACAGAGCGGTCATCTGATGCAAGACACGATATTGTATCACGAAACATTCCAAGTGTAATTGAGCTCATTCTTTTTAGTATCTTATCAGGACTTAGTGTTGTTGCATCAAGAAGAAATTGGACATTTACATTTGATGCATCCTCTTCGACTATCTCCATTCCGACCAGTCTTCGCATCAGTCCACGAATCTTTTCCCTGTCATCTGCTGAAATTGTTGATCTCCCGTTTATCTTGATGATATCATATCCAAGAAGATATGCACCTGTGACATAGGCGCTGATGTTTTCTTGTTTTGATATTGGATATGATATTACAATTTCATTTGGTGCCCTGCTTCCTCCGGTTGGGGTGATAGAAATGCTGTTAGAGCCTGTCTCAATTTCGACCTCGTCACTTTTTTCAAGTTTGTTTGCCTGGACCCACTCTATTGGCAGTGAGACCAAGATGCTGCTACCTATCCTCTGTAGGCGTCGAATGAATTTAGTCAATTTATACTAATTTATATAATTTAATGATC
>JAJPEA010000007.1 GCA_023252335.1 Nitrosotalea sp.
TCGATCATTGACATGTATTCCAAGTCCTTTTAATAGTTCATATAAATCTTAACCGCTTCTAGATAACAATTTAAGAAATCAATATGTGAAAAATTCGTGGACAGGTTTATGGTTCACCTGAAAAACTCAGGTTATGTTCCAGTTGATGCTAAAGCACTACTTGCAAAAGCTGATCAGTTAACTTCGGAAATGAATGTAATTGTAAGGGACATGAGGGTTTCAACCAAGTATCTAGAGT
The DNA here is from genome assembly GCA_023252335.1 of Nitrosotalea sp. Lineage (GTDB taxonomy): Archaea > Thermoproteota > Nitrososphaeria > Nitrososphaerales > Nitrosopumilaceae > Nitrosotalea. The sequence goes on from JAJPEA010000007.1 coordinate 239, forward strand.
TTGATGTATCTGTACAAAAAGAAGAACTGGATCTAGTTGTAGAAAAATTTGAAACAATAGGATCTCTTTACGATGCAAGACCTGTTGTCGAGGAAAAAATTGAAAAAGAGGATGCCATAAAAAGAGCAAGACAATACTTTAATGATGAACGATACTGGGAATGTCACGAAGTTCTTGAAGGTGTCTGGAAAAACACACATGAGGGAGAAAAAGATCTTGTTCAAGGAATAATTCTTGTTGCAGCTGCACTAGTCCACTATGAAAAATACGAAAATGATATTTGTCTTTCAATCATGAAAAGAGCAATGGAAAAATTTTCTAATGCTTCTGGAATGTATCATGAAATTGATGTGGACAAGTTCCAGAAAACCGTAGCAATGATGATATCTTCAAAATCTATAGGGCCGTTTATGATTTGATCATTTTCACTGCAGTTTTGATTACCTCTGCTCCCATGAGCAAGCCAATTTTGCCTTTCTTTGCCTGATCTTCTGTAAATCTCGTAGTTCCGTCTTTTTTGATAAAGTCACCTGAGACTAAAACTGGGACAGGATCATCGCTGTGACTTTTGTTTATGCATGGTGTGGAATGATCTCCTGATATTACGACTGCAACTTTTGATGTGTCAATATTGGCAAGTAGTGTGCCAAAAAATCGTTGGTCTATCTCTTCTATGTTTTGCATCTTGCCAACTGCATCTCCGTCATGACCAAACTCGTCTGGTCCCTTGATGTGAACATAGATTGCATTTTGGGTCTCCATTGCTTTGGCTGCAACACGTGCCTTTTCTTCATAGTCTGTGAGGCCTCCTGCACTAAATGATTTCATCTTCAAGACACTTGCAATTCCAATTTCTACTGGCATGTCAACTATGCATGAAAACTGCATCTGGTGTAGGTCGTTTATTGGAACAACATTTGGAAATTCATTTCCTGCATCACGCAATAATATGGAATTTAGCATTTTCTTTCCGTTCTCTTTTCTACTTTTATTCACAGCGCTATCTTTCATAATTTGAAGAGATTTGTCTGTAAACTCGTTTACAAATGATGCCGAAAGCTTGGCACCGTCAGATTCGTTTAATGGTAATGATTTTTCTACCTTCATGTAGTCGCCTACAGCCTTGGCAACTCCCATTCCTCCAATTCTTGCGTAAGCTGGATCTGTGTTACTTATTTCAGGTGTAAGAAACATGCCATCACATCTTATTCTTACAATTACTCTATGTCCAACTGTTGGGGCTACTACAACTGATGCTTTTGGATTTGCAAACTTGATCTTTGTTTCTACTTCACGTGCAACTGCAAAAGCATCTTCTTTCTCAATATTTCTTCCAGCTCTTCTGTCCGTGATTATTCTCTCATCGTTTACAGTGGCAAAGTTTCCTCGCAACGCAAGGTCGCCGCTTTTAAAATCAATGCCTATTCCAATTGCCTCTATGACTCCTCTTCCAACATACTGGGTATTTTCAAATTTGTATCCTAACATATTGAAAACAGCAATGTCTGATTGTGGGGCTATACCTTTGCCTACTGAAATTACTTCTCCAATGGCTCCATTTCTTGCAAGTTTGTCCAAATTGGGAGTTTTTGCATAACTCAGTGGTGTGGAGCCTTTAAGGTCTGGATGAGGCAGATCTCCTATCCCATCAAGAAGAACGTATATCATATGGATATCAGAATTGTCCATTAGTCTACAAAACAGAGTTTTTTGGTATCACACATAAACCTTGATTTTTTAAGCGATCTAAATTTTGAAATTATTTGATGATGTGAAAGACAATTAATTTTTCTAAAAAGACGCTAGTGTATCAAGTAATAAAAAACTAGGAAGATATTATTTCTGCCACTTTGATCTTAAAATTAAGTTTCTTTCCTGCTAGAGGGTGATTTAGATCAACTGTTACAATTCCTTCTTGTACTTCAGTTATTGTTGCAGGTACTTTTTCTCCGGTGGGAAGTCCTGCCTCAAACAATAGTCCGGGAACAAGTTCTACATCTTGAGGAAATACTTCTCTTGATATCTTTTGAACCAAGGTTGGGTCGTGTTCCCCATATGCATCAGTAGGTTCTATACTGAATTGTTTTTCTTCACCTTCCTTCATTCCAAGTGTTGCATCATCAAATCCCTTTATCACGTGGCCGCTGCCAACTTGGAACTCTAATGGATTTCCGTGTTCTGCTGAACTATCAAAGACTGTCCCATCTTCTAGAGTCCCTGTGTATTCTATCTTGACCTTGTCTCCAGTCTTTACAGTCAAGACTGGAACATCCTTTTTTGTATATGAAAACTTGTTATTGGTGATTTCATATTTTTCTCAGAAATGTATACTAGAAAAGTCCTTTGGTAATTTTCTGATAAATCTAGTCTTGAGGTGGAAATTGTTTTGTAAATTCTTCTGCAAATCTTTCATAATATTCTCTTTTTTTACCTATTTCCATAAGTTTCGCATCTTCTACCTCTTGAAGGCTCTTGTTGACCTGTTCTGAATCATTTCTAAGAGCCATTTCTGCCATTTCAAATAGTCTGTTATTTTCTTTCCATATGTGCTGTACTACATGGTTGATGTATTCTTGCATGTCTGTTATCAACTGGGTAGCGTCTCCACTTTTCAGATATGTCTTTGAAGATACTTCCATCCTCATTCCTATCTTTCGTGTAACTTCATGTTCCATCAACATTACTGCAATTGGCCCTGAATTTCTTGGCATTCCCTTCTTTTCAAGTTCTGGAAATAGGGAATTTTCTTCTTTTCCATGATGGCAGACATCTGTGAAATTTATTGAAAAATCAATTACTTGATTTAAGATTGGTTCTGGTATGGTTGTCCCAGACTTGAGTAATGGTATGGTTGACCACATTGATTTTAGTACTTTTTCAATCAAGTCGTGATCTCGCTTTAATGATTCTGTAGACATGAACAGTTTCAACGATCTGATCTTCCAATTTAAGTTTTAATTTTTATCAAAATTATGCAATAATTGTCAAAATGGTGCTGCATCTGCGTTTATTTCCGATCTTTGCAAAGGTTTTAAATTGCTAGATCCAAAATCTAGGAGGTATGGGGGATTTGAGGAAAGATTATTCTATTGATCGCTTTGTGATCACATCTCCTGAAATACACCCTGTAGCTGATTCAAAAAAATGTCCATACTGTCCAGGAAATGAATCCATGACAAATCCGTCTACACTTTCTCTTGTGGCAAAAGATGGGATGCTGCAAAGACTACAGGATACAGAAGATAACTATGTTCAAAATTGGTCAGTCCGGGTATTTGAAAGTAAAAATCCAATTGTTACTACGACATCTGAAAATTCCTATAGTGATAGACCTCTTTACAGCGAACCAGCTTATGGATATCACTATGTTGTGGTTGCTTCAGAAAAACACAAAGATTCTCTTGCAAGCATATCGACTGAACAATGGTCAAACGTGCTTGTTGTAATCCAAGATAGACTCAGGTGGTTATACACACAACGTGGAGTAACATATGTTTCAATATATGTAGATCATGGAAAAGAAGCAGGTGGTTCTACAACTCATGCACATCTAAACATTGTAACGTTTTCAACTATACCTCCTGTTATAGAACTAGAGGCAGAAGCTGCACACAAGATACTAAACGAAAAAGGAATATGTCCAATGTGCCAAACTGTTGGTACTGAAACTGGTGGACCAAGACAAATATTGCAGACTGAAGGTTTTCTTGCTTTTTGTCCATGGGCTCCATCACATCCGTATGAATTCTGGATTTATCCAAAAAAACACATAACAAGTTTTTCCAAGATAACTCAAAAAGAGATAAACGACTTGTCTCTAATTTTACGTGCTACGTTGGGCGGGCTTGCAAATACCATGAAAAATTTGTCATATAACATGGTCTTTCATCTTTCACCAGAAAAGAAGAACAATAGACAGATTCATTGGCACATTGAAGTTTATCCACAAGCTGATCCTTGGTCTGGGCTTGAGAGGGGATATGGTGTGTTTCTCAACAAGGTGACTCCTGAAAAAGCTGCTGAAGAGCTTGGCTCTGCATGCAGAAAAGAGCTTGCAAATCTTGTTGGAATAATTTAGAGACAAAACCATTTGGTTTATTTATTGAACTGCTCGATGAATCGTTGTGGCAGTTGAAAAATGGATAGCCGTTGCAAGTTTTGGCATGTTTGTAATGTTTGTAGCTCAAGTGATATCAATTAGCGTCTATCTTTCACATCCGGCTTATGATATTGACCCATCTTCTGAAATGAAAGAGTTCATTTCTATTAGTGTGGCCCCAGCACTTGTTCTTGCAGGAACATCTTTCATGCTTGCACGAAAATATGGTTCTCGACTGGTAGGCTCTCTTCTCATAGCAGGCGGTATAGTTACTATTGTCGGAATGTCTTATGTTAGTACTCTGATACCAAAAATTATACCTGCCTATATTGTACCGGAACTTACTCTCTCGCCTATTGTGTTTTCAATATCTTCTATTCCAGTGATGGTTATCGGTGCGCTATTGTTTAGACTAAAACCTATGCCAAAAAGAGATTATTTTTTTGATGGATGATCAAACCGCATTGAATTTGAATGACGTTTGAATCCCATCTTTCTATAAAATGGAATCAGTTCATCTGTACAATCAAGGATTGTTTTGTAGCATCCTTGTTTTTGAGCATATTCTAAGAGTGCGACAACTATTTGGTTTCCAACTCCCTTTCCTTGGAATTCTTTTCTTACTACAACATCTTCAATGTGGCCTACCTTGCCTCCTTCATGGATGAACTTTTGTTCAATCAAAATGCTTGCAGAACCTATTATCTTTGAGTTCTCAACTGCTACATAGATTACCTGATGTGGATTTTTTGCAATCTTGTCAAAAATTGCATTGGCTTTACCTGGCTTGATGTGGCTTGATTTTCTAAGCGAGTCAAGAGAAAGTAAAAATCCATTGAAGATGTCTTTTTTTTGTAATTTGCGTATCTTGATGGCTGCCATACTTTTCGGTCTAAATCCGACCTAACCGCGTAATGTATTGTTGGTATGCTCTTCGATATGACGCCTTGTCTCCAATATCTAGAAAACCATTCTTTACAAGATGTCCGCTGACCTTATTTTTCTTGGTTATTGCACTGCGTATCACATCATCCATACCAAATGGCTTGTTTGCAGGTATGAACTTGAATATGCCTGGTTCCATGACATAGCAACCAATGTTGATATTTCCTTTAACTTCTGGTTTTTCGCGCCATGCCTTTACTCTGCTAGCTTTATCCATTTCTATGAATCCATATTGTAATTTGGTCTTGTATTCTGACAATCCCATGGTGACAAATGATTTTTTCCTGTGATGACTTTCTATCATGCTCTTTAGGTTGAAATCAAATATGGAATCGCCATACAAGCAAACAAAACTATCATCGATGAATTCTTCAGCAGTCTTTAGTTGACCTGCTGTGGCAAGAGGTCTGTTTGCAACTGCATATTCTATTTTTACGCCAAATCTACTGCCGTCTTCAAAATAATCTTCGATTGTTTTTCTTAGGTAACTAACACACAGAACAAACGAATCAACTCCTCCTTGTTTGACCCATTCTATGAGGTGCTCTAAAAGTGGTTTTTCTCCAAGTGGGAGCATTGCTTTTGGAAGAAATATGGTATATGGCTGAAGCCTTGTGCCAAGACCGCCAGCTAAAATAACTGCTTTCATACACACCATTCTGGATTTCTGGTATTTATGTTGAAGGATGTATAGACTATGTAATCTTCAAAGTCTTTCTAAGAACATCCTTTGGATCTTTTCCAAAAATTATGATCATGGCTTCTTTTCCAAAATCACCAGTATGAAACACAATATCTGGTGGTGTCTTTCTGTCCTTTATTGCTGCCTTGATGCCCCATGATACGGTACTGCCTTCCTTTTCCTTGATCCCAGATGGTTCTGCACTTCTATCATATGATGAAACTTCTAGTTTTTTTGAGAGTGCGTTTCTTATTGTTTTTTTGTCATACTTTAAGTTAAGACCTGATCTGATGACTGGAAACTTTTTTGCCATTTCTAATACTGCAGATGCCACATGTTTTGAGCCGCCATATTTGAGGTGACCTGCAGTGATTACATGTTTTCCAGTTTTGACAATTCTTCCTTCCAATCCCATGATATCATTTAGGGATAGTGGACTAGGTGATGAATAAACAAAATTTGTCTGACATTCTGGGATGTGGTAGTAGATAGAATCAATTGAACAAAATTTTGAGATCGCGTCTGATAGGTCGCTCTCAACCTTGTCGCCTTTTGCATGCATTGTTACTACAAGACCTCTTCCAATCTTTGTAGCTCTTTTCATTGACTCTATTGTGTATAGACGCGCGGCATCTACAGCGTCTGGCAATTTTTTTCCTCTTGCAATGTTTGCACATAGAGATGCAGAAAAAGTACACCCGCCACCATGATTTTCAAATTTTAGCCTATCATGAGAGAAGATGTAGAATTTTTTGTCATCTAGAAGAACATCTACGACTTTGGGGCCTGAAGAAAAATGCCCGCCTTTAATTATGACATTTTTTGCTCCAATTTTTTGAATTTTTTTTGCAGCATCTTTCATATCATTTAACGACTTGATCTTCAGACCTGAAATCTTTTCAGCCTCTGGTACGTTTGGAGTGATTATATGTGAAAGAGGGATAAGCAATTTTTTGAAATCTGGAAAAGCATTTTTTGCTTGAAGATCTCCGCCTGTGGTAGATCTGAATATTGGATCAAGAATTATTGGAATTTTAATTTTTTCAAGTTCAGAGTGTATCACTCTGACTGTCTGCTTGTCGTAAACCATTCCTATCTTTATTGCATCCAAACGAAAGTCTTCAAGAATTGATCTTATCTGGCTTTTTACAAGAAATGGTCTGACTGGAACTAGATCAAAAAATTTTCTTGTGTTCTGACTTGTAACTGCGGTAATCACACTTAGGCCATATGCTCCAAAAGCATTGAATGTCTTCATGTCTCCTTGGATGCCTGCGCCTGAGGAAGGGTCAGATCCTGCAATGGACAGTATATTCATGATCTTAGGTTTAGAAACTCACGTTTAAATCCAATTACTCACTAAAAATAGTAAATTGAGTACCCAGATGAATGCCGCTCGAAGGGGCGTTGCTACCGATGAAATGAAAGCAGTTGCACGCGATGAAGATGTAACACTAGACTGGCTTATCCCAAAAATTGCAAATGGTTCTATTATAATACCTCATAACAATTTCCGCCCACAAAAGATCAGAGTGGTTGGAATAGGAAAAGGAATGAAGACCAAGGTAAATGTAAACATTGGAAATTCTACTCTAAACCAGAATCTAGAAGAAGAAGTCAAAAAAGCAGAAGTTGCAATAAAATATCATGCTGATACTATAATGGATCTAAGTGATGGTGGAGACGTTGGAGTGTTTAGAAGAAGGCTGTTAGAAGCTGCTCCAATAGCGTTTGGAACAGTGCCTGTTTATGAGGCATACAATTATGGAGTTGAAAAACACAAGAATCCTCTTGATATCACAGAGGATGATTTTCTTAATGCTTTTGAGCGTAATGTAAAAGATGGAGTTGACTATACTACAATTCATTCTGGAATAACAAAAGATATTGCAAAACGTATTCTTGCAGTAAAAAGACATGCTGGAATAGTAAGCAAGGGAGGTACTATCACAGCTGCATGGATGCTAAAGTATGACAAGGAAAACCCATACTATGAACACTTTGACTATCTTATAGAAATTGCAAGAAAGTATGATGTTACTTTTAGTTTGGGAGATGCACTAAGGCCTGGTTCTATTCTTGATTCTCATGATGAACTCCAAGTACAAGAAATGATCAACATCTCACGACTCACTAAAACTGCACATGAAAAAGATGTTCAGGTGATGGTTGAAGGACCTGGACATGTTCCGCTCAACGAAGTTGCAGCAAATGTACGACTAGCTAAATCTCTAATTGGTGAAGTACCATATTATGTACTAGGACCTCTGGTGACAGATGTTGCCTCTGGACATGATCATATAGCAAGTGCCATTGGCGCGGCAATTTCTGCAAGTGAAGGTGTGGATCTTTTGTGTTATCTTACTCCTGCCGAACATCTTGCATTACCTAATGCAGAAGAGGTCAAGGCGGGATTGATTGCATATAGAATTGCAGCGCATGCAGGAGACTTGGTCAAGCTACGAGACAAAGCAATCAAGTGGGACATGGAGATGACAGAGGCAAGAAGAACTCTGAATTGGGAAAAACAAATTGCATTATCTATTGATCCAGAGGAGGCATCTCGTATTCATGCACGAAGTGGACAACTAAAGGGAAATACAGTTCCATGTACAATGTGTGGTGGTGCTTGTGTTTACATTATGCTTCCACAGCAGAGATTTACCACTACTGAAGTAGAAAAGTTACAGCAAGCTGGCTAGTACCTTATCAAGACTAGGAACTGTTTGAAATTTTACCAGATCTGTAGGCGTTATCCATTGATATTCCGAGTTTTCCCAGTTTAATTTTATTTTGTGTTCTTTTACTGAAAACAAGAACGGAAAAATTAACCATTCATGATTTTTGTATTGGGGAGAATCTGTTCTCATTTGAGACGCAGCTCGAATTAGTGTGATTTGGTTTTCAGTAATGCCTGTCTCTTCATGTATCTCTTTTTTTGCTCTGTATAGAGGCTCTTCATTTCCTTCTATGATACCGCTTATGCCGGCCCAGAGGTCTTTCATTGTTCTTACTTTGTTACTTCGTTTTAAAATTAGGTACTTGCCGTCTTGCATTAAAAAAGATGTCACTATTTTTGTAGATTTCAATTATTTTTCTACAGAGCTTACCATTGTAACAAGCTTTTTGTATGCTTCATCAAGATCAACGTTCTTTGCTAGTCTCTCCTTTGCACTTGAGATGTATTTGATCATCTCTTCCGTCTTGTTTTCTTGAATTAAAATAAGCATTCTACCAATATCTTTCCAAAATTCTTCTGCATATCTTCGAATTTCAGGATTTGAGATTATTGTTTCAATTAGTTCTTGAGGTTCTGTCATTATACCTGTAGTGAGAAGCTTTTGAGCTTTGAATGTAGTTCCAGCCATCTTTTCAACTAGAGCGAAATTTTCTTCCTTTGCAAATATGTTGGCAAGTGCCAAGTTTACTAGATGTGGCATTCCAAGTACAATTGCTATTTTTTTATCGTGTTCTGCCGCATCTATCTGCACAAAATTTGCTTCTTCAAACAAAGATTTTGCAACAGCCATTTCTTTTTTTGCATCGCGAATTGGAATCGATATTATATTTTGACCTTTTAGCTTTTTAGTTCCTGGACCAAACATGGGGTGGATGCATATTGGATTTACCTTGTCTGGTATCTTGGAGAGCGCTGCTGCAGTTTTTGTCTTAAGGGAAGAGATGTCTATCAAATAGGAATCTCGTTTCATCTCTTTTGCAATCAGTCTTATTGTTTCAGGCGTGCGTTTTACAGGGATGCATAAAATAACGTAATCTGCTGTTAGGATTGCCCCCACAAGAGACTGTGCCTTTGTGACGGATTTGTTCAAAATCTCTTTCTCAGAGTCGTATCCTATTATATCATAATCTTTTTCAAGGAAATATTTTGAGAACCATTTTCCCATCTGGCCCTCTGCGCCAATTATTGCAATCTTTTTTTTCATTATTTTCTTTCCAACCTTTCCTCTATTATTTGCATTCCCTGATTAAGTGTATCTTCTGGCTGACAGGCTGATATTCTGACAAATCCTTGATAGTTCCCAAATCCTTCTCCTGGTGCTATTGCCACCCCCATGTCTAAAAGTCTGTTTGTAAAATCTATTGAATCAAAGTTCTCTTGTCGTACTCTTGCAAACAAGTACATTGCCCCATCTGGCTCTACATAGTCCAATTGCATGGTTTTTGCTTTTTTCAATATTGATTCCAGTCTATTTTTGATGGTTTTAGTATTGTCGGTTGTGTCTGCCTCTAATGCCTTCATTGCTACATATTGGATGGGCTCTGAAACATTTGTCAATGCAAGGGTCTGAAGTTTTGACATCTTTTCTATTATCTCTGGACTTGATATTGCATAACCAATTCTAAAGCCTGTCATGGCATGTGATTTTGAAAATGACTGTGTTACTATGGATTTGTTGTATCCATAAGTAAGAACGCTTTTCCATGGCTTGTTTGCATATGACGAATAAATCTCATCACTTAACACGTACAAGTTATTTTTCATTGCCAATTCCATTATTTGATCTTGTAACTTTGCTGGAAGGATCTTACCAGTTGGATTATTTGGATAATTGAGAACTAGCATTCTGGTATTTCCATTTATTGTATTTTGGATGTCTTCTATTTTTGGCTCCCATTTGTTTTCAAGTGTTGTGTGTATTGTTCTTACCTTGACTCCTGAATTGAGAGCATTGTCTCTATACGCAGGCCATGCAGGCTCTATTACTATGATTTCATTTCCTGGACTTAGTAGACTGGAGATTGCAAGAAATACTGAAAAACGTGCTCCTGGTGACACAAGAATATTCTGGAATGATGTTCTAGCACTAAATTTTTCTGTAACATATTTTGCAAGTGCTTCTCTAAAATCTAGCATTCCTTTTGAATCTCCATATTTTGTGTATCCCTTAGAGTACACTTCGGATAATGCATTGCTTACAATCTTTGGTGGAAGAAAATCAGGCTCACCTACTTCCATGTGGATTATCTTTTTTCCTTCTTTTTCTAATTTTTTTGCTTTTAAAAATACAGACATGTGTGTCTGTTTATCTGCGGACTGGATCTTGACAGACTCGTTTAATAGAAAATTTAACATTGTCATTGCAGTCTTTTCGTCAAGTGCTATATCTTTGCACAATGCAAGTACCCTAGCTCGCAGTTGGTTTTCTCTTTCCTCATTTGTAACTCCTATACCGAGATTATTTTTTAAATTTCCAATTTCTTTTGCTACATCATTTCTTTCCTTGAGTAATCTGATAACATCAAATGTAATCTTGTCTATCTTGTCACGTAATTTGTTAATGTCAGACATTTCTTATTTGATGACCGGCGGAATGAGGCCTGCTCTTATTGCATGGTCTGCAAGTACCACTGATACTAGTGAATCTACCACCGGAGGTGCTCGCGGGACTACGCATGGATCATGTCTTCCCTGGACTATCAAGGAAGCAGGTTTTTTTGTATGAAGATCGACAGTTTGTTGTTTTTTTGCTATTGATGATGCTGGTTTGAATGCAACTCGTAAAATAATTGGCATGCCTGTAGATATGCCACCTAGTATGCCCCCTGCATTGTTAGTTTTAGTTTGAATTTTTCCATTTTTAATTAAAAATTCGTCATTATTCTCAGAGCCATGTAGGGTGGAGCCATGAAAACCAGAACCAAATTCTACGCCTTTTACAGCAGGAATTGAAAACAGTGCCTTACTCAGGTCTGATTCAAGTGAGCCAAAAATTGGCTCCCCAAGTCCTACTGGCAAGTTTACTGTTAATGACTCTACTACTCCTCCTATCGAGTCTCCCCTTCGTCTTGCAGTAAGAATTGTTTGACGCATCTTTTCTGCAATTTTCGAGTCTGGACATCTTACTTCATTTTTGTATACGAAATTTTTCATCTTCATTGTTGCATGCTCTTTCATTTTTACACTCCCGACTTGACAAGTATACGAAAAAGTTTCAATCCCCAAAGTCTTGACAAGTAATTTTTTCGCTATGGCTCCTGCCATCACAAATGTGGCTGTCAGTCTTCCTGAAAATCTACCTCCTCCACGAATGTCATTAAATCCATTATACTTTACAAATGCTGGATAGTCAGAGTGACCAGGTCTTGGTTTTAAAGTTAGATTGTCGTAATCTTTTGAATGTTGATCCTTGTTCCAGATGATCATTGTTATTGGGGCCCCTGTAGTGTGTCCCTTGTATACCCCTGAAAGAATCTCTACCTTGTCATCCTCTTTTCTCTGGGTAGTGATAATGGATTGCCCTGGCTTGCGTAAATCTAGCATAACTTGAATGTCCTTTTCTTCAATTTCTAATCCTGCTGGACAACCGTCTACTGTTGCACCGATGCATTTACCATGACTTTCACCAAAACTTGTAAAAACAAAACGTTGTCCTATGCTGCTTGAAGACATGATGAAATTCTCTTTTACGTGCTTATAATCCTTCTAGGAATTACAGGCTAGCAATTATTTGAAAATCTAAATTGTAAGATTTGCACCAATCTTTCTCATGTCTTCTACAAATGTTGGATATGAGACATCGACAGAATCAGGATCAGTTACAGTACAATTTCCAACAAACATGCCTGCTATGGTAAAAGCCATAAAGAGTCTATGGTCATCTGATGATTCCAACTCTGCACCCTTGAGGGCCTTTGGCGCGTCTAAAATCAACCCGTCTTCTTTCTCTGTTATTACTATTCCAATCTTTGCAAGCTCCTTTGCCAAAATTGCTATCCTGTCAGTTTCTTTGAATCTTGCATGTTTTACATTGTAAATTTCAATTGGCTTTGATGTCTTTAGAGCAAGAATTGCCATTGGTGGAAGCAAGTCTGGGTTGTTTGAAAGATCAAATCTTCCTCCATTGAGAAGTTTTGGGGAGACCAATGTTATTTTTTCTCCCAAGTTTATCTTGACTCCTAGTCTTTCCAAGTATGCTAGTATCTCTCGATCTCCTTGTGGCAAATCCCCCAAGGATGCATCAATTGACATGTCCTTTCCCAACAGTACTGCTGCAGAAAGCAACAGTGCCATGCTTGAAAAATCTGATGGAACTACAAAATCTGATGGTTTGTATTTTTGATTTGTAATGTTGTATTTTTTGTATGGTATCATCGCATCAACTGTAACGCCAAACTTTTTCATTGTTGCAATGGTAGAATCAAGATATGGTTTTGACACTAGATCTCCATCTATTTCTAGTGTAATCCCATTTTTCATTTTTGGACCAGATATAACAAGTGCAGAAATAAACTGGCTTGAGATTGAGCCTGATATGTGGGTCTTTCCACCATTTGATCTGCCTTCCACAGTGACAGGAGGTTTACCATCAGTTGATGTACACTTGACACCAAGTTGTGTGAGTGCGTCTAAAAGTGGCTGCATTGGTCTTTTCTGCAAACTGGAATCACCAGTAAGTGTTATTTTTTTATCAGTAAGAGAAGCAATTGCGGTTGAAATTCTAATGGTTGTACCTGAATTTGATGCATCAATTTGACTAGTCTCTGGAATTATTTCTCCGGTGCTCTCAACTGTTACAGTGGAACCGTTGATTTTGATTTTTGCGCCAAATGCTTTGCATGCACTCACTGTAGCTAGAGTATCTCTTGAGAGCAAGACATTTTCTAGTGTACTTTTTCCACTAGCAAGTGTTGCAAGAAATATAGCTCTATGTGAATAACTCTTGTTTGGAGGGCATGATATTGTCCCTGATAGAGTGGATTTGTCTACCTTACATTTCATAAACTTCAGCCTTTTTGTTGTTTATTGGCGAGATGATAATACTTCCTTCTTGGGATGCAAATACTTTTTTCATGCTTGACACTTTGTCGTTTTTTACCACTGCTGCTATTGATGGACCATTGCCAGACACTGATGCCCCAAGTGCACCGCTGTCTAACAAATCAGTTAGAATCTTTGGCTCTGATCCAAGAATGGCTGATGTTGCAAGACCATTGAGTGTCATTGCATTCCAATAGTCTGACTTGTTGGCAAGATCCCATGCTTGTGAAAAAACTCCATTTAGAATCTTTAGTTTTTTCACATTGCCTCTTCTTCTAGATTTGGGGATGAAAATTACTGCAGTCAAATCTTCTGATGCTTTTTCTGATTTTATTATTTTTATGTTAGAGTTGTCTGTTACTACAAACCCTCCAAAGTAGCATGCACATGCGTCATCAAATGCACCTGTTATGCTTACCTTAGATTTGATGGATGCATGTACCCCGTCTCTTAGAATGTCAAGGTCGCTTGCTTTTGGTCTGAATATCTTTGCACATGCAAGTGATATGACTGATGAAATCGCACTAGAACTCTTTAATCCATATCCTGAAGGAATTTCTGATTTTACAAAAATTGTTATCTTGTTTTTTTCAAGCTCTGATTTTGGAACTGATGTTTCCACAACATTTCGTATTAGACGAGAACTAAGGTTTGATTCCTTGTTCTCAAATATTATTCCCTTTCCTGGCTGGGTTTCTACAATTGCCTCTATGCCTAGTGATATGCCAAGTGTTGCTCCTTTGCCTGTTGCAATTGCATTAACAATTGAAACTGCACCATGCATACTTGCTTTTACTTTGCTCATCTCTAGAATCTCCCAAGCAGGGTTAATTTCATGGCTTGCTGTGGTGCTGGCTTGTCAGTCCAAATCTCAAATGACTTCATCGCTTGAGCAAGAAGCATTTCCCACCCATATATGATGGTCGCACCTTGATTCTTTGACTGATCAATCAAAGGAGTTTCTACTGGCAAGTAGACTATATCATATACAATGGACTCTTTGCCAATGTTTCTAGTAGATATGGGACAACCAATTCCTTTGAGTCCAACTGATGTGGCATTTACTAGAAACTTGTATTTGTTGGCTGTATCTCCTGCTGACTCGAGATCAAGATAATCTGATTCAAGCCCCAAGCCTTGAGCAAATTTGACCAAGTTTTCTGCCCTTTCGCGAGTTCTGTTTGTAATGGTTATTCTGTGAACTTTTTCTTTAGCAAATCCTGCAATGATTGCCCTTGCAGCTCCGCCTGCACCAATAAGCAAAACGTCAGAGCCTTTGGAATCGATGTTTCTTTTTTTTATTGGATCCAAGAATCCGTCAACATCTGTGTTGTAACCCTTGAAACGGCCGTCTTCGTTTACTATTGTATTTGTAGCACCAACCACTTTGCATTCATTGTCTGACTCATCAAGAAATTTCATCATGTCAACTTTGTGGGGAATTGTAACGTTGAATCCTGCAATGTTGATTTTTTTTAGAGCTTCAACTCCATATTCTAGTTCCCCTTTTGGAATTCTGTATGCGATGTATGTGCAATCAAGACCTGTAAACAAAAAAGCCGCATTGTGAAGTGCAGGTGAAAATGAATGATCTATTGGGTCTCCTATGACCGCATAGGTCTTGGTCATTGTTTTCTACCTGATGAATCGTGATTTAAGCGATTAGAAGACATGTGGGTGTTTGTGTTTGAAATATCTTAGATTCCGTACTTGTCACTTTGAGAATATATTTTCTTGAGCCTTGAGCCGCATTTTGGACATGCAGATTCTTGATGTAAAGTGGCACAATCTAGGCAAACAAAATTGCTTTTGGGTCTTCGAGTTGAATTGTATTGGTATGCTATGATGAACACTATGGCTGCAACCCATACTAGTATCAAAAATAATACCAGCCTAAACATGCCAAGAAGTATTGTCACTATTGTAGCCAAAATGATTACATTTCGAGGCATGTTATTCTGAGACGCCTTTGGATTCACGGTATCTTTTTCGTCTTTCTTTTATAATAAGGGTGCCATTGGTGCCTTACACCCTACAGATCAATTAATTAATGCAAACTATATTGATGAAAATATTGGAAGACAAGGACGATTTTGCTAGTCTGCTTGATGATTGTATCAAGGCACTTGATGGTAACATTGATGTCTTAAATGATATTGAATATGCTTTAGAGTCTGAAAAAGAAGATGCTGTTATCACAGATTTGACCAAAAGTGATCTTGTCAACATGGCACACGACGTGGCTGATTCATCTAGAATAAAAAAAGCCGAGTCACAATTTGTTAAAAGATATTTTGACCAGTCTGACTGAAAATGTTCTAGTTTTGATCTTCTAACGACAGTATGCGCTTAATTTCTTTTAGACTGAATTGACCTGGAGCAACTGGTTTGCCTAGGGAGACATAGGTGTATGGACTGCCAAGTTTTGTACACAAAATTCTTGACATCCTGCCATAGTCTCCCATTGCAAAAGAAATTAGGCTAACATTTCTTGTTTTTGACTTGTAAAGGGAAAGAATGCGTATTGTATCCTCGATTGTTTTTGAAGTGGTTACAATTTTTACATTATTTGAAATCTTGGACATTTTTTTAAGCATTGATCTTAGAATCTGCTCATTTGGGGTCTTTGTAAAATCATGCCATGAAACCAAGATTTTGGTTTTTGTACTTTTTAGGTATCTTGACAACTCTTTGTTTTTCTTTAACGTGTTGTATTCTACATCTAATAGATATGGCTCAAACTCTGAAATCAGTTTTAGTATTGAGATCCTTTCTTTTTCAGTGCCTGAAAATTTTCCACCCTCTGAGACCGGGCGTAATGTGCATACACACCTCTTGAGATGTTTTCTAACTAGAGTTAAACAAAAAGGAACTTGATTTGGTTTTAAAAAATCTAACCTGAGTTCTGCATAGTCTGACTTTACAAGAGCATGCTTTAACTCACTAGATACCTTTGTGGGGTTGGACGCTGCAATTGTTACGCAGACCTTGGTTAACATGAGTTTTCGGCACTTACTTTGAGTTCTTTGGCATACTCATGGCTGGCTGTGTGCAATACATCCATCCTTTCAATGAATCCATGCATTTGCTAGGATCGCGTTGTGCATCAAGAAGCTTCTGACTCATCTTGGACCATGTATTTGGTGAACATAATACTTGTCCACAAATGTGTTGTCCTCCTGCAGTTCTGTCTGTTTTCTGGGAGTATTTTGCATACACTGAACTTGGTGTCAATGCATTTACAGCCGGCATGGCTGTTGCAAAAACCATTATGGTTGCTAATGCTAATGCGACCAAACCGATCTTTATGTGTTGGTTGGACATTAATTGCCTCTACATTCTACTAGTATATTTAGATTAGCATCCATTTGTCCATATGACAGAAATATAATTTCAATATTTTACTCATCAAATGGAATCTCTCAATTATTATTCCATGATGCAAGTTGTTCCTACTCTTGGAATGAATCTTGGATACATGTTACGTTTGGCAGAAACCTGTGGATGGAAGAAACTTTTATGAAACGACCTCTCATAGAGGGTATCTATGAGTTCAGACACATCACATGACACAAAAGACGTTGTCTTCATCGGAAAAAAGCCTATTATGGCATACGTAACATCTGCGCTCATACAGCTGGCTAACAACCCAAAGGTCTCAATAAAGGCAAGAGGACTTAGCATAGGTAGGGCAGTAGATGTTGCACAAATAATTGCACGAAGAACGGACAACTCTGGATATTCTATAGGACAAATCAGCATAGGATCTGAGCATCTTCAATCATTGGATGGGAGATCAAGAAATGTATCTACTATAGAAATAGAAGTAAAGAAAAACGCATGATTGTCTAAAACATGTCACGTACATGTTTTAGGTGATTTTCTTTGATTTAATTTCATGCCCGAATAATTTTTTATTTTTACAACTGTTAAATATCAAAATGATTGAGGGCTGTCGTGTGGAAACCAAATTCCATTGTTGTAGCAAATTCTAAAGATCTATCTCACCTACCTGACAATAAAATTGCGTTAACTGTCACATCTCCGCCTTATCACAATGCCATAAACTATCAAGAGCACCAAGATACTGAGAAATGGTATCGAGGAACAGTTGAGACGTCTATTGGGGATTGGCTTGATGAAATGCGCACAGTCTTCTCTGAAGTGCATCGTGTAACAAAACCCGGTGGATTTTGTTGTATTGTCATAGGCAACGAAATAATTGAAGGCAAAAACAAACTTCCCTTGCCTGCATTACTTCTTGTAGAATTGACAAAAAAAGAGATAGGTTGGAGCTTCTTTGAAGAGATAATCTGGAATAAAGTTACTGGCGGGAAAAAAAGATTCAGGGTTACAGTCCAGCATCCCTATCCCACGTATTACTACCCAAACATAATGCATGAGCAGATTATTATTTTCAGAAAAGCGCCGTTTCATAATGTCAAGGACAAAAAAAGCAAGCTAGTGCTTGATGATTTGATGAAAAAAGAGGTTGCAAACTCTGTCTGGCACATTGCCCCTATGCCTCCAAGTTACAGAAAGTTTCATCCTGCTGCATTTCCAGAAGAGATACCGTATCGTTTGATTCAATTGTATAGTAACGTAGGCGACATTGTACTTGATCCATTTGTAGGAAGCGGACAAACTACCAAGATGGCAAGATTTCTTCATAGAAAATATCATGGAGTTGACAAGTCTGCAAAATATGTCAAAATTGCACAAAAACGAACAATGGAGGAACCGTCTCTTCGTAAGATGCAGCTTGTTCCTAACTGGAAAAAACCCATATCACTATAGCACCTGCTCTAGTCTAACTAGATAGGAAAGGTTATTTATTAAGAACCGCGATTCTTGCTATGGTTACCTCTAACAGCAAATCATATTTTCGAATTGTTGAGCAAAGCCACAGAAAATATGCTGCTGCATTAAAACATGCACGATCCAGACAATCAATGATGAACTTGTACTGGAAGCATAAACGAGAACATGAATCTCTTTTGAAGAAACATCTCAAAGATGAGATGGCTGAAATAATCCAGCTAAAAAAGAAATTCGAATAAACATATCTTTTTTATTTTTAATAAAGTCTTGCTAGTGTGTATTTTGATATAAATTTAATTTGTGATGATATTTTATACAAATGATTTTAGCCACATGGCTGCCACACTCTTGTCCAAGCCTTTGCCGCTTGTAGAAATTTTTGACTTGTTTTGCAGATGGCTTGGTGAGTTGATGTGCGATTCTACATCATTTTCATCTATTTCTGTAATGCAAATATTGCAATGAAGACTCAACGACTTTGTTGTTATGTTGACGTATAATAATTTTTTAGAGCTTATTTTTCTACAATATACTCATCGTCTACTTCCATGCCAAAATGTCTTCCAGTTGCTGGCTTGGAATATGCAAGTACGATATCTCCTTTTTTTAGGTGTGTAACTGATACCAGATGGCCATTTGGACGCACAAATCGTATGGTCTCGGCATTTTGTGCAATGATTCCGCCTACCTCATCTCCAATCTGTGCCTTTATCATCAACATTGGCCTGCTTTCTATCTTGGAGCGTCCCACAGTTGCTCTTCTTGCCTTGCCGTGTGAATTGATGACCAAAACTTCAGAACCAGTCTCAAGTTCTGATAAATAATTTGTTGTTCCATCTGGGGACAACGTATAGCAATGCACTGCACCTGCGTTTACTCTAAAAGGTCTTGGTGAAGTAAATGACGAGCCAACTGATTCATTGTGTACTAGGAAAAGAAAATTAGATCTGCTTCCAATTAACATCCCCTCCCCACGCCCTAGAATAGATGCAGTGTCTACACAAACACGCTCTCCATTTCCTACTTCTTTAATTTCTAAAATCTTGGCAGGCCTTAGATCAAAGTTCTTTGTTCCAAGATATACCATGGTCTCTTTTACTTCATTTATAGAACTAGTTGAAAATATCACGCCGTCAACACCTATCTCCAATATTGAAAACATTTTGCGGGTCTCATCAGGGGTGTTTGCAACTGCAAATACTTCGGTGTGAATCTTGTGCAGCTTTGCTATTATGTTCTCAAGTGGAATTATCTTCCAGTCCGTTACCTCTATTATGACAAAGTCCAGTCCTGCCTTTGCAAACTGGAGTATTTTTTCAATGTCTGCGTTTGAGAGAACCTTGAACTTCATTCCAATTTTTTTGCCCTTGATCTTTGTAACCTTGTCAACTATGACATAATCTGCATTTATTGAGGTGTGTACTGTGGAAACTTTGGTCTTGATTCCTTTGAGCCATGCAGGGTCTAGGCTTACAATTTTGATTCCTTCTTTTTCTATCTCTGATAAAAATTTGGAAATCTGACCCCTTGAAACTTTTGGGGCAATAATTAATTCTCTATTTTTGCTCAATGTACTTTGCAGCTTCCTTTGCTGTTTCTTTTCTAAATATTATTGCAGAAAGAGCATGAGTCAATTTGCCTGGGTCTTTGTGCTCAAAGATGTTTCTTCCATATGTTACTCCCTTGGCGCCTGCCTCCATTGCCTCTTCGGTCATCTGTAGTATGTCCTGGTCTGTCTTTGACTTTGGACCGCCAGCTATGACAACAGGTACTGGTGTACTCTTGACTATCTTTTTGAACGAATCAACATCTCCTGTGTAAAGTGTTTTTACAATATCTGCACCACACTCGGCTCCAATTCTTGCAACATGGCCCACTATCTCTGGGTCGTGTGGGTTTTTGATATTCTCGCCTCTTGGGTACATCATTGCCAAAAGGGGCATGCTCCATTTGTGACAGTCGTCTGCAATTCTGCCTAGTTGTTCTATCATTTCTGGTTCCTCTTTTCCTCCGATATTGATGTGAAGTGAAACTCCATCTGCACCAAGTCGTAATGCTTCTTCAACTGAACCTGTGAGCATCTTTCTATTTGGGTATGCAGATAATGAAGTGCTACCTGAGAAATGTACGATTAATCCAATCTTGGTTGGTTTTGGCAAGTTCTTGAGAATTCCTTTGTTGATGATAACTGATGTAAGACCAAAATGTTGGCAATTGTAAATCAATGCATACGGATCCTCGATTCCTTTTAGCGGACCGCTTGATATTCCATGGTCCATGGGAATGCAGAGCATCTTGCCATTGCGTAAAATACGATTCATTCGAATCTGGTGGCCTGTTACCATTGGTGTTAATCGTTGGTGTGCCCTACTTAAAAATAGCGGGGAAATTGGACAAGAATTTACAAGTTATACCATTGGGAAAAATTATCAAAAAATTTTAGTGATTTTTTTCCAAAATTAATTTTTAATGTGCTTAACTTTTTCTAGTGTGATTGTACCAAGGCCATTTTGTTCTCAAACGATTAAATACGCTAAAGAGAAAACACAGTCAATTGAGCCAACTGACAGCACAGCTTCATCATTCTGAAATTGGTGACATTTTAGAGAACTCTCTTGTAGGCACAAGGCCTGGAATCGAAGAATGCAAGAGACTCTTAGATTCTGATGATGTACACTTGATGGGTCTTGTTGCAGGACATCTTACAAGAAAAAAGTTTGGACTACGTTCTTCTTTTGTAAATAACATGATTCTAAATTATACCAATGTCTGCATCACTGATTGCAAGTTTTGCGCTTTTTACAGACCACCTGGCCATGAAGAATCTTATACTGTAACACTTGACAAGATTGAATCTAGAGTTAAAGCTGCATGGGAAATGTTTGGCATTACTCAAGTGATGTTCCAAGGAGGACACAATCCTTCTCTTAAGATCGAATACTTTGAAGATGCATTTAGATTAATTAGAAAAAAATTTCCTACAGTTGGAGTTCATGGTCTGTCAGCGTCTGAAGTTGACATGATATCCAAAGTTGAACACACTAGCACAAAAGAAGTCTTGTCAAGGCTCAAAGAAGCAGGCATGCAATCAATTCCTGGTGCTGGTGCAGAAATTCTAGTTGACGAAGTGAAAAAAATTATCAGTCCAAAAAAGATCTCAAGTGATACGTGGATTAGAATTATGGAAGAAGCTCATAGTATGGGAATACCTGCCTCTGCTACCATGATGTATGGTCATGTGGAGACAAGAGATGATGTTGCAGAGCATTTTATGAAAATTGCAAGACTGCAGGAAAAGACAAATGGATTCATGGCCTTTATCCCGTGGAGTTTTGAGCCAAACAATACTTTGATGCAAAAACAAGAGACGGTACAATTCCCTGCAGGTGGAACACAACTCTTGAAGATGATTGCAATATCTAGAATAATGTACAATGATTTGATTCCGCATATACAATCATCTTGGCTTACAAATGGAGTTGCCATGGCACAAATGGCCTTGCAGTATGGTGCCGACGACTTTGGAGGCACGCTCTTAGGCGAAGAGGTGGTCTCATGTACTGGCGCACGCTCTACTGAGCTTACTGGCGAAAAAATAATCCAGGCAGTAAAGCAAATTGGATATCAAGTAGAAGAGCGCGACAATTTCTACAATGTTGTTAGAATCTACTAGATACCATAACTAGACCATTTGGAATCAACCAGATTCTTTGTGGGCTGGTCTGATTTTACAAGTTCTTGAATCTCTCTTTGGAATCCTTCTTCCTTTGTTTTCTGTGTTGCATCAATTCCAAGCTTGGAACCCAAGTTTACAAACGGTGATGCTGGGTCTAGTGTATCTGTCGGTGTGTTGTTGATAATTATTGTATCCCTTGCAGCATCTGACCTTGTGGTAATTGCCCAGATTACATCATTGAAATCGTGCACATTGACATCTTCGTCTACTACGACAAAGAATTTTGTCAGTGCAAGTTGTCCCATTCCCCAAAGGCCCATCATAACTTTTTTGGCCTGTCCGGGATATCTCTTCTTGATTGAAATTATTGCCATGCCCTGGAACCATCCAGAAGCAGGCATTGCAAAATCAACAACCTCTGGATGGAACATTTTGAT